>JAEUNY010000152.1 GCA_016791005.1 Zoogloeaceae bacterium
CATCCTGCACCTGCTCTACTCCCGCTTCTGGACCAAGGTGATGGCTGACATGGGCCTGATGCAGGTCCGCGAGCCCTTCCGCCACCTCCTCACCCAGGGCATGGTGTTGAACAACGCCTTCTTCCACAAGCCCGAAGGCGGAGGCAAGAACTATTACTGGGAGGCGGACGTGGAGGTCCTCAAGGACGCTAAGGGCCAGATCACCGGCGCGCGCCTCAAGGCCGACGGCAGGGAACTCGAACATGAGCTGACCACCATGTCCAAGTCCAAGAACAACGGCGTGGACCCCCAGGCCCTCATCGAACAATACGGCGCCGACACCGCCCGCTTCTTCATGATGTTCGCCGCGCCGCCGGAACAGACCCTGGAATGGTCGGATGCCGGGGTGGAAGGGGCGCATCGCTTCCTCAAGCGGGTGTGGGCCTTCGGTCATGCCTACGGCCAGGAACTGCGCCCGCGCTTGCCGGCAGAACGCGCCTTGGGCGCCGCCAAACTTCCCGCCGAGCTGGCAGCGCTGCGCCGCGAAATCCACCTGTTGCTAAAGCAGGCGAGCTTCGATCTCGCCAAGCACCAGTTCAATACCGTCGCCTCGGCCTGCATGAAAATGCTCAACGCCCTCGAGAAGGCGCCACGGGAAGGTGGGCTGACCGCCGAAGTGGTGGAGGAAGGGCTGGGCATCCTGCTCCGCGTCCTCTCCCCCCTCACCCCCCACATCGCCCACGCCCTGTGGCGGGAACTCGGCTACGCCGGCGACATCCTCGACGCGCCCTGGCCCGCGCCCCTGGAAGCCGCACTGGTGCAGGACGAGATTGAACTGGTCCTCCAGGTCCTGGGTAAGACCCGGGGCTCGATCACAGTCCCGGCGGACGCCGACCGCGCCGCCATCGAAGTCGCCGCCGTCGCCTCCGACACTGCCCAGCGCTTCATGGAAGGCCGTCCGGCCAAAAAGGTCATCGTCGTCCCCGGTCGCCTCGTCAATATCGTTTGCTAGCCCCGAGAAAGCCCACGCCATGTTCCTTAGCCGTTGTCGAACCCCGCTCCTGGTGGCCCTGTGCGGGATCCTGCTGGCCGCCTGCGGCTTCCAGCTTCGGGGTTCCCACGCCCTGCCGTTCAAGACCATCTTCCTCGGCGGCGGAACGTATTCCACCATCAACGTTGCCCTCAAGCGCCAGATCGAAGCCGGCGGCACCACCCAGGTGGTGGCGACTCCCGGGGAAGCCGAAGTCCAGCTCCAGGTGATCCGCGACGGCCGCAGCCGGGAGATCACCAGCCTCAACGCCTTTGGCAAGGTGCGGGAATACGAACTGCGCCGCTACTTCGATTTCCGCCTCGTCGGACGGGGCGGCCAGGAACGGATCCCGGTGACCAAGCTCTTCATCCGCCGCCATCTCACCTACGACGACAACGAGATCCTCGCCAAGGAAGCGGAAGAGGGCCTGCTGTACAAGGAAATGGACGAGGATCTGGTGCGCCAGCTCCTCCGCCGCCTCGCGGCGGCCCAACCCGCCGCGCCGGCCGAGGAGGCCGCACCCCGCTAGCGCCGACCCGTTTCGCCGCCATGCAGTTGGCCCCCGCCCAACTCCCTGCCCACCTGGCCAAGCCGCTGGCGCCCCTGTATGTGGTCCATGGGGATGACCCACTGCTGACCGCGGAGGCCGGCGACGAGATCCGTGCAGCCGCCCGCCGGCAGGGCTTCGCCGAGCGGGAGATCCTGGTCGCTGGCCAGGGTTTCCGCTGGGAAACCCTTCGCCTCGCGGCGGGAAATCTTTCGTTGTTTGGCGAAGCCAAGCTGCTCGACCTCCGCATTCCCTCCGGCAAGCCGGGCAAGGATGGCGCCGAGGCGCTGGTGCGCCACGCCAAGTCGCCTTCGGCGGGGGTGCTGACCCTCATCACCCTCCCCGCCCTCGACTGGGCGACGCGCAAGCAGGCCTGGTTTCAGGCACTGACTGATGGCGCAGTAGTGGTCGAGTTAGTAG
>JAEUNY010000164.1 GCA_016791005.1 Zoogloeaceae bacterium
GTGGCGCTGATCATCGGCGCCAACGACGTGGTGAACCCGGTGGCGCGGACGGACAAGTCCAGCCCCATCTACGGCATGCCCATCCTCAACGCCGACATGGCCCAGAACTGCATCGTCATCAAGCGGGGCAAGGGCTCGGGCTACTCCGGCATCGAGAATGCGCTCTTCTACAAGGAAAACACCCGGATGCTCTACGGCTCCGCCCAGCAGGCGGTGGGCGAGATCATCCAGCATGTGAAGACCTTGTCGGCCTGAGCTTCGCTTCGACCCAAAAATGCCCGCCCATCGGCGGGCATTTTTTTGCCGAGCCTTTGGGGGGGCCTATGAAACAATCCGTCGCACACAGGGCGAGCCGAATTTGGCACACTGATTGCGGCACACTTTCGTGCCTGTCTGTCATGACGAGGAGGGAGCCATGGGCAAGTCGATTCTGGCCATTGCGGCCTTGGGGGCGGCGCTGACGGGCTGCGTCGCCTATGACGATGGCTACTACTCCCGATCGGGGGGCTACTACGGGGGTGGGAGCGGCGTCTATTCCAATGACGGCTACTACTCCACCTATCCCCGGCGGGACTCAGATCGCGACGGCATCCCCGACGCCTACGATCGCCATCCCTACGGCACGCCCCATCGCTATCGCGAACGGGATCAGGATCGTGATGGCATCCCCGACAGCCGCGACAAGGACCGGGATGGTGACGGGGTCCGCAACAAGTACGACGCCAACCCCGACAACGCCCGGGACGACCGCAACCGGCGGGATCTTGATGGCGACGGCGTTCGAAACCGCAAGGATCGGGATCGGGATGGAGATGGCGTCCCCAACGACCGGGATCGCCACCCCGACAATCCCTACCGCCAGTAGCCTTCCGAGGGCCGCTCCCGCGTGGAGCGGCCCCTCTGGTATGCTGCGCCGCTTCTAAATTCTCAGGATGGCGGCGGACCCCCAAAGGGCCGTGGGCCGTTCGATCACGGTCTTGACCATGCGTATCCAGGAATTTCGCCAGCACCTTCGCGATGCGGGGGCCAAGCCCTGCCATGAGGGCCGCATTCTCCGGGCCTGGCTGGCGGGCGAGCCCCTGGCAGCCATGGATCGCCTCGGCCGTCCCGGGGCTGACCTGCCTGCTGGCGTGCGCACCCGGCTGCCGACGCTGGCCGCCGAGTTGGCCGGCCTGGCCCGCATCCACGACGAGCACCATGCCGAGGATGGCTCTGCGCGGTGGGTGGTTACCCTTGCGGATGGGCAGATGGTCGAATCCGTCCTCTTGCCGCGGGATGGCTTGTGCGTCTCCACTCAGGTGGGCTGCGCGGTGGGCTGCGTCTTCTGCATGACTGGGCGAGAGGGCTTGGTGCGTCAGGTGGGCAGCGCCGAGATCGCCGCCCAGGTTGTCCTTGCGCGATCCCGTCGCAAGGTCGGCCGGGTGGTGTTCATGGGCATGGGCGAGCCGTCCCACAATCTGGAGAACGTGCTGGAGGCCATCCAGGCCCTCGGCCAGGAAGGTGCGATTGCCCACAAGAACCTGGTCTTTTCGACCGTCGGGGACCTCCGGGTTTTCGAGCGTCTCCCCCTTGGGCCGGTGAAGCCCGCCCTGGCCATTTCGCTGCACTCGACCCTGGCGGAACGCCGGGCGGAATTGCTGCCCCGGGCGCCCCGCATCAGCCCTGAAGAACTCGTTGCCCTCGGCGAGGCCTACGCCCGTCGGGTGGGTCACCCTATCCAGTACCAATGGGCGCTGATCGATGGGGTCAATGACGGCACCGAAGAACTGGCCGGCATGGCCCGCCTTCTCGCCGGCAAACACGCGATGATGAACCTGATCCCCTACAACCAGGTGCCTGGCCTGCCATTCCGCCGACCGCCAGGGGAGCGGGTCGCTCACATCGTGGCGTCGCTCCGGGCCCAGGGTATTGTCACCACGGTGCGTCAATCCGCCGGCCAGGACGTGGACGGCGGTTGCGGCCAGTTGCGTGCCCGCAGCCAAGTGCTGCGGGGGCCGCGGCCGCGGGGCACCCTGGCCGCCTAGGCCGGCGGCGGCTGGACGGCTTCTGTTCGTGCCGCCAAGGTGCAAGCGATGCGTTGAATCGTCAGCCCTTGGGCGAGAATTGAAAACACCACCACGCAGTAAGTGAGGGCGAGGACCACCTCCCGCTCCGGTCCGCTGGGCAGTGACAAGGCCAGGGCCACCGAGACTCCGCCCCGGAGCCCCGCCCAGGTCAGGAGCCGCCAGCCGCCGCGGGGCAGATCGAGCACCACCGCCAGGAGGGAGAGCGGTGTCGCCACGCTGATCGCCCGGGCGGTCAGGGTAATCAGGATCGTCACCGCGGCGGCGGCTAGGATCCCCAGGCTGAAGGACACCCGGACAATCTCCAGGCCGATGAGGACAAAGAGCACGGTGTTCAAAAGGCCGTCCATCAGCGTCCAGAAGCGCTCCAGGTGGTCCCGCGTGCCGGCCGGTAAGGCCCGGGTGCGGCTCTTGGTGCCCACCACCAGGCCCACCACCACCATGGCCAAGGGGCCGGAGCAGTCGAGGTGGTCGGCGAGCCCATAGCCACCCATCACAGTGGCCAGGGTCAGCAGCACCTCCACTTCGTAACTATCCACCCCGCGCAGCAGGCCATAGAGCAGGTAGCCCAGCAGCAGGCCGAGGATGATCCCGCCGCCGCCCTCCCGGGCCAGCAACAGCAGGCCGTCGTGCCATGCGGGGATTTCTCCGGTCTTGATCATCGAGAGGGCGAGGGCGAAGAGCACGACGCCCACTGCGTCATTGAAGAGGGATTCGCCGGAGATGATGTCCTCCAGCGCCTTGGGCACCTTGGCCGATTTCAGGACCCCGGCCACCGCTACGGCGTCGGTGGGCGAAATCAGGGCGCCGAAGACCAGGCAGTAGGCGAGCGGCAGATGGAGGTCCACCAGGGGCAGGATCTTCCACAGGGCGAGGCCGACCAGAAGCGCCGAGGCCGTGGTGCCGAAGATGGCCAGGGCTCCCACCGGCCATTTCAACCGCCGCAGCCGGGCCAGATCGACATGCAGTGCGCCGGCGAAAAGGAGGAGCGCCAGCATGCCCCGCATCAACACCCCGGGGAAATCCACCGAGGCCATCATGGCCTGCTCGTACTGGCGGGGCGCGCTCAGCCCGAGGTGATCCAGGCCGATGAGACCGAGGGAGATCGCCATGGCGATGGTCATCACGCCGATGGTGGTCGGCAGGCCGATCATCCGGTGATTGATGTAGGCGAACAGGGCGGTGACGACGAGGCACCAGACGGCGATCTGTAGCATGGCGAAAAGGGCGTGGATGCAATGCCCGCGGCACGTCTGGGGTGGGTCCCGACCAGGGCGGGCGTGCCAGTGTAGCGCCCGGCAGGCTACTGTGGGGGTCGCTGTGGGCTGCCGCCCCGACGGCCTGACCCCCGCCTCGCCGCTGCGGTGCTACCCTGACGCCAGCCCACTGCCATCAGGGCGACGGAGGAGGGACACAATGGAATTTCAATGGGACGACCCACTACGGCTGGAACGGCAGCTGAGCGATGACGAGCGAATGGTCCGCGACGCGGCGGGGGCCTTCGCCCAGGGCCAGCTTGCGCCCCGCATCCGCGATGCTTTCCGTGCCGAAACCACGGACCCGGCGATTTTTCGCGAGATGGGCGAGATGGGCCTCCTGGGGGCGATGATCCCCGCGGAATACGGCGGCGGCGGACTCAATGCCGTGTCCTACGGTCTCATCGCCCGGGAGATCGAGCGGGTGGATTCGGCCTTTCGCTCCATGATGAGTGTCCAGTCATCCCTGGTCATGCTGCCGATCTACGAGTTCGGCACCGAAGCGCAGCGGCAGAAATTTCTGCCTCGTCTCGCCCAGGGCGAATGGATCGGCTGCTTCGGCCTCACCGAGCCCAACCACGGCTCGGATCCAGGGGGCATGGAAAGCCGGGCGCGCCCGGTGCCTGGGGGATACCGCCTCAGCGGGGCCAAGATGTGGATCACCAACAGCCCCATCGCCGACGTCTTCGTGGTGTGGGCCAAGGACGATGGCGGAAAGATCCGCGGATTCGTGCTGGAAAAGGGCATGCAAGGCCTCGCCACGCCGGTGATCCACGGCAAGGTGGGATTGCGGGCGTCCATCACTGGAGAAATCGTGATGGACGAGGTCTTTGTGCCCGAGGAAAACGCCTTCCCGGACGTCCGGGGTCTCAAGGGACCCTTCACCTGCCTCAACTCGGCGCGCTACGGCATCGCCTGGGGCGCCCTGGGCGCCGCCGAGGACTGCTGGCACCGGGCGCGGCAATATGTGCTGGATCGAAAGCAGTTTGGCCGCCCCCTGGCGGCCAATCAGTTGGTGCAGAAAAAGCTCGCCGACATGCAGACCGAGATCGCCCTCGGGTTGCAGGGCTGTCTGCGCCTGGGCCGGATGAAGGACGAGGGCATCGACGCGGTCGAAATGACCTCGCTCCTGAAACGAAACTCCTGCGGAAAGGCCCTGGACATCGCCCGCAGTGCCCGGGACATGCTGGGCGGCAACGGCATCTCAGACGAATACGGCGTGATCCGCCATCTGGTGAATCTGGAGGTCGTGAACACCTACGAGGGGACCCACGACATCCACGCTCTCATCCTCGGCCGCGCCCAGACCGGCATCCAGGCCTTTACTGCCTGAATCCGGTCGCGGTGACCGCCCCCGGCCGGAAGGGCCATGCGGCGGGCATCCTTTCGCAGTTGCCGGCGAAAATGGCAAGGGATTGGCCGGGCAGATCGAGGAGAGAACCATCCGCGGCTGATGACAGGGTGAAGGCGCCGTCGATCAGTGATGGCGCTCAATGTGGGGCATGCGTATCCGACGGTTCCAGCCGCATCTGGAGGTGAGGTGGACGTTGCGTAACGCACCGAAAGCCAAGGCGTGCATACAACCGGCGTGCCGGGTTGTCCGCCGCGACATTGAGGGTCACCGCCAGACCTGCAGCCGCCGCCTCGCCGATCAAGCGCTTTAAGCAGGCGCCACCAACACCTTGTCCGCGGCGCTCCGGGAGCATGCTGATGTCGATGAGGTGGAGGGCGTCGGCGGTGCGGGCATACCAAATTCGGCCGACCGGCAGCGACTGGCCGCCCTCGACCTGCTCAACCACCAGACAACGCGCCTGTGGCCAGGCTGACCGATACGCCTGCTCCCGGGCGCGCGCCTGCATGTCCACCAGGACCACGCGCTGGCCGTCAGGCAGTCCGTCGACGGCGTGAAGCCAGTCGCACAGGCTGGCGTCGAGGCGCTGTAGGAACTCGCGGTCGGCTTCGCCTACCTCGCGCCACACCGGCAAGCCGGACCCCTAGCTTCGTGGCGGGAAGATGCCTTCCAGCGCAATGATGAAATTCAGCGCCAGGTAGGGCTGTACATTGTTGTGCGGAGCCCCACCACCGGCCGGCACCACCGCCAACGAATCCATCGCCACCCGGTTTCCCGGCTGGCGGTACGCCGAGGCGCCGCTGCCCACCGGGGACAGTGCGACCGCGGGGCCCGGGGTGCCGGTGGTGGCTGAGGGTGCCGCGTTCATCCCGTGCTGATGGGCTGGAATTTCCTGTTGCTGAAGCGATACCGAAGCGGTGCCGCCTGTCTCGCCAAGCACGCGCGGCGTCAGCCCCGGGCCGGCACCTTGGTGCATGGGGAAGCGCCCCTGCAAGTTGGGCAGCGCGAAGGTCGTACGGCCGTCACCACCGTAGGTCACACCGAGCAGCGCGAACAGCGCGCTGTTCTGCGCAATCGCCATAATCTGGCCATTGCAGAAGGCCCAGCCGCGCGGCGCGAAGTTGCCACCGAAGATTCGGATTTCGCCGATGAAGGGATCCATGACCGGCTCCTGTTCTCAGTTTGGTGACGGGAAGATCCCGAACAGCGCGATGATGAAATTGACGGCCTGGAACGGCGCCATGTTCGTGTGTGGCTGGTTGCCCCCCGCCGGGCCGGTGGCGTCCGCGGCCATCGGGGTCGACGGCGCACCGCTGCCGTAGAACTGGACCGCCGCCGAGGTGGCCAGCAAGCCCGTGGGTCCGGCCGCAGGCGTCGCCGCCGCGGTGGATGCCCTGACCCCGTGGTTGTGGGAAGGAAGCTGGGCCGGGTTCAAGGTCACATTCTCGCTGCCCGCCATCTGGCCGATCGGATTCGACGGGCCCACGTGCACCGGCACCCGGCCCCGCAGATCCGGCAGGGCGAAGGTGGTCTGGCCGTCGCCGCCGTAGATCGTTCCGATCAACGCGAACAGGACTTCGTTCTGGGAAATCGGCAGCAGGCTGCCGTCACAGAACGCCCACCCGTTAGGCGCGTAGTTGCCCGCGAACATCCGGATCTCTCCGACATAGGGATCGCTCATCGTCGTGCTCCCGTCAACTGCGTGAGGGGAAGATCCCCTGGGTTGCGATCATGAAGTTCACCGTGAGGTAGGGCTGCATGTTGTCGTGGGGCTGGCTGCCGCCGGTAGGGCTCAGGGACTGGGGCGAGAGGTCCACCGTTGGCGTACCCCCGGGCGTGTAGATGTCCACACCCCCGCGGCCCTTGGCGGCGGGCATGGCGCCGTTGGGTTGTGGGCTGCTCGCCAGGTCTGAAACGGCCATGAGGGCGTGGGAGTGCGAAGGCAGCTCCGCCGAATTCAGGGTGTGCGTGGCTTCGCCGCCAGGCAAACCTTGGGGATGGGTGCCGTCGACGTGTAACGGCGCGCGTCCGCGCAGATCCGGCAGCGCGAAAGTGCTGACGCCATTCCCCCCATACATCGTGCCGAGCAGGGAGAACAGGGCCTGATTGGTGTTGATCGCCAGCAACTGGCCGTTGCACAGCGCCCATCCGCGCGGCGGAGTGGGAAACGCGGCGATGCGGATTTCGCCGAGGAAAGGTTCGGCCATGGGGTCCTCCTCTTGGGAATTGGGGCAGGTCTCAGGCCGGGTTCGAGCCTGCAGCGCGGCGGCGCCGCCACACGGGAAGCCCCGCCAACCCGGCAAGCACCAGCGCGATGGAAGCGGGTTCAGGAACCGGATTGGGGTCGCCTCCGCCTCCAGTCGTGCTGCCGCAATTGGCCGTGCCGACGACGCAGGTCTGAAGGTCGAACACGATGGTGGCGAAGCTGAGCCCGCTGCCAGCGGTGTTGGCGATGGACAGGGTGTCGATGTCGAAGGACAGCGAGCCAGGATTGTTGGGATCGAAGTGGAGCAAGGTAGTCAGGTTGGCAGGTGACACCACATTGGTGCCACTGACCAGCACGCCGGTGATGATCTCGTTGGCGATGCTCAGCCCGGAGAACTGATATTGCGCGGGGTCGCCGGGTAGTCCGAGAAAGCCTGTCGTCAGGATGCCGCCGGATTCAGCCCCTGAACCGAGTGTCAAGATGATGTCGTGGGTCGCATCACCAAACACAATGGACTCGGTCGACAGCATGAAGCTGCCGATGTTGCTGCCGTCCCCGGGATGGATGCCCGTGCCGACAGCGACCGTGTCAGTGAGCAGGATCGGTGTCGAGTCCCCGGTCGTGCCGTCGGTAAAGCCACCCGGCGCGTCGAGCGTTACCTTGATCGGCCCAGACAGCAGCGCGGCGTGTGCCGAAGTGGCCGCCATCGCCGCGGCCATGGAAACGGCGAGGCAAGCCAAGCCGTTGCGGAAGGTTCTGGACTTCATGGTTTTCCCCCTGGTGACGCCTCATTGCCGATTGGACATGTCAACAAGGCCGTCGCGCCTGGCGGACATTGGTCGGGTCCTCGGCGACCCGGGAAAGGCGGGCCGCGTCAGACCGAATTGGCTCCACTGAGCCTGAAACCTTCCTGCGACAGTCGGAACCTGGACGCAGGGCACTCCGTCCGCCCACCACCAACTCGACAGTCGGGCAATTGCGTAACTTGCCCGCTGAGGCGTCAGGGTTTTTCTTACTTTTTCGGCAGTATCCGGGGGCGTGGGACGGAGGTCAATCCTTGAATGCATAAGCGCCTGTCTTGGGGGTGCGCGTTTGGCATTGGACTCGATCGTCCCCGTCGGCGGGGCGACAAGTCTCTTCCTGAACGGAGTGGAAAACCGGCTGCCTTGCGGCTTGGCGACCACGCAAGCACCTGATGATCGACGCCGCTTGAAAGGGTGCGACGGGCATGACGGAGCACCCGAGCCGACCGCGTGTCGCAACAGGGGCAAAAGCTCAGTCGCCAGACCTGGGAGATTCCGGCGATCCCCTTCAGATCAGCGGTGGAGGAGCTTTTCCGCGAAGAGGCTCGCCTCGTGTGGAGCGCCGGGGCGGGATACCGCCCCGGTGTGGGAAGGCGTTTCGGGGAGTCCGGCGTCGAAGGAAATCGCTGCCTTCCTGCCGCTCCCCTTCGGCTTACAGGAGGTGCATGCGGCGGGCGTCTTCCCGCAGTTGCCCGCGGAAATCCGGGTGGGCGATGGCGATCAGGGCTTCGGCCCGCTGCTTGGACGACTTGCCGCGCAACTGGGCGACCCCGTATTCCGTGACCACGTAATTGATGTCGTTCTTGCTGGTCGTCACGTGGGTGCCGGGGGTCAGGGTGGGCACAATTCGGGAGATGGTGCCTTCCTTGGCGGTGGAGGGGACGACGATGAAGGCCTTGCCTTCTTCCGAACGGTTGGCGGCGCGGACAAAGTCCGCCTGGCCGCCGGTGCCGGAGTAGGGGGTGAAGCCGAGACTCTCCGAGCCGCACTGGCCGATCAGGTCCACCTGCATGGTGGCGTTGATGGCGATGAGTTTGTCGTTCTGGCCCGCCCGATAGGGGTCGTTGGTCTGGTCCACCGGGCGCAATTCTAGGGCCGGGTTGCGATGCATGAAGTCGTACAACCGGCGTGAGCCCAGGGCGAAGGTCGCAATGATCTTGCCGGGGTTATGGTTCTTGCGCTTGTTGGTGACGACCCCGGCATCCACCAGGGTCAGGATGCCGTCGCCCACCATTTCGGTATGGATTCCGAGGTCACGCTTGTGGGTGAGCTGCATCACCACCGCGTCGGGAATGCCGCCGTAGCCGATCTGCAGGGTGGCGCCGTCGGGAATCATGTCGGCCACGTACTTGCCAATCGCTTCCTGCACCGGACCGATGGTGGGGAGGCCCACTTCGATGAGGGGGTCTTCGCTTTCCACCACCGCCGCCACCTGGGAGATGTGCACGTGGCATTCGCCGTGGGTGAAGGGCACGTTGGGATTCACTTCCAGGACGATGGTGCGGGCCTTGCTCACCGCGGCCATGGTGTAGTCGGCGGCGAGCCCGAGGGAGAAGTAGCCGTGCTGATCCATCGGCGAGGCCATGCTGAAGACCACGTCGGCGGGGGTGAGGTCACGCCGGATGAGCTGCGGCAACTCGGAGAAGTAGGCGGGGACGAAGTCGATCCAGCCTTCCCGCCCGCCCTGGCGAGAGGCGCCGCCGAAGAAATAGGCCTCGTGCTGGACGTGGTCGCGGGTTTCCGGATCGAAGTAGCCAAACTTGCGCATGGGCAGGATCTGCGCTACCCGGATGCCGTGGAACTCCTGGCGGCGCTCCGACAGGGCATGAAGCAGCGCCGGGGGCTCGCCGGCGCCGGTGGGCACGATGATGGTCTGGCGGTCATGCAGCAGGCTGATGGCGTCATGGGCGCTAAAGCGCTTCTTTTGAAATTCGTCCTGGAACGACATGGTCTTCTCCTCCTCGGTCTTGGTATAGGCGGTGGTTGTGGGCAGAGGGGCCGCCCGTCGCCACCGGAAAACGGGGTCATGCGGATCAGCGGTTCTTGAAATCGGGGCGGCGTTTTTCGAGGAAGGCTGCCATGCCTTCCTTCTGGTCTTCCAGGCCGAAGGCGGCGTGGAACATGCGCCGCTCGAACAAGATGCCTTCGGCGAGGCCGCTTTCATATGCGCGGTTGATGGATTCCTTGATCATCATCACCACCGGGAGCGAGTAGGCGGCGATGGTCTGGGCGGCGGCCAGGGTTTCCTCCAGAAGCTGGGCGGCGGGGATGACCCGGGCCACCAGACCCGCCTGCTCCGCCTCTCGGGCGTCCATCAGGCGGGCGGTGAGGCAGAGATCCATGGCCTTGGCCTTGCCCACCGCGCGGGGCAGGCGCTGGGTACCGCCAGCGCCGGGAGTCACGCCGAGCTTCACTTCCGGCTGGCCGAACTGGGCGGTGTCGGCGGCGAAGATCATGTCGCAGCTCATGGCCAGCTCGCAGCCGCCCCCCAGGGCGAAGCCGGCCACGGCGGCGATGACCGGCTTGCGGCAGGTCTTCACTCGCTCCCAGTTGCGAGTCAGGTAGTCGCCCAGGTAGGCATCCATGTAGGTGTATTTCGCCATCGCCTTGATGTCGGCCCCGGCGGCGAAGGCCTTTTCCGAACCGGTGATCACGATGCAGCCGATGTTTGCGTCGGCTTCGAAGCCGTTCAGGGCCACCACCAATTCGTCGGCCAGGGCGTCGCTCAGGGCGTTCATTGCCTTGGGCCGGTTGAGGGTGATCCAGCCCACTTTTCCGCGGGTCTCGACGATGATGTTTTCAAAGTTCATGGGTTCTCCTCCTGTCATGTTTTTGCTTTTTGGACTTACACGGCACCGCTTGTTTTCAGGGCCTCCAGCTCGGCCGGGGTGAAGCCCCAGTCGGCGAGGACCGCCTCCCCCGCGTCACCTGGTGTAGGCGGGCGGGGGGCTTCCGTCACGCTGCGGCTGAACCGGGGGGCGGGGGCGGCCTGGATGACGCCACCCACTTCGATGAAGGTCTGCCGAGCACGATTGTGGGGGTGGGCCGGGGCTTCGTCCATGTCCAGCACCGGCGCCACGCAGGCGTCGGTGCCCTCCAGCAGGGCGCACCAGGCGTCGCGGGTCCGGGTGGCGAGCTGCTCGGCAAGGCGCTCCTTGAGCGCCGGCCAGCGGGTCCGATCCCATTGCTCGCCGAACGCCGGATCGTCTAGCCCAATGCGTTGTAGAAATTCCCGGTAGAACTGGGGCTCGATGGGTCCGATGGCGAGGAACTTGCCGTCCGCACAGCGATAGGTGTCATAGAAGTGCGCGCCACCGTCGAGGAGGTTGCTGCTTCGCTCGGGCTGCCACTGCCCCATGGCCTTGAAGGTGTGGATCATGGTCATGAGCAGGGCGGCACCATCGGTCATCGCCGCGTCCACCACCTGACCACGTCCGCTGCTCCGCGCCTCCGTGAGGGCGGCGAGCACGCCGACCACCAGGAGCATGGCCCCACCGCCGCAGTCGGCGATCAGGTTCAGGGGTACCGCGGGCTTCTCCTGCGCGCCAATGCTGTGGAGGGCGCCGGACAGGGCGAGGTAGGTGATGTCATGTCCGGCAGCCTGAGCCAACGGCCCGGTCTGGCCCCAGCCGGTCATCCGGCCATAGACCAGGCGCCGGTTGGCGTCGAGCATGGGCTCCGGCCCCAGGCCTAGGCGCTCCATCACGCCGGGGCGGAAACCCTCGATGAGGATGTCGGCGCCGGCTACCAGACGCTGGGCGGCGGCGAGGCCTTCGGGCTTCTTGAGATCAAGGCTCACCACCCGCCGGCTGCGGTTCAGGATGTCGATCTTAGGGTCGAACAGCTCGGCCCCCGCCGGCGCACCGGGCGGGCGTTTGCGCTCGATGCGCACCACCTCGGCGCCCAGGTCGGCGAGGATCATGGCGCCCATCGGGGCGGGGCCGAGGGCGGCGAACTCCACCACCTTCACGCCGTGAAGCGGTCCCATGGTGTCTCCTCCTTGGGATGAGCGGATTGGGGTGGGAAGCCTTACTCGCCGGCCAGGGCGCGGCCGATCACCAGGCGCTGGATGTCGTTGGCGCCTTCGTAGATCTGGCACACCCGCACATCGCGGTAGATGCGCTCGACGGGGAAGTCGCTCACATAGCCGTAGCCGCCATGGATCTGGATGGCGTCGGAGGCCACCTTCTCGGCGGCTTCCGAGGCGAACATCTTGGCCATGGAGGCTTCCTTCAGGCAGGGCTTGCCGGCGTCCTTGAGGGTGGCGGCGCGCCACACCATGAGCCGGGCGGCGTCCACCAGGGTGGCCATGTCGGCGAGGCGGAAATTCACCGCCTGATGTTCGATGATCGGCTTGCCGAAGGTCTCGCGTTCCTTCGCGTAACGCAGTGCCGCTTCCAGCGCCGCCCGGGCCATGCCCACGGATTGGGCGGCGATGCCGATGCGCCCCGCCTCGAGATTGGACAGGGCGATCTTGTAGCCCTCGCCCTCGGCGCCCATCATCGCCGAGGCCGGCACGCGGCAGTTCTCGAAGAGGATCTGCGCCGTGTCGGAGGCCTTCTGGCCCATCTTCTCCTCGATACGCGCGACGATGTAGCCCGGGGTGGAGGTGGGCACCAGGAAGCAGGAAATGCCTTTTTTGCCGGCGGCCTTGTCGGTGATGGCGAAGACGATGGCCACGTCGGCGTATTTGCCGGTGGTGATGAACTGCTTGACCCCGTTGAGCACCCAGCCGTCGCCGTCCCGGGTGGCGGTGGTGCGGATGGCGCCGGCGTCGGAGCCCACGTGGGGCTCGGTGAGGCAGAAGCAGCCGAGCTTTTTGCCCTGCGCCAGCGGTTTGAGCCATTCCTCCTTCTGCGCATCGGAGCCGTACTTCAGGGTGATGCCGCAGGCCAGCGAATTCTGCACGCTGATGATGGTGGAGGTGGCGCCGTCGCCGGCGGCAATTTCCTCCAGGGCCAGGACCAGGCTCAGGTAATCGAGCCCCGCGCCGCCCCATTGTTCTGGTACCACCATGCCCAGGGCGCCGAGCTCGCCGAGTTCCTTCAGGGGTTGAGCGGGAAAGGTGTGATCCCGGTCCCACTGAGCCGCATGGGGAGCGATGCGCTCCTGAACGTAGCTGCGAATCGTGTCCCGGATCATTTCCTGTTCCTGGGTGAGCAACATGGTGGTCTCCTCCGTATCGTTGTTGTGTTTGAGTTTGGACTTACAGCATTTCCACGGCCAGGGCGGTGGCTTCACCGCCGCCGATGCACAGGCTCGCGACGCCACGCTTGCCGCCGGTCTTGCGCAGCGCCCCCAGCAGGGTCACCAGGATGCGCGCGCCGGACGCGCCGATGGGGTGGCCCAGGGCGCAGGCACCACCGTGAATATTCACCTTGGCGTGGTCGAGGGCGAGGTCGCGCATGGCGGCCATGGTGACCACCGCGAAGGCTTCGTTGATTTCCCACAGATCCACATCGCCCACCGACCAGCCAGCCTTGCCCAGCAGCTTCTGCATCGCTCCCACCGGCGCGGTGGGGAAGAGATGAGGGGCGTGGGCGTGGGTGGTGTGGCCGACGATGCGGGCCAGCGGCGCGAGACCGAGGCGGTCCGCGGTGGCCTCCCGCATCAGCACCAGGGCCGCCGCCCCGTCGGAGATGGAACTGGAGTTCGCCGGCGTCACGGTGCCATCCTTGCGGAAGGCCGGCTTGAGGCTGGAAATTTTCTCGATGTTGGCCTTTGGCGGCTGCTCGTCATCCTGGATCTGGACCTCACCCTTGCGGCCCGCCACCGTCACCGGCGCGATTTCCCAGGCGAAGGATTGGTTGCAGATTGCGGCTTGGGCCCGGGTGAGGGAGGCGATGGCGTAGGCGTCCTGCTCCTCCCGGGTAAAGCCGTAGCTCGCGGCGCAGTCTTCGGCGAAAGTGCCCATCAAGCGGCCCGCGTTTTCCTTGCTGTAACGATCCTCCAGGCCGTCGAAGAACATATGGTCAAGGAGTTGGCCATGGCCCAGGCGGTAGCCGCCGCGGGCTTTGGGCAGCAGGTAGGGTGCGTTGCTCATGGATTCCATGCCGCCGGAAATCATGACCTCATTGCTGCCGGCCATGAGGAGATCATGGGCCAACATGGTGGCCTTCATGCCCGAGCCGCAGACTTTGTTGATGGTGGTGCAACCGGCCGACAAGGGCAAACCGCCGCCCAGGGCGGCCTGACGGGCCGGCGCCTGGCCGATGCCGGCGGGCAGGACGCAGCCGAAGATGAGCTCCTGGACCTGGTCGGTGGTGAGCCCGGCGCGTTCCACAGCGCCCCGGATGGCGACGGCACCCAGCTGCGGCGCGGTGAGGCTGGCGAGATCGCCCTGAAAGCCGCCCATGGGGGTGCGGGCGGCGGAAACGATGACAACGGGATTGCTCGTGGACATGGGAAGCCTTTCGAAATTTGGTCAGCGGGAGAGGGCGGGTAAGGTGGCCTACTTGGCGGCCATGCGGATGGCGCCGTCGAGGCGGATCACTTCGCCGTTCAGGTAGGGGTTGCCGATGATGTGGCCCACCAGGGCCGCGAATTCGGCCGGTTTTCCAAGGCGGGAGGGGAAGGGCACCATCTTGCCCAGAGCGTCCTGCACCTCCGCCGGCATCCCCAGCAGCATGGGCGTTTCCATGATGCCGGGCGCGACGGTCATGACGCGGATACCGTAGCGGGCGAGTTCCCGGGCGATGGGTAGGGTCATGGCCACCACGCCACCCTTGGAGGCCGCATAGCCGGCTTGTCCCAGCTGGCCGTCGAAAGCGGCGACGGAGGCGGTACTCACGATCACTCCACGCTCACCGCCGGCATCCGGCTCGTTTTGGGTCATGATTGCCGCAGCCAGGCGGATCATGTTGAAGCTGCCCACCAGATTGATCTGCACCGTGCGGGCGAAGCTGTCGAGGCGATGCGGGCCTTCCTTGCCCACAATCTTTTCGGCTGGCGCCACCCCCGCGCAGTTGATGAGACCCCGCAGAGTTCCCATTTCCTGGGCGGCGGCGAAGGCGGCCTGGGCGCTGTCCTCGCGGGTCACGTCGGTGACGACGAAGCGGGCGTTGCTGCCCAGTTCATCGGCCAGCGCCGCACCGGCTTCGGCATTGACGTCCGCCAACACCACCCGCCCGCCCTGGGCGAGGAGATGGCGTGCGGTGGCGGCGCCGAGGCCGGAGCCCCCGCCGGTGACGACAAAAACCTGATTCTGGATTTCCATGGAATGTTCTCCTCCTCGTTATTGATGGGGTCGTGCCTTCATCGGGCAACGACTGGTATGGGAGGCAGTCTAGGCAAGGCGCGGCTGCGGGGCCATGCCGAAAACTTCCAATGTGGCTGATAGAATTTGCCACTCTCCGTCCATGGGGCCCAAGGCCCGTTCGGCCGTCGCGAGATGATTGGAGATTCCTCTGCCTGCGAGGGTGGGGGTGGGGCCGGCCCGGAACGCGGCACCATTTCCATTGCCTTCGTCCACGAGGCCCTGCTTGGCGTTCGGGCACGGGGCCTGGATGGGGACGCCCTCCTGGCCCGGGCCGGTATCTCTCCGGCGCTACTCGCCAAACCCCAGGCGCGGGTGTCATCGGCGAGTTACGGGCTCCTCTGGCACCAGATTGCCGTGGCCCTGGACGACGAGTTCTTCGGGATGGATCGCCATCCCATGAAGGTGGGGAGCTTCACCCTCCTGTGCCATGCCATCATCAACAGCGATACCCTCGAGCGGGCTCTGCGCCGCGCCCTACGGTTTCTGCGGGTGGTGCTGGACGACCTGGCCGGTGGACTGGAAGTGGACGGAGCGCTCTGCCGCATCCGGGTGGACGATCTTCCCGCTGGCGGGCAGCGGGCGCCAGGCCGGGCCTTTGCCTATGGCACTTTTCTACTCCTGATCCACGGGCTCGCCTGCTGGCTGGTGGGGCGGCGGATCCCCCTGGCCCGTGCGACGTTCCGCTGCCCGGAGCCCGCCTTCAGCGCGGAATGGCGGGTGCTGTTTTCCCACTGTCTGGAGTTCGAGCAGAGCGAGACCACCATCGAGTTCGACAGCGCCTACCTGGCCCTGCCGAATCTGCGCAATGAGGCGGAGATGAAGCGCTTCCTGCGGGAGGCCCCGGCCAACTTCCTGGTGAAGTACCGCAACAGCAGCAGCCTGACGGCGAAGATTCGCCGCCACCTGCGGGCGCGGGTGCCGACCGAATGGCCGGATTTCCCTGGGCTGGCGACCCGCTTCCATGCCTCGGAGTCGACCCTGCGCCGGCGTCTTGAAGACGAGGGCCAGTCGTATCGGGCGATCCTGGACGACCTGCGGCGGGACTTGGCGATCTCCCTGCTACTCGACACCGATCGGCCGGTGCATGAGATCGCCACTGAACTCGGTTTTGCCGAGAGTAGCGCCTTTCATCGGGCCTTCAAGAAGTGGACCGGCTCGCCGCCGGGGGCCTATCGCCACGGTTCGGGCCGGGAAGGCGCTGGCGACGAGGGCGGGGGGAGCTGAGGGCGACGTGCGAAGACCGCGGGTGGGGGGCCGTCTTGCGCCGAAGCGCCTGATTTTGTTGAGCCTTTGGGGTGGGGGCAGGGTGGTATAATCTTGCCCCTGATATTTTGGGTCGGCCCATGCCGCTTTTCGCTCTCGGACTGAATCACCATACCGCTCCGCTGGCGATCCGCGAGCGGGTGTCGTTTCAGCCCCAGGCGCTGAAGGAGGCCCTGGTGGACCTCACCCGCTCCCGCCAGGTGTCGGAAGCGGCGATCCTGTCCACCTGCAATCGGACCGAAGTCTATTACGCCGCGCGCCAGGCCGAGTACGCTGCCGACTGGCTGGCCCAGTTCCACGCCGTGGCGCTCCGCGATCTGGCGCCCTTTCTCTACACCTTTCCCAATGGCGAGGCGATCCGCCACGTCTTTCGCGTCGCCAGCGGTCTGGATTCCATGGTGCTGGGTGAGCCCCAGATTCTCGGCCAGGTTAAGGATGCCGTGCGGCGGGCGGAAGAGGCTGGAACCCTCGGCAGCCATCTCCACAAGCTCTTCCAGAACACCTTCGCGGTGGCGAAGGAGGTTCGCTCCACCACCGCCATCGGCGCCAATATCGTGTCCATGGCCGCCGCGTCGGTGCACCTGGCGGAGCGGATTTTTGAGCGGATGTCCGATCAGCGGATCTTGTTCATCGGGGCCGGGGAGATGGTGGAGCTGTGCGCGGCCCATTTCGCCGGCGCGGGCCCCCGCCAGATCACCATCGCGAACCGTACGGAACACCGGGCCCGCAGCCTGGCTGCCCGCTGCGGCGCGGACGTGGCGAGCCTCGACCAGATCGCCGAGATCCTGCCCGGCTACGATGTGGTGGTCTCGTGCACGGGCAGCCCCTTGCCCATTGTGGGCCTGGGCATGGTCGAGCGGGCCATCCGCAAGCGTCGCCATCGGCCCATCGTGATGGTCGATCTGGCGGTGCCCCGGGACATCGAGGCCGAAGTGAGCCAGTTGGACGACGTGTTCCTGTACACGGTGGACGATCTCGCCCAGGTGGTGGAGGCAGGGCTCGAGTCCCGCCAGGCGGCCGTGGTCGAGGCCGAAGCCATTATCGAGACGCGGGTGAGCCATTTCCTCCACTGGCTGGAGGCCCGCGATGCGGTGCCCACCATCCGCGCCCTGCGGGCTCACGCGGAAGACCTGCGGGCGGTGGAATTGGAGCGGGCGGCGCGCCTGCTCGCCAAAGGGGAGGATCCGGCCAAAGTCCTCGAGGCGCTCAGCCAGGGGCTGACCAACAAGTTCCTCCATGGTCCGACCCGCTTTCTCAATCAAGCAGAGGGCGAAACCCTCGCCGAGGCCGGCCAGTTGATCCGCCGCGTCTTCAACCTGAACGATGACTCGCACTGAAGCGACGGATGCGGGGCACCCGCAGAATTTGGCATGAAGCAAAGCATACGAGACAAGCTGGAGTACCTGGGGCAGCGCCTGGAAGAGTTGGACCGCGCCCTCTCCGCTGAAGATGCGGCGGCTGACCTGGGGGGCTTCCGGCGGATCAGCCAGGAGCGGGCCGAGGTCGAGCCAGTGGTGGGGCTCTATCGTCAATACCGCCAGGCCGAGGACGACGCCGAGACGGCCCAGGCCATGCTCGCCGATCCGGAACTCCGGGAGCTGGCGGAGGGCGAACTTGCAGCCTCCCAGGCGCGGATCGAAGAGCTCGATCGCGCCTTGCAGCTCGCCCTTTTGCCGCGAGACCCCAACGACGAACGCAACATCTTTCTGGAGATCCGCGCGGGGACTGGCGGCGACGAGGCGGCCCTCTTCGCCGGCGACCTCCTCCGTATGTACATGCGTTACGCCGAACGCCAGCGCTGGAAGACGGAGATCGTCTCCGCCAGCGAATCGGACCTGGGCGGGTACAAGGAAGTTATTGTCCGCATCGCCGGGGCGGGGGTGTATTCCCGGCTGAAGTTCGAGAGTGGGGGGCACCGGGTTCAGCGGGTGCCAGTCACCGAGACTCAGGGACGGATCCACACTTCCGCCTGCACGGTGGCCGTTTTACCGGAGGTGGATGAACTGGCCGACGTCATCATCAATCCAGCGGAGATACGCATCGATACCTTCCGGGCCAGCGGCGCCGGTGGCCAGCACATCAACAAGACCGATTCGGCAGTGCGGATCACCCACTTGCCGACCGGAATCGTCGTCGAGTGTCAGGACGATCGCTCCCAGCACCGCAACAAGGCCCAGGCGATGAGTGTGCTGGTGGCCCGCATCCAGGATGCCCAGCGCCGGGAGCAGCAGGCTCGCACCGCCGCGGAACGCAAGAGCCTGGTGGGGAGCGGCGACCGTTCGGAACGGATTCGTACCTACAACTTTCCCCAGGGGCGGGTGACGGATCACCGCATCAACCTCACCCTCTACAAGCTGGATGCGGTGATGGAAGGGGACCTGGACGAACTCGTGGATGGCCTGACCGCTGAGCATCAGGCCGACCTGCTGGCCCAATTGGCCGAGGCGGGTTGAGTGGGGGCCCAGAATGGCTTGAGAACGGTCAGCGAGAGTCTGGCCTGGGCCCGCGCGGCGATTGGAGCGGTGGATGCCCGGGTGTTGCTCTGTCATGTGACGGGCTGGAATGCGGCCGCCTTGATCGCCCGGGGCGATCGAGCCCTCTCCGCGCCCTTGGCCGTGCGCTTCGAAGCGCTGGTTGCCCGGCGGCAGCAGGGCGAACCGGTCGCCTATCTGACCGGGGAGCGGGAATTTTATGGCCGCCTATTTCGCGTGACCCCGGCGGTGTTGATTCCGCGGCCGGAAACGGAGTTGTTGGTGGAGTTGGCACTGGGGCAGCGGGGCGCGTACCGCCAACCCCGGGTGCTCGACCTGGGTACCGGTTCGGGCATTCTGGCCATCACCCTCGCCCTTGAATGGCCCGAATCGACGGTCTGCGCAGTGGATTGCGCCCGCGATGCCTTGTGGGTGGCCATGGCCAACGCCGCGCGCTTGGGAGCGAGCGTTTCGTTCATCGAAAGCGATTGGTTTGCGAACATGGGGGCCGACCGCTTCGATCTGATCCTCGCGAATCCTCCTTATGTGGCGCAGAACGATGCGCATCTGCAGGCGGGGGACGTGAGATTCGAACCGCAGGGCGCCCTGGCGTCCGGACCTCAGGGCCTGGATGCCCTCGGACAGATCATCGCCGACGCCCCCGCGTTCCTCGAGGAAGGCGGCTGGCTCATGCTCGAGCACGGCTACGATCAGGCCGCCGCGGTGCGGTCGCGGCTCGTCGACGCGGGATTTGTGGACGTGGAAAGCTGGAAGGATCTTGCCGGCACCGAGCGCGTCAGCGGCGGCCGCCGCCTGCGCCGCGAGCCCCTGCCTTGACGCAGCGGGGCCGCGCTCCTAGACTTACCCGACTGATCCACTCAACTATTTTGTCTGAAAGATTCTCATGGACGTCCAGCAACTCATCCACGAACAAGTCACCACCCACCCCGTCGTGCTGTACATGAAAGGCTCCCCGCAGATGCCCCAATGCGGCTTTTCCGCGACGGCCGTCCAGATCCTCAAGTTGTCAGGGGTGAAAGAGGTTTTCGCCGTCAATGTATTGGCCGACGACGAGATTCGTCAGGGCATCAAGCAGTACGCCAACTGGCCGACCATTCCGCAGCTCTACATCAAGGGTGAGTTCGTGGGCGGTGCCGACATCATGCGGGAAATGTTTGAGTCCGGCGAACTCAAGCAGGCCCTCGCCAATGCCGGGGTGGCCTGACGACAAAGACTGGGGCCTCACACCCCGTGATTGCCGTCGCCCGTGGGTGACTGGCTGAAGCGGGCCTTGCCCCGGAGAAGCGCCTTGCGGGCGAGGTGCGGAAGAAGCAAGCGCAACGGCATCCTCAGGAAGTGGTAGCGGGCGAGCAAGGCGGAACGCGCCAGGCGAACCTGGATCGGCTCAGGGAAATCCGGGTCGGACGGCAGCATCGCCAACGGCAGCAAGGTATCCATCAGGCGCCGGGCCACTGCATTGGGAGCGGGCAGGGCTTGAAACACTTCATCGGGAATGGGGCTGTCCAGCCAAGCGCGGGCGTATCGCAAGCCGTACCACAGGGGGCGCTCCAGGCCAAGTTGGGCCGCCCGCAGCAAAAGTCGATCCCAAAATCCGGGCGCCGATGCCAGGGCCCGGAGCAGCCCGTCGATATCCACGATCTCCCGGACCCTGAGTTCCAGATCACCATCCTGAAAGCAGTGGAGACAGGCATGAAGTGCCTGATCCTCCGGTGCCAGGACGTGGAAGGGGGTGCCGGGAATAGGGCGAATGGTTTCGAAAAGGGTTTCGGGGTCGAATGCAAGGCGCCCAGTGACCGGGGTAATGGCATGGTGGAGATCCACCTCCAGACTCCGCCCGGGAAATCTCAAGGGGGGGGTTTCGTGACTCCAGTCCCGGTAATAGCGCTCGTCGTAGGGATTCAACGGCGCGGGCGCCCAGCCGGCACCGCGAAGCCTCTCTTCCATGGTGCGTAGGGCCGTTTTAGGAACCAAAATGTCGACGTCGGATACGAACCGGCCGACGGCCAATGCCCGGTTCTCCAGAATATAGGCACCCCCCTTCAGTACAACGACAGGGAAGTCCCCCTTGCAGTGGGTGGCAAGCCGAAACAATTCGGCCCGCACCATCTGGGCGCGATAGGCGGCGACCCTGACCGCCGACAGGAGATGCCGCCGCACCGGATCGGTCAATCGGACGTTGCCATCAAGATGATTGGCGGCCACTCGGGCGTGCAGCCCGGTTCGGCGTGCAAGGCGCAGGATGCGGTCCCATTGGCCTTCATCGACTGTCAGCGATTGCCGCAACCCGAGCAGAAGCAGGCGGTGAGCTGGATCCGGCGCCTGACTCATGCTGCTTGGTTGAACAATGAGTCGATGCAGTTCATCGCTTCGTCGAGGCTCCCATAGGTCAGATCGAAGGCTTGTGCGCTCCGGGCGATGCGGACGGCGGCCTCGAAACCCAGGGGGCCAAGGGTTTGATAGTTGAAGCTGTTGACGCCGATGCGCATGACCGCTTCGGCAGGCGGAATGGCGACGCACCGGAGCGAGGCTCCTGCCACAAAATGGGGAAAAACCACCAAGCGGGGCTGCGCGCCCGTCCTTCGAGCTTCAAAGCTTGCCCGGTCAGGCACGAAATGGGCAACGTCGCCCTTTCGCGTCCCTGGGAAAGTCGGTCCCAGCACCGCGTTGGGCCGGGCTCCGATGACCTGAATGGATGCATTTTTGAGGGCAGCGGGTTTAAGCATCGGCAAGACAAGACCCCGCTCCATGTCGATGACCCCGAATTCGTCCGACAAGAAACGCCACCCGGCCAGGTGCAATGCGCAGGTCAGCGTACTTTTTCCAGATCCGGGCTGCGCGGGCAGAATGAGGGCTTGCTCCCCCCTCGCTACGACGCCAGCGTGAAGGAGCAAATACGCATTGAGGCGCTGAGCGATGATCCAGTTGGTGCCCCATTCGAAGAGCGGCAGGGCGGAGTTTAGAGGGTAGGGCTCAAAAGGAGTCTGGCTTTCCGACCAGAGGCATATCTGTCGCCTCCAAAGCCTAAGCCGAGTTCCGGGGGTCAGGGAAACGCGTATATCCGCAAAGGGAATGTCACGGCAGCCATCGAGTTGATGCGGGTAGACCAAGTCCAACTGTCGGTGAAATGCGGCCACCGGAGAGGCGACTGCGATGTGCGCAGCACCGACATCAATGATTCGGAACGGAGTGTGAACACCGTTGTTCAAGAGATCGGACAGGCTGAAAGCGTTGCGAGCCCGCGTGCAAGGAATTCGAGTTCTGGCGGCCAACCTCCAGCTTCATTGATCTCCTCCACAAAGGCGTCAAAGCAGGAGTCTTCGATGGCGCGTGCTGCCTCGTCGAGGATCAATTTTGCACCGGGTTCGATCAAATAAGTTTCCCAGGTGACCGGATCCAGGAAAAGAAACTGCCCTTCTAGGGAAGGGCAGTAGGATTCAAGCCAAGCGAGAGGCGAAAGTACCCGAAGGCTAGCCACCGAAAGTCAGTGTGCCAGAATTGGCCAGTCCGGCATTCAATGATGTGAGGCAACTCCCAGTGGCTGGCGTAAATCCTTCAACGGCCAAGGTTCGTTCTGGGTACACACCGGTTTGGTTGCCCTGATCGTCAAAGTAGGCGAGCACCCACCCCTTCTTTGGGTAACCGGTATCTTGAGATTGCGCCTCGCAATAATTGGTGACCGCAGTGCCGGGATTCGATACGAGATAAACCTTGGTGTCCCCGGTGCGAAGCTTGAACCCATCCACCTTGCCACTATTCCCGCTGTTTGTGCAAACCCCATTCATGCCGGCAGTGGATTGGCGGTATTGCTTGACCGGGACTTCAACCCATGCCCACTTCCCGGTGCTGGTGGAGGGGGCAGTGGGAAACTTGAACTGGTTAGTACTGCCCGGCGGGCCCCCGGTCGTCAGATTACGGACATTCGCCACGCAATTGAATGACGCAAGAGCCCCACCGCTGTAGCCCATCGTGATGACACCCGATGCACCTAGCGCGCCTTTCAAGAGCTTGCGCCGACTCTCAACAGAGATTGGCGGTTTGACATCCACCATCGAGTTTCCCTTTTTGCTGCTGCTTCATCTTGCGCCCACTATAAAGCAAGCGTGATGATTGTCGCCTTCGAAATCGTGAGTGAACCAGAGCAAATTTCACACCTGCGATACCGCCTTGCTTAATTGTATGATATTTAAGTGATATTTCAGGACGTGCGGTTCTGCGTCTGGTCGAGTGGAAAAAATTCCGACAGATTTGCAGTAAGGTCACTGCGACGCCGGCGGGCCTGACTGTGGGTCCGACTGACCCTTCAATTGGAGCTAAAGTGCCGCCATCCGAGAGTTAGCCAAGGAAAGCCTATTGGCCAGTACCTCCAGAAAAGCTCGATAAAAGTGCATCCGGCAGCCGTCAGAGGCCCGCTGCAGCGACTCCATGCGAATCGTGATCATCTTGGCCCGGGTTGTGGTCTCGACGGTCGCGGAGCGGAAGCCGGCGCTTGGGGCGAAGAGCGCCATTTCGCCGAAGCAATCGCCGGAAGTGAGCATCTGGAGGTGGCGTCCGCGTTTCTTCACCCGCGCTTCGCCCTCCACCAACAAGCAAAAATACTGTCCCGGCTCATTTTCTTTCATGACTTGTGTGCCGGGTTGGAGTTGGGTCCACTCGGAAAAACCGACTACTTCCCAGATCTGGACGTCGGAAAAGTGGCGGAAAAAATGCATCCGACGCAGGCTTTGAAATTTTTCCGCGTCAGGAACCTTGTCGCTCGGGACTTCCAGGCTCCGATTGCGAAAGGCTTGCGCGAGATCGTGGGAGAACTCTTCCCAACTCGCATAGCGGGCCGAAAGCTCTTTGCGCATGGCCCGGCGGACGATGTCGTCGAGGACCGGCGGAATCTCTGCGCGATATGTTGATGGCGGCAGCGGTTCTTCCTGGGTGATTCGGTAGAGGAGGCTGTAGGTGTTGCTTGCTTCGTAGGGCAAACGGCCGCAGAGCAACTGATACATCACCACGCCCAGGGAGTAGATGTCGGTCTGGTGATTGAGGGGCTGCTCGCGGACCTGCTCTGGAGACATGAAGGCGGGTGAGCCGACCCCCTGCACTTGCGTGGTTTCCGCCGCGGTGAATAGGGCCGCACCAAAATCCGAGATTCTGATGTCCTGGCCGTCCGGGTCGGTGAGGAGGATGTTCGCCGGCTTGATGTCCCGATGGGTGATTCCCTGGTGAAAGGCGTAGTCCAAGGCCCGGGAGCATTTGAAAATGATCTCGATGAGGCGGTCGAAGGGTAGCAAATGCCCGGGCTGGGTCCAGGCTTCGAGGGTGCCCCCCGGCACATGTTCCATGACCACGTAGCCTTCAGTGCCCGTGGCCGCCGCGTCGAGAATCTGCACAATGTGGGGATGGTCGAGCTTCCCGGCGAGTGCGGCTTCGTTCATCAACAGGTGGCGATAAAGTCGCCCCTTTTGCGGGTCTCCCAGGACCTCGGGATGGAACAGCTTGATCGCGACTTCCCGCTGTGCGAAGGCGTCGTAGCCCAGATAGACGGCGGCGGTCGAGCCGACGCCGATCAGCTTGTGGACATCGTACTTTCCGATTCGCTCGGGAATGGGGGGGGTCATTGGGTGGGGAGTAATGAGGCGCGGGCTCGATTGATGGCTTGGCGGACTTGATTCGGGGCGGTGCCCCCGATATGGTCGCGGCTGGCCAGGGACCCAGCGACCGTCAGAACTTGGAACACGTCTTCGCCGAGTCGTTCCGCGGCGCCTTCGACGGGCGCCATGATGGCGCCGAGGTCGGTCAGTGATAGATCCGGGAGGTCGCATCCGCGGGATTCCGCGCCCCGCACCGCGAGGGCTACCGCCTCGTGGGCGTCCCGAAACGGCAGCCCCTTCTTCACCAGATAGTCGGCCAGGTCGGTGGCCGTCGCGTAACCTTGTCGCAGCGCATTGGCCATGGCATCCACCTTCACCCGGATTCCGGTCATGAGGTCGGCAAAGATCCGTAGGGTATCAATGACGGTGTCGGCGGTGTCGAAAAGCGGCTCCTTGTCTTCCTGATTGTCCTTGTTGTAGGCCAAGGGCTGGCCCTTCATCAGGGTCAGCAGGGCAACAAGGCTGCCATTGACCCGTCCGGTCTTGCCTCGCACGAGTTCTGGGACGTCCGGATTCTTCTTCTGCGGCATGATCGAACTGCCCGTGCAGAAGCGGTCGGCCAGATCGATAAAGCCGACCCGAGGGCTCATCCAAAGAATCAGTTCTTCCGACAAGCGGGAGAGATGGGTCATGAGGAGGGCGCTGGCTGCGCAGAACTCGATGGCGAAATCGCGATCGCTCACGGCGTCGAGGGAGTTTTCGCACACCGCTTCGAAGCCCAATTCCTGTGCCACGAAATGTCGGTCAATGGGAAAACTCGTTCCCGCGAGGGCAGCCGCGCCCAGGGGCAGGCGATTGACGCGCCGTCGGGCATCGGCAAATCGTTCGGCGTCCCGCCGGGTCATCTCGAAATAGGCCATGAGGTGGTGGCCGAAGGTGACGGGTTGCGCGACCTGGAGGTGGGTGAACCCCGGCATGGGGGTGGCCGCGTGCTCGTCCGCCACATCGAGGAGATTGCGCTGAAAATCGCCGATTAGATGCATGATCTGGTCGATCGCATCGCGCAGCCACAGGCGGATGTCGGTCGCGACCTGATCGTTGCGGCTGCGCCCCGTGTGGAGCCGCTTGCCAGCGTCGCCGACCAGGGCGGTAAGGCGCTTTTCGATGTTGAGGTGCACGTCCTCGTCGTCGAGGCTCCAGGCAAATACACCCCGTTCGATTTCGTCCCGGATCTGGGTCATGCCGCGTTCAATGTCCGCCAGATCCTGATTGCCGATGATGCCTTGACGCGCAAGCATGCGGGCGTGGGCGAGGGATCCGCGAATGTCCTGGCTGGCCATACGGCGGTCAAAATCGACCGACGCGGTGAAGCGCTTCACGAGATCCGTGACGGGCTCGGAGAATCGACCGGACCAGGCCTTGGCGGAAGGGGTGTTAGAAGTCATGGTTGGGGGGCAAGCTGGATTACTGGAAGACAGGCCTACGATTATACGTGGATGCTCCAGCAAGCCCGACTTTCCGCCGCGAGAGAGACGAGTGGTTCAGGGCGACCGCCGAATGCCGAAAACCGCATGGTGCAGGGTGGGTCGGCCGCCTCGCCCCAGATAGGAGAAAAATGGATGGCGAGGCCATCGCAACCAGATCGACGAATGCCGGGTCCGTCCCCGGCGCCGGAATCTGCGCGATGGGCGGGCCGGTTGGCGCGGGTGCCCGATTTCCGCAACCTTGGCGTGATCCTCCGCACCCTGGCGGTGGTGAATGCCGGCTTGCTCCTCACCGCGATCATCGTCTCCTCGGATGTCCCGAGCGCCTGGGAAGAGGCGGGGTGGCTGATTGCGCGTACAGAGATGCCCTTACTCCTCACCTTGCTTCTTGCCGGGACCGTGGCGCCGGCCTTGCGCCGCCGGCCCGGCGTCTTCGCCTGGGCTGTCGTGGTGGCGCTGGCCTGGGTGTCGGCCGGCCTGTGGATGAGTGTCTTGCCCGAGGCGCTGCGCATCCCGCCCTGGCGGGCCCTGGGGTGGGCGACCCTCGCGGTGCTGGCCACCCAGGCCTATTTTTCCTATCGCAGCCATCTGCATTCGCCCGCCCTGGCAGAAGCCCGGCTCCTCGCGCTGACTGCCCGCATTCGCCCCCATTTCTTCTTCAACAGTCTTAATGGCGTGCTGGGGATCTTGCGTGAAGATCCACGCCGAGCCGAGCGGGCCCTGGAAGAGCTGGCGGACCTTTTCCGTGTTCTGATGCGGGACAATCGGGAACTTGTGAGCTTGGCCGACGAGATCGAAGTCGGCCGTCGATACCTGGATCTCGAGTTTCTCCGCCTTGGTGATCGCCTCGAGGTCGCCTGGCAGGACACGGGTTGCCCCACGGATGCCCAGGTTCCGCCCCTGCTGCTTCAACCCTTGCTGGAAAACGCCGTTTATCACGGTATTGAGCCAAGCGGTGGGCGCGGACGGATCGACGTTGAATTGCGCAAGGAAGGCGAGGCCGTGGTTATCGAAGTCGTCAATGCCCTGCCGATCATACGGGAGTCGCAGGCGGGGTCAGCGCCTGGCCATCGCATGGCTTTAGCCAATCTCAAGGAGCGGCTAATGTTGTTCTTTGATCTTGAAGCCAGCCTGGTCACCAGCCAGCGAGACGGCCGCTTTTCCGTGCGGATCCGGCTGCCCTACCGACCCTGGCGCCCCTGATGGTGCCGCCGCTCCGGGTGTTGATCGTGGACGACGAAGCGCCTGCCCGGGCCCGCCTGCGGGACGTGCTCGCCGATATCCTGGCCGAGGTGCCGACCGAGTTGGTGGGCATGGTGGCCAACGGCGAGGAGGCCCTGGCGCTTCTCGACACCTGCGCCGCCGACGTGGCGCTGGTGGATGTCCGCATGCCGGTGCTCGATGGCGTGGGCCTTGCCCAGGCCCTCGGGCGCCGGGAGGCGGCGCCGGCCGTAATCTTCACCACCGCCTACGATGACTACGCGGTGCAGGCCTTTGATGTGGCGGCAACGGACTATCTCGTAAAGCCCGTGCGGGCCGCCCGTCTTGCCGCGGCCTTGTCGAAAGTTCTCGCGCGGAAGGTCACCTCGGACCAGGGGGCAGGGAGTCCGACCCCACGAAGCCATTTCACGGTGACGGAACGGGGCCGTCTCCTGCGAATTCCTCGCGAAGACATTCTCTACTTCCTGGCGGACCACAAGTACACCGTTGCGCGCAGCCTGGATGCCGAGTATCTCCTCGACGAACCGCTGTCCAGTATCGAAGCCGAGTTGGGCAGTGAGTTCCTGCGGATTCATCGCAATTGCCTGGTGGCCCGGACAGCGGTGGTCGAACTGACCCAGGTTTCCGACCCAAAGGGGGACCCGGCTCAAGGGCGCTGGGAAATTGCCGTTGCTGGTCGGGGCGAGCGCTTGGCGGTGAGCCGTCGGTTACTGCCGACGGTGCGCAAGGCCCTCACGGTCTGAAGGTCGCGCCGCTCGGTCAGGGTGCCGGCAACCGCTCATCGGGTAATTCCCACCGCTTGGCGGTTCGTCGTGGCCCTCCGGGGCAGTCCGAACTAACTTAGCGTGCCAGAGATGGAAATTCGATTCATGGATTCGACATACCTCGAGATTCGACGACGAGATGGGCTGCGCAGCGTCAGCCGGGCGAGGCTCGGCGGCTTCACCCTGGTTGAAATGCTCATCACCGTGGTCGTCCTGGCGGTGCTCGTTGCCCTGGCGGTGCCGAACATGCAGGACGCCCTGCGCAAGCGCCGTGTGATCGCCGCTGGCGAGGCCATTTATGGCCAGGTCCAGTTCGCCCGCTCCGAAGCCATTAAGAGTTCCCAAAACGTCTCGGTGGTCGTCACTACCGCGTCCCCATGGTCCGTGGCGGTTGGGGGCAATGCCACCGTCACGGCGGGGAACTACCCCGGTGTTTCCATCGCCGCCGCACCGGCGACCACCCTCACCTTCGATGGCGTTCGTGGCCTGCGCAGTGCCCCGGCCGTGGGGGCTGGTAACGAGACGATCACCCTGACCTTGGGTGCATATCAACTGGCAGTCGAGGTAGGGGTGGTGGGCCGGGTCAAACTCTGTACGCCAGCCGGAGCCACTGCGGTTGGGAGGTATCCAGCATGTTGATGGGCAAGCGCGGCCGGCAGAACGGCCTGTCCCTCATCGAATTGATGATTGGCATTGTGGTCGGCTCGATCGTCCTTGGAGCCGTCATCGCGGTCTATGCGTCGACGATCCGAGGCAGCAACACCGCATTGCGGACGGCGCGCCTGAACCAGGAGCTGCGCTCCACCATGAACATCATGGTGCGGGAACTCCGTCGGGCAGGTTTCAACGGCTGGAACGCGGCGGGCACCATCGTGCTCTCGACGGACAACGCCTTTGCCAAGCGTGGCGTCGGCGGTGGTCAGACGGATCTCAGGGTGTTGAATAACGGCACCTGCGTATTGTTCACCTACGATCTTGCCAACTGGGGCGCTGTCGATGCCGACGAATACATGGGCTTCCGCATCTCAAATGGTGCGGTGCAGATGCGGCGGCAGGGGACGGTCACCAATAACTGCAACGATGGAAGTTGGGAGACTTTGACCGATCCCAACGCTGTGACGGTGACGGTCCTCACGTTTTCGACCGAAGGCTCCCAATGCATGGATTTCACGGCAAGCAACGGCTGGAAGCTCAATTCGGCTTCACCCCAGCCCACCATTCCTGCGTGCGATGCGGCGGCAGCGGGAGCCGTGACGGCCGTGAGGGGGGCGTTCGCCGTTCCAGCCTCCGGCAACCAGTTGGTGGATACGCGGGAGATCCACATCACCCTCACCGGCACCGCGGCGGCGGATACCGCCATCCGCGCCACCATTTCCGAGGAAGTGCAGGTTCGCAATGATCGCATCTACAACAAGCCCTGATCGTCGCGGAGGGATGTCGTCTGCAGTCCGCGGCCGCCAGCGGGGGGCCGCGACCCTTCTTGTCTCCATGGTCCTGCTGATTGCGGCGACCCTGGTGGTCCTCTACACGTCCCAGACCACGGTCACCGAGCAGCGCATGTCGGCCAACGAGGTGCGGATGAAACAGGCGCTGGCGGCGGCCCAGGCCGGGATCGATGCTTCTTTGGCTGGCTTGAACGCCGGCAATGACTTGAGTGTGGCGCCGAATACCGGGGGCCTGGGCGCGAGCCCCAAGGGCAGCTATCAAGCCGTCTTTTGTAGTGGCGCCCTGGGTAATGCCGGTCTTCCGGCTTGCCCCGCAGCCCCGGCCGCTCTGGCCTGTACCGCGCCTGTCGCGAGCGCGGCTCAGGCCTGGCTCGTGGCTTGCGGGTGGAGCGATGACAACACCAGCATCCAGCGCATCGTGACCTACATCGGCAAGCTGGGTCCGGTGCCCAATGCCCCATCGAATCCGCTGATTTCCAAAGGCGGGGTGAACGTCGGGGGGAACGCCACAGTAGTGAATTACTTCAACAACCTGACCACCTGGACCGGTGCCTCCCTGACTTCCTCCAGCGCGACCGGGAAAACCATGGTGCGCAACCCCTCCACCACCTATCAGACTTCCTACGAGACGACCCCTTCGGATCTGGCGTCGGCGGTGCAAGGCAACTCTGGCTGTGGCGCGGGCAACAACCTCGTGTGCACCACCACCAGCGGGCTCGCCGGGCCGGACGTGGTGGCCTCGGATACGACGCTGTCCAACCTCAACGACGCCCAGTTCTTCGCCAACTTCTTCGGCATGTCGCCGGGGATGTACAAGGCGTCGGCCGACAAGGTGCTCACCAATGCCCAGGCCGGCGTGAGCGGTGCCTTCGCCACGCCGCAGGTTTATTGGGTCGATGTGCCCACGGGCGATACCTTCACCCTGAACCAGAACATCGGCACCCTCAATGGCCCGGTGGTGCTGGTGGTGAATGGCGACTTGCAACTCAACGCTAGCAACGATTTCTACGGGCTGCTTTATGTCACCGGCAACGTGACCGGTGGCGGGAGCCCCAATATTTTCGGTTCCATGGTGGTGGAAGGGACGGTCGCCTCAAACGGCGCGCCCAACATCATTTATCACCCGAAGGTATTCGAGAATCTGGACGACCTGGGCAAATGGTCGTCGATGCCCGGCACCTGGCGGGACTTTTAACCGGTTTGTGAACAAGGAATGGTCATGAGAACCCTTTCGCTTCGATTGCGGGGCCAGCGCGGCATCAGCTTGCTGGAGGCCATGGTCTCTCTGGTGGTGTTGTCCCTAGGGCTCCTGGGGATCGCCAAGCTCAATGCCTATCTGGTCGCAACCTCGGGCGTAGCCAAGGTGCGGTCCGAGGCGGTGGCTCTGGCTGAGCAGAAGATCGAGGAGTTGCGCAATCAACTGGTCGAGAACGAGACCACCACCCAAGATTACGCGAGCATGGTGACCTCCCTCACCACGGATTGCAGCACCGGCGCGCCGGCCGGCCAAAAGGATACGCCGGCCAGTCCCCTCGCGGCCTTCACCCGGGTCTGGTGCAAACTCGGGACGGCCATCAACACCCAGGTCCAGGTGTCGGTTTTATGGACCGACGGGACCGGGGCAACGCAGAACGTGAGTCTGCAAAGCGTGGTGACCTGGGACAGCCCCTTGAAGAGCGTGGCCTTCGCGGAGACCGGCGGTGGGTCCGCGGCCCAGGCGTTTGCGAAGCCGCCCACCGGTCGGGCCTACGTGGGCAAGGGCACGACTACTGTCGATAACAGTGTGGCCCAGATGCCCGATAACCTTCGTATGCAGCATGGCGCAGATGGCTACTATCGTCTGGTGGACCCCTCCGGGAACGTGCTGCTGACCGGTACCGGGCTCAATGAGCAATTCAGCATCATCACCGGACGCGTTTATATCGATGACGGCATGTACGTGACCGACCCGGTAAGCGGCTTCTCTGCCAACGCCAAGGTGGCCACTAAGGAAATCTTCGTTTCGGTTTCGGATGCCGCCTACTGTTCCAAGATCATCACCAGCCCCATTTCTGCAATTGTCGATACCAGCAACGCCTCGAAGAAATACAAGTATTTCGATTACCGTTGCTACATCGGGGCCGGCTGGTATGGGAACGTGGGGATCTTGCGCGTCGATAGCACCCAGACCAAGGAGCGGGTTTGTCTGGGGGATCCGGGGGTTTCGAGCACTCAAACCACCAGCAACACCCGGAAGCCGGCGCTGTTGGCCACCCGGATGTACCGGGGCTACAAGACGATCGCCAGCGGTATTTACGAATCCACCGGGATCGGGATCGCCACGGATGCAAGCTACACCGCGGTCACCCTCGCGAACCACCATTTTTTGCTGACCATCATCAACGGATCTGCAACGGACACCGATTGTGCGACGCCGCTCTCGGTGGTGACGAATCCGTCGAATCCCTTTACTGGAAATCAGGGCCGCTTTTACTGTTTGAGCGCCACTTGCCCAAGCCCGCTCCCCAACGTCGGTTCGGTCATCGTCCAGATCAATGTGAGCGGCAACGTCACGTTGCTGCCGGCGACGGGCACAACCACTCCGGTCCCGGTGTTGGTGCCTCAAGTGACGTCTCCTGCTGATCCCGGCGTGGCCATTGATTCTGGAACCTGCACCCTTGGGACACCTTCGACAGACCTCACCACAGGGGTCGTGACCCAGCCCTATTCCTGCCTGATTGGGCTGACCGGTTGGACGGGTGCGTCCTGGGGTGGAAACATGACGGTCAGGCAATCGGGTGGCACGATGTGCGCCAGCGGTGCTAGTGGCCCCGGGGCTGTTACCGCGGGATCGGACACGGTAGTGTTCACCGACCAGACGGTGACCGATATCACCGTGACTCAGAACGTTACGGTGGCCAAAGACGCCGCCAGTTGTCCGTGATGAATCGCAAAATTGCAAGGCAAAGCCCAAGGGGTGGAGTTGGTATGACTGGAGGTCGAGGAATGGGCGGGCATTGGGGAATGAGGAAGCGATCAGGCGGCTTTACCCTCATTGAACTCATGATCGTAGTCATCGTGGTGGGGGTGCTCGCGGGGCTGGGGATCCCGGCTTACAAGGACTACGTGCGCAAGGCGCGGCGATCGGACGGCAAGGAGTTGCTGCTCCGCCTCCAGGTGGAGGAGGAAAAATTCCGCACCAACAATCCAACCTACACCAGCACCTTGGGTGTGGGGGGGTTGGGGATCACGAGCAACCTCTCCCTTGAAGGCTATTACACGGTGGCCATTACTGCCGGCGCCACCGCAACGGCATTTACCCTGAGTGCAACCCCGACCACAAAAGGGAATCAAAACTCGGATACCGCCTGCAGTCCCCTTACCTTGGCGGTCAATAACGGCGTGGTGACCAAAGGTCCCTCCGCAAGCTGTTGGTAGGGCGAAGTGCTTTAATTCCTCCAGGGCGCCCGCGGGCGCTCTTTCTTTTTCTGGTCAGGGGCGGGTATTTGACTTGGCGAGGCTGCAGTAATGCGATATAGATAATCATATCGCATTACTTGGGCGTGGCTATGGCGAGAATTTCGCAAGGTCGTGGCTATTCACTGACGGAACTGCTGGTGACCGTCCTCGTTCTGGCGATCTTGGTTTCGCTGGCGGTTCCGGCGATAAAAGATGCTTTGGCGCGCCAGCGGGGCCGGGGCGCCGTCGAGGGGCTGCGGGCGACCCTGCAATGGGGGCGTAGCGAGGCGATGAAGCAGAACGTCCCGGTGTTTTTCAGCATCCTCCCCTCTGCCCCCTGGTGTGTTGGCCTGTCCCGGGGTCTGGGGTGCGGTTGTGGCGTCGCTTGCCCCGATCCAGCGGCCTTGCTCACCGAAACCTTTGGCGTTGGTTTTCCGGGCGTTTCGGTGGCGTCAGCCAGCTTTGCCGGCAGCTTGTGTGGCAGCGTGGAGTGCGTCCGTTTCGAACCTCAGCGCGGCACGGCCCAAGGGTCGAACGGTACGGTGGTGCTGGAATCCGCGGTGGGCGCCCGCTACCGCATCATCGTCGCGGGATTGGGGCGGGTGCGGGTGTGCGTCGAGCAGGGTGATGCGGGGGCGCCCTGGCCCCACTGCTGAGGACGGCTCAATTGCCAAGCAAACGAGCGATCCAGGGAAGCAAGAGCGGGAGGGCGACGGCTGTGAGCAGCCCGTTCAGCCCCATTGCCAGGGCGGCGAAGGCCCCCGCGGTTTCGGAAATCTGAAACGCGCGGGCGGTGCCGATCCCGTGGGAGGCGACGCCGAGGGCGAAGCCGATGCTGGCATCGTCCTGGGCGCCAAGCCGCTTCAGGAGACCATCCCCCGCCACGGCCCCGAGGATGCCGGTGAGGATGACGAGGACGGCGGTGAGGGAGGGGAGCCCGCCCAGCCGTTCGGCAATGCCCATGGCAATCGGTGTGGTCACCGACTTGGGCGCCAGGGAGAGCTGGGTGGCCACGCTGGCCCCCAGCCAACCTGCGATCAGGTAAGCGGAAAGCGCGGCCGCCATGGAGCCCGCGACGAGGGCGATGGCCAGCGGCCGCCACAGGGCGACAAGGCGCGGCAATTGCCCGTGGAGGGGAACCGCGAGGGCGACGGTGGCTGGCCCAAGGAGGAAATGGACGAATTGCGCACCGTCGAAATAGCGCGCATAGGGCGTCTGAGTGAGGCTCAGGATTGCCACCAGAACGGCAACTGAGATGAGGACCGGGTTGAGGACCGGGTGCCCGCCGCCGCGGCGCTGGACCTCCTGAGCGCCGCGATAGACCACGAGGGTCAGGGCCAGCCAGATCAGCGGCGAGGCGGCAAGATAAACCCAGATGTCGTTGGCCGTGTTCATGGACGCCGCTCGTGGTTCGTCGGTCGAGTCAGGCGGTGCAGGATGAGTCCGGCCACCGCGAGGCCGATGACGGTGCTGATCACCAGGGCGGCCAGAATGGCCACCCCCTCGTCGCCCAGGCGTCCCATGTGCAGCATGACCCCGGTGCCGGCAGGCACGAAAAGCAGGGAAAGATGCTGGAGCAGGCCGTTGGACGTGGCACGCAATTCCGCAGAGGGGCCGCTCCGGACAATCAGGACGGCGAGAAGCAGGACCATGCCGATCACGGGCCCGGGCACCGGAAGGTGCAGGGCCAGGCGGATCACCTCACCGGCAAGCTGGAGGGAGAGAAACAAAGCCAGGGCGGAAATCATCCGCGCCGCGCCTCGTCGTAGAGGGGCAGGACGCGGGGCATTTGCCGTTCAATCTCTGCAATCCGGTTCCGGCTCGCCGGGTGGGTGGATAGCCACTGGGGCGGGGCACTCCGATTGGCTTCGTTCATCTTGTGCCACAGGCTGATGCCGGCGCGGGGGTTGTAACCCGCCCTTGCCGCGAGTTCCAGGCCCACGAGGTCGGCCTCGGTTTCGTCGTCGCGGGAAAATTTCAACGTCAGCAGGCCACCCCCGATCTGAAAGGCATCGGAAAAACGGCCACCGCCCAGGAATTCTCCCAGCAGGCTGGCGCCCAGGCGGGTGAGCTGGGTCTTGGCCAGGCGCTCGCGGGCATGTTCGCGGAGGGCATGGGCGATCTCGTGGCCCATCACCATCGCCGCCTCGTCGTCTGAGAGTTTGAGGCCCAGAAGCAGCCCGGTATAGACCGCGATTTTGCCGCCCGGCATGCAGAAGGCGTTGATCTGCTTGGAGCCGACGAGATTGACCTCCCACCGCCAGTCGCGGGCGGCGGGGTTGAAGCGAGGCGCCTCGACGACGAGTCGCCGGGCGATCGCCCTCAGGCGGATCACCTGGGGATGATCGTCCGGGGCCAGGGCCCCTTTCGTCGCCGCTTGGCGAAGGAGCTGGCCATATTGTTTCGCCGACTCCTGCTCGATTTCCTTGGCCGGGACCAGATTGCGCAGGGACGAGGGCTGACCCACTTCCACACCCTGGGCGGCACCCAGGGCCGGCCAGAACAGGCACAGCAGGAGGACAATGCGAAAGATCCCCATGGGCTTCTCGGAGCGATGGTGAGCGAGGAGTTTGGCACCGGGATCGTGACGGCTCAAGAACGAAATCCCCGGAGGCGCTATGCTAGGCGGCCTTGACACCGCCATGCGCTTTTCGAGGAGGAGCCCCCCGTCATGTCTTACGATCCGCAAAACATTTTTGCCCGGATTCTGCGCGGCGAACTGCCCTGCGTCCGGGTCTATGAGGATGCTGCCACCCTGGCCTTCCTCGACATCATGCCCCAGACCGAGGGCCATACCCTGGTGCTGCCCAAGGAGCCGGCGGCGACTCTGCTGGATCTTTCCCCCGCAGCCGCCGCAGCGACGATCCAGGTGACCCAGAAGGTTGCGCGGGCGGTCCAGGTGGCGGTGGGGGCCGAGGGATTGCTGATTTCCCAGTTCAATGGCGCTGCAGCCGGCCAGACGGTGCCCCACGTCCATTTCCACATCCTGCCCCGCTGGGAGGGGATCCGGCTGAAGGCCCATGGTCGGGATAAGGCGGATCCGGATCAGCTCGAACTCCTCGCCGAGCGGATCATCGCCGCCCTGTAGGGCTCACCCCGCGAGGGTGTGGGCGAGACTGCGCAGGGCGATGCCCACCAGGGCGCCGGCCAGGGCGATCTTCCACACACTCGCCACCCGGGACCCGGCGGAAATCAACACCGCGACGCCGGGCACATCCAGCGGGCTGATGAGAAAGCCAGCGGAGCGGTTGAGCATCGCGGCGGTGGCGTGTCCGGCCCGGAGCATTTCGTCGAACACCCCCATCATGGCGGTGCCGCCGGCCAGGACCTTGGTGAGGGTGGGCAGAACGTAAGCCGGGTCCAGGGTTAGGGCGGTCAGGAGCGGCGCCAGCAAGCGGGTCAGGGCGTCGATTGCCCCGAGACTGCGCAGGGCTGTCACCGCCACCAGGGACAGGACGAGCATCGGGATGGCGCCGACGGCGATCTTGAATGCCTCGGCCCCGGCCCGGTTGATCACGTCGAGCACGCCCTTCGCGTCATCGGCCACTGGGTGGCGCAAGGTCTCGTCCAGCCGTCCTTCCTGGGGATCCAGATGGCGGCCGAAGACGTGATAGGTGACGGCCGCCGCCAGCAGCCCCCCCGCCAGGGACCAGAGCAGGGTGGGAAGGAACGCGAGGCCCATCGCCGCCATGGGAAAGACCACGTTGGCCTGGGCCATCGCCATCACCATGGCCAGGGTCGCCGCGAGGTGGCGGGTGGAGGCGCCGCGCTGCTCCATCATCGCCAGGGTCGCTACCGGCGCGGCAAAGCTCACGAAATTGATCTGTAAGGCGGCGAACACTCCCAGCCCGGTGAGTCCGGCCGGCGCCAGGAGCGGGGCGAGCCGGGCCACCACCTTGTCAAGGACGCCCCGTGCCTCCAGCAGGCGCATGATGGCGAGCATCACCACCATGATCGGCAAGAGCACGAAGAGCGAGAGTTCAACGGCCGAGCGGCCTGCCCGCAGGATGATGTCGGTGATGAGTTCCATGGCGCATTATTGCACTGCAATAATGCGCCCGCCCAGAGGGCAAACCCTAACGGCCGACGCCTGCGAGGAGCGGGTCCAGCAGCTCGATCATGAGATCGATGTCCGCCCGCCCGATGTTCAGGGCGGGCATGAAGCGCAGCAGGTTGGGGCGCGGCGCGTTGAGGAGCAGGCCTGTGGGGGCCAGCTCCCGGGCGGCCTCGACGAGGGCCGGGCCTCGGTCGGCGTCGAGGATCAAGGCCCGCAGCAGTCCCTTGCCCCGTTCTCCCGGCAGGTGGTGGCGACGGGCGAGTGCCTCCAGCGCGGCCTTCAGGTAGGCGCCCAGGTCCGCCACTTCGGCGAGAAAGCCCGGCGCGAGCAGGGTTTCGAGCACCGCCACGCCCACGGCGGTCATGAGCGGATTGCCGTTGTAGGTGCCCCCTTGGTCGCCGGGTTCGAAGCAGCAGACGGTATTCCGGGCGAGGAGCGCCGAGAGGGGGACGCCGCCGCCAATGCCTTTGCCCAGGGTCATGATGTCCGGCTCGATGTCCGCATGTTGGTGGGCGAAGAGCCGACCCGTGCGGCCCATGCCGGTCTGGACCTCATCCACGATGAGGAGGAGGCCGCGTTCCGTGGTCAGTTGGCGCAGCGCCCGCAGGAACTCCGCTTCGGCGGGGACCACGCCGCCTTCCCCCTGGATCGGTTCGAGCATCACGGCGACGGTCTCGTCGTCGATCTGGGCGATCACCGAGTCGAGGTCGTTCAGGCGGGCCTTGGGAAAACCCGGCACCTGGGGCGCGAAGAGGCGGTCCCAGCCGGGTTTCCCGCTGGCGGACATGGTGGCGAGCGTCCGGCCGTGGAAGCCGTGCTCGAAAGTCACGATTTTGTAAGCACCGCCCTGGTGCAGGCGGCCATATTTGCGCGCCAGTTTGATAGCCCCTTCATTGGCTTCAGCGCCGGTGTTGGCGAAGAAGACCCGGTCGAAGCAGGAGTGGGCGGTGAGGAGGGCGGCGAGCTGGAGCGCCGGGGCGTTATAAAACGCCGGGCTCGGATTGATGAGGGTGTCCGCCTGGGCGGCCAGCGCGCGACGGATGGCGGCGGGATTGTGGCCCAGGCAATTAACCGCCCAGCCCTGGATGAAATCGAGATAGCGCTTGCCGGTCTGGTCGATGAGCCACGAGCCCTCGCCCCGGACAAACATCAGGGGCGGGCGCGGGGCGATGTGCATCAGGCTTTCCGCCTGGGCGTGGGGGAACTCCATGGTGCCTCCTCGGCAGGGGCCAGGGCCCGGGGGTGGGGCGGCCAGGGGCGATCCGGCCGTTTGCCAGTCTAACAGCCGAGGGGGCGTGGGGTCAGTCTCGGGGTGGAGGCTCCTTGTCCTCCGGCGGATGGACCGCCGGGGCCCCGATGGCGAAGCCGATCAGCAGGATCAGCATCGGGCCGAGAGCCAGGGCGAAGGCATCGAAACTGTCGAGGCCCAGCCCCAGGGTCAGGGGGAGGACGAGCAGCCCGCAGGCAAAAAACTCCGTCCATTTGGTCCAGGTGTCCATGGGAGCCTCCTGTGAGATCGAGGGCACGGTTTGTGCGCCGCAGCTACTGCAACGCACAAACCGTGCCCAGGGTCCAACGCAGGGGGCGCCGATGGTCGGCTGGGCGGTCAGGCGATCCGGGTGACCCTCACATCCAGGAAGCCACTGTTGTTGCTGTAGGCGAAGGCCGAATCGTTGGCGAAGAAGTAGAGGTAGCCGTCCTTTTGTACGGCAAGCTCGCCCAGTGCGCCGGTTGCCAGGAGTTGCGAGGCGTTGTCGACTTTGGCGACGCTGCGCACAAAGCTCTCCGCGAGCCCGAAGACCATGTTGCCCGCCGAGGGATTCTTGAGTTCCAGACCGGGGTCGGGGTGAACTGCGGCGATCAGGGCGAACCAGAGGGCTTTCTCCACCCGCCGCGTGCCCTCGGCCCAGTGGAGGAGTGTGCTGTTGGATTCGTAACCTTCGGCGCCAGTTTTATTGTCGTCATCCTTCCAGGTACCTTGGGCCTCGATGCGGTAGCGTTCGCCGCTGTGAACCTCGATACCGGCAGCGTTCCACCACTTCTGGGCGAAGACCACGCAGTCGAGTGCCTGGTTGTCGCAAGCCATGCACAGGGTGGGGCCGGCTTCTTTCAGAGGCACCAGGCGCTCTTCTGGCGCGGCCGTGCCGTCGGAGTAGAAGGGCGCGCAGGCCGCGACCTTGCGTAGCGCCGCCGGGCGGTAATCGGCCCGGCCTTGCAATCGCGTCAGTACCCCGAGGGCCAGGGGGGCGTCCTTGGTAAGTTTGCGGGCTTCCCTGGGGCGCAGCTTCCAGAGGTGCTGGCGGGCCTCGTCGTGGCGGTCCGCCAGAGGGTTGTTCGTGAAGCCGGTCCCCAGGGCGGTGGTCGCGAGGGTGAGTCCGCTGGCCAGGCCGTTGACCTCGTCGATCATCCATTGGAGGGCGCCGTCGGAAAGACCGGTGTGGGCGTAGCCGCCGCCTACGTCGCCATGCACGCCGGGGAGCCAGGCCTGCCGGATTCCGGCGCGATCGTTCCATAGGGTGGGGGTGAAATCGAAACGGGTTTCATCCAAGGCCAAGGCTTGGCGACCGAATTCCACCCGGGTACTGAGGTCTGTGTCGGCAAACTCGAAAAGGCGCGCTTCAAGGCCATCCACCACCCGCAGCCCGTTAAAAATGGGAATCCCCAAGGCGCCCACGGTATCCCAGACCCCCACCAGGCGGATGGGCTGGGCATCGCCAGCGGTCTGCCAGAAGCGGGTGCCGCGATCATCCAGCTTGCCCTCCTTGAAGCGTAGCCACAGGCTTTCCGCCCGGACCGCGGCATCGTCCGATCCGGGGTTTTCGAGCAGCCCCGCCTTGGCGATGAGCCCTGCAAGACTGCGTGCCGCCCAAGCGCCGCGGGAAAAGCCGAAGATCCAGAATTTGTCCCCCGGTCGGTAGATCCGCGACACGAGGATGAAGGCGTCGATCACCCGGTCGTGGAGTCCCAGCCCCAGGCTGCCGCCCAGAATGCCCTGGCTGCGGCCCTTTGCGCCGACCCCTTCCAGGTAGAGAGCGAACAGTTCAGGCGTGTCCTTGCGCAGGTGTTGGCGCAGGGCGCCCGCTTCGGCCACCGATTCTTCCGGCCCGGGCAGCGTTCGGAACAGCTTGTAAACATTGGTTCGCTCTGTGGGGTCGTTCCAGGTTCCATCCATGCATACGACGATCTGCCGGCTCATCAAAGCCTCCCAGGGTAGTGGCCCTTTCACTATATACGTCCGCCCTCCAGGCCGAAACGCCGCTGGCATGGACCAGGTGGGCGGGGGGGCAATCCGGTCGCCGGCCCCGCCGCGCTCTGGGTTTGCCAAGGGCGTCGCGGGTGCCGATTTGTCACATTTCACTTGTAACCTAAGTTCCTCGTGGAGCCATTACAATTCCTGGCAGCACAACGCCCTGGGGTGGCCATGCTCTTCTTTGACTTGTTTCGCAAGGATCCCAATCTGGTGACCGTGGCCTCCGGAGAGCCCCTCTGCACCGAGGGCGAGGAGGGCGCCGTGATGTTCGTGCTGCTGTCGGGCACGGCGGAAATCCGTTCCGGGGCCTGCGTGCTGGAAGAGCTTGGGGCAGGGAGCATCGTGGGCGAGATGGGGGTGATTGAACCCGGCCCGCGCTCGGCAACGGTTCGGGCCTTGACGGATTGCACCTTCGCGGTGATCGATCGGGAGCGCTTCGACTTTCTCGTCCGCGACACGCCTCAGTTCGCGGTGGACGTCATGACGGTCATGGCACGGCGCATGCGCCAGTGCGATGCGATGCTGAAAACCCAGGGGGTTTGCTGAAGCGCGCAGTGGGGCGAGTGTCGGGCGAAGCGCCGTTCCTGCGGCGTCCCGCCCGAACAAAAAAACGCCGGGGATCTCCCGGCGTTTTTGCGTGGGCCGCGAGGCGCGAAGCCGATCAGGCCATGGCTTCGTAGAGCGGCAGGGTGAGGAATTCCGGATAGTCCGGAGTGAGGGACATGCGGTCGAAGATTTCCGCCGCCTGATCGTAGGTGGCGGTGTTCTCACCCTGGGCGCTGACGGTGGCCTTCACCTTGGCAAGTTCCTCGGCAATCATCCCACGGACCATCTCGGCGGTGACCTTGCGGCCGTCGTCGAGGATGCCCTTGGGCGACACCACCCACTGCCACACCTGGGAGCGGGAGATCTCCGCCGTGGCGGCGTCTTCCATCAGGTTGTGGATGGGCACACAGCCATTGCCCGCCAGCCAGCTCCCCAGGTAGTGGATGCCGACGTTGATGTTGTTGCGCAGGCCGGTTTCGGTGATCGGCGTGGTGGGGCGGAAGTCCAGCCACTGAGCCGGGCCGAAGGAGCCTTCGACCTGCTTTTCGAACTGGTTCGGCTTGTCGCCCAGCACCTTGACGAACTCTTCCATGGCGATGGGCACCAGGCCCGGGTGGGCTACCCAGCCGCCGTCGAAGCCGTCGTTGGCGTCGCGGGTCTTGTCGTGGCGGATGCCGGCGAGCGCCTTTTCATTGGCCACCGGATCGCCCTTGATGGGGATCAGGGCGCTCATGCCGCCCATGGCCGGAGCGCCGCGCTTGTGGCAGGCCTGCACCAGCGCCAGGGCGTAGCCGCGCATGAAGGGCACTTCCATGGTGATGGCGCCGCGCTGGGCCAGACAGAAGTCCTGGTTCTTCTTGAACTTCTTGATGCAGGAGAAGATGTAGTCCCAGCGCCCGGCGTTGAGTCCGGCGGAGTGGTTGCGCAGCTCATACAGGATCTCTTCCATCTCGAAGGTGGCGAGGATGGTTTCCACCAGCACGGTGGCCTTGATGGTGCCCTGGGGGATGCCGCAATGGTCCTGGGCCATGACGAAGATGTCGTTCCACAGGCGGGCTTCCAGATGGCTTTCCATCTTGGGGAGGTAGTAAAACGGGCCGGCGCCGCGGGCGATCTGTTCCTTGGCGTTGTGGAAGAAGACCAGGCCGAAATCGAAGATGCCGCCGGAAACGCGCTGACCGTCCACCAGCACGTGCTTCTCGTCCAGATGCCAACCGCGCGGACGGATCTGCAGGGTGGCGATCTTGTCGTTCAGCTTGTATTCCTTGCCGGCTTCGTTCTTGAAGGACAGCTCGCGGCGGATGGCCTTGTACAGATTCACCTGGCCCTGGATCTGGTTGTCCCAGTTCGGCGAGTTGGAATCCTCGAAGTCGGTCATGTAGGAGTCAGCGCCGGAGTTGAAGGCGTTGATGATCATCTTGGCTTCGACCGGGCCCGTGATCTCCACGCGACGGCACTGCAGGGCGGGCGGCACCGGGGCGATCTTCCAGTCGCCTTCGCGGATGGCTTGGGTTTCGGGCAGGAAGTCCGGCATCTCGCCGGCGTCGATGCGGGCCTGGCGAGCGACGCGGGCCTTCAGCAACTCCTGGCGGCGGCCTTCAAAGGCGCGGTGCAGTTTGGCCACCAGGCTCAGGGCGTCGAAGGTGAGGATGGATTCGTAGCCGGGCTGAAGGGGGGCGGTGATTTGCACGCCCTGGGGCAGGTTGAGGCTCATGGGGTCTCCTGTCGAGTCAAAGTGTGGATGGGGAGGGAGGGTCAAGACCAATTCTTGGCAAAATAACTGATCGTCAGCACGGTGCCCATGCCCACGACCAGGCGGCGTAGCCATGGCGCCGGCAAACGCCGGGCAAACTGGGCTCCGGCATAGCCGCCAATGGTCGCGGCGACCAGCATCAGCAGGGTAAAGGGCCAATTGATGGCGCCGGCCACGATGAAGACCAGCGCGGCCACGGTGTAATTCACCGCCGAAGTGAGATTTTTGAGCGCGTTGAGTTCCTGGACGTCTTCCAGACCCTGGATCGACAGGGCCGCCAAGGTCAGGATGCCCATTCCCGCGCCGAAAAAGCCCCCGTAAATGGCCACCGCCAATTGGAACAAGGCGCCGCCGAGGCTGCCCGGCTCCTGCCGCGTGGCGGCGCCAAACCGCCGCTTCACGGCCGCGACGGCACCGCCAATCTGCCGGCTGAATGCAAACAGCGCAGTGGCGATCAGCAAGAGCCAGGGGACGAGGCGGGCAAAGGCGGCGTTGGAGGTGGCCAGGAGGAGCAGACCGCCGAGAATGCCGCCCAGTAGGGAAAGCCCCACCAGGATCACGGCCCAGCGACGGTGGCGCAGCGCCTCGCGCCGGTAGGCCCAGGCGCTCCCGAGGCTCGCCGGCCACAGGGCGACGGTATTGCTGGCATTGGCCGTCACCGGCGGCAAGCCCGCGGCCAGGAGCGCCGGAAACGAGAAAAATGTGCCCCCGCCCGCCACGGCATTCACGCCACCGGCGGCAAAGGCACCGGCGGCCACGAGGGCGGCGTGTCCGAGTTCCATCTCAGTTCCGCGTTTCCTGGATGAAGGCGAGCACGTCGGTGAGGCGCTGGCCGATGCGGGTGGGCGTCACGTCCAGGGCATCGAGGGGCTGGCCGCTGCGATTGATCCAGAGGGTGGTGTAGCCGTACCAGGTGGCGCCCGCGGCATCCCAACCGTTGGAGGAAACGAACAGGATGTCCCGGGCGGGCAGGCCAAAGGCTTCCGGCCCCAGGGCGTAAGCGGCGTCGGCGGTCTTGTATTGCTTCACGGCGTCCACCGACAGCACATGATCGAAAAGCCCGCTCATGCCGGCGCTCTTGATGGCCACCTCCAGCATCGCCGGGGTGCCGTTCGACAGGATGGCCAGAGGCAGGCCGAGGGCCTTCAACTCCCGCAGGACCCCGAGGTTTTCCGGAAAGGGTGTGAGGCACGCATATTGGTTCATCAACTGCCGTTGGCGCTCAGGGGTGAGGTCCAGGCCCAGTTGCGCCCCGGCAAAGCCCAGGGCGTCTTCGGTCACGGCAAGGAAAGGGGCGTAGCGGCGCGACAAGGTGCGCAGAAAGGTGTATTCGATCTGCTTTTGCCGCCACAAGGCCGCCAAGGCTGCGCCGCGTCCGGGAAACAACTGCTCCGCCAGGGCGCCCACCGAATAGACGTCGAACAGCGTGCCGTAGGCATCGAAGGCGATCGCGCGCGGGGCGGGGGAGGATTTCATGGCCAGGCTTCAAGTCCGTCGTTCGGTGGTGGGGGTGCGAAATCGACCGGGACGATTTCCGGGCGGCGCTGCGTCGCCGCGATTTGCTGCATTGCAGTCTAGTGCATCAAAGGGCCTGCCAGAAGCTATGATTCGGTCAATGGATATTTGACTAAAAGTATAAAATGGACGGTCTAAAGCAAATCCAAAGCTTCGTGGAGGTCGCGACGCGGGGCAGTCTTTCCGCTGCGGCGCGACTCGAAGGTGTTACGCCGGCAGTGATCGGGCGCCGGCTTGATGCCCTGGAGGCACGGCTCGGCGTCCGCCTGATTCTGCGCACCACGCGGCGGGTCTCCCTCACCTTCGAAGGCGCCGCTTTTCTCGAAGACTGTCAGCGGATCCTCAATGACCTTGCCAACGCCGAAAGCTCGGTGAGCCTTGGCGGCGTAAAGCCCAGCGGCCACATCCGCCTGTCCGCTCCCGCCGGTTTCGGCCGTCGCCATGTGGCGCCCGTCCTGCGGCAGTTCCTCATGGATCACCCGGAGGTGACCTGCACCCTTGACCTCTCCGACCGCATCGTGGATCTCGTCAATGAAGGGGTCGATTGCGCAGTCCGCATCGGCGAAATGGAAGATTCCAGCCTCGTTCCCATCCGCCTGGGGGAAATGCACCGGGTCGTAGTGGCCAGTCCGGACTACCTCGCACGCCGCGGCAGCCCGCAACGCCCCGCCGACCTCCTCGACCACGAATGCCTGAGTCTGACGCAACAACGGGGCTGGCTCCTGCGGGACCCCGACGATCCATCGCGGGTGTTGACCCTGAAGGTGCCCGGGCGCTTCGAGTGCAATGATGGCGCAGTGCTCCATGAATGGACCCTCGCCGGCCTGGGGCTTGCGTGGCGATCCATGTGGGAAGTGGGCGGGGACATCCTCAGCGGCCGCCTGGTGAGGGTCCTCGACGACTATGCCACGCCCCCCATGGGCATCTTCGCCGTCTTCCCCCAACGCCGCCACCTGCCCCTACGGGTGCGGCTCTTCATCGATACCCTCAAGCACGCCTACGCCTCGCCGGGCTACTGGGAGTCCGATTGAAGGCCCTCCCCGCCAGTGATAAACTCCGCCCCCTCGCTGCTGTAGCTCAGTCGGTAGAGCAACTGATTCGTAATCAGTAGGTCACCAGTTCGATTCCGGTCAGCAGCACCAATATAATCAAACACTTAGGGCCGATTTTTCGGCCCTTTTGCTTTTCTGGAAGGGCTCGGGCAAACGCCGGGCAAACGCGACCGGACAAGAAGTCGGCTTCACATGGGGCCAGCGTCGGTCCCGCCGATGGTCCAAACTCCATCATCCACCCCTCGGCGCAGGACCGGATAAGGCGCCGGCCGACCGCGATGGGGGACTAGCTTGAAGCCCTTGGCGATGGTGGCAGAGCGGACTCGGGCCAAGATCGGATGCAGGGCATCCGATGCTTCCAATGCTCGCCAGTAGCGATTGACGGTCGAAGCGTCGGGTGTACTATCGGTCAGGTTGAACCCGCAGAACAGCCGCCAATCGATGCGGACCCGCAGGGCGGCGCAGGCTTCGTTGGATGAACACAAGTGGGTCAGGCGCAAGACGGTGAAGCGCAGGAGCTGTTGGTCCGAGTAGCTCGGGCGGCCTGTTGGCTTCTGGCCACGCTCGCCGATGGCGTTCCGGACAATGGTCAGCAGGGCGGCCCAGTCAAGCATCCTGTCGAGCTGGGCCAATGGCATATGTTTCACGCCCCTGAAGCATTGCTCGCTAAGCAGATCAAAACGCATCACCTTGTCCTCTTTTTCCTTAATGAAGTTTGGTCGCCTTGAGCGTGCCGGGCGTTCAGTAACTTCCGGCATGACTACATGCACCCCTGGCGGGGCTCGAATTACCCTCAAGGCGACTTCCTTGGGAGGACCCGCTTTGTCAGTAAATCCGCTTAGCATCAAAAAACTGGCGAATTTCCGGGCTCGTTCCGCCCCGCATACGAAACTTCCAGTAAGGACCCAACCCGAGAACTACCGCCCAATCCAGCATGGGCAGTCCTCGCCACCATCGTCGGGCAGGCGGCGCAGGGGGTGGCCGGGGCCGTAGGCCGAAGGCAGGGCGGGGCGGTCCCCGCCGCAATAGCCATCCGACAGACCAGGCCGGCGGAAGTGGCGGCAGTCCTGGCAGGCCGGGCTGATGGGATCGGGTGCGCTGAAAGATGCCTTCCCCGCAGCCCCCGCCGCGCCCGTTTCAATCTCGGACCACTCTTTTTTCGCCTGGGAACCATGGGAACCGTGGGAACCCGCGTCGTTGCAGGGTTTCAGGTTCCCAGGCACTTTGGGAAAAGCTGGGAACCGTGGGAACCGGCTTTGATCCGTTGATACCTTTTGCGATGGCTCATCGGGCGGCGGGTTCGGATGGGTGGCCGGGACTGGTTTTCCATGGTCTCCCGGCCCCTCCAAATCGACCAGCCAGGCCAAGGGGTCAGGCGTCGCCAAGCTCATAGCCCAGGGCCTTGGAGGTGAAGACATAGACCCGCTTGGTGGCCTTGTGCCCGAGGGCCGGGACAGATTCCTTGCGGGTGTGGGTGGTGTCGGACTCGGGTTTGATCCAACCATGGCGGGCCAGGGTAGCAGCGGCCCACTTGGGATTGAACCCGGCAGCAATCTCACTCTTGAAGACTTCCGGCATCACCAGAAAAACCACGTCCTCCACCTTCTCGGTGATGGCGCTGCGGATTTCCTTCTTCCACCCGGCCCGGAGCATGGTGCGGGGGGCGTGGTCGTCTTCCCGGTCCGCCCGCCCGTAGTCGGTGAAGCGGCTTTCGGCGTGCATTTCGAAGAAGCGGCGCACCTGGCGCAGCAGGTTCATTTCTTCCTGGGGGGCCGATCCGCCCCGGCCTTCCAGCCAGGCGGCCAGGCAACGCAGGGCGGCAGCATTGCCGGCCCCCTTGGGCCAGCCTGTCACCTGGGCGGCCCCGGCCAGTTCCCCGGCGGCAGCCACCAAGGCAAAGCGTTGGGCGGCCCGAATCACTTGCCCCGAGGCGCCCTCGGGCAG
>JAEUNY010000175.1 GCA_016791005.1 Zoogloeaceae bacterium
CGACGGCACGCCTCGCTCACATTGCCCAACACCTCGGCCAATTCCAGCACCGACAGCCGCTGCTTCGCTACCTTCGCCTCTGCATTCATCCCAATTCTCCTTTCGCATATCTTATGTCATGAAAGAAGATTAGGAATACAGACGATCGCCCTAATGCGAGACGGTCAGGCGACGGCAGTGATCGCCTGCCAGCGATGGGGCAGTAACTCCGCGATGCGGCTGGCCTTGTGGGTCGGCAGCCGGGTGAGGACATCCTTGAGATAGGCGTAGGGATCATGCCTGTTCATGCGGGCCGACTGGATCAGGCTCATCACGGCGGCGGCGCGCTGGCCGGCCCGCAGCGAGCCGGCAAACAGCCAGTTCGAGCGCCCGAGAGCGATGGGCCGGATCTGGTTTTCGATCCAGTTATTGTCGATGGGTAGCTGCCCGTCGTCCAGGTAACGGGTCAGCGCCGCCCAGCGCTTGTGGCTGTAATCGAGGGCGCGGGCAGTGGCCGAGCCGTCGGTGATCTTCAGGCGCGTGAGCCGCATCCATTCGTGCAGGGCATCGGCGAGAGGCCGGGCGCGAGCGTGGCGAATCTGCCGCCGCTGGTCGGCGTCCAGTTCCCGGACTTCGCGCTCGATCTCGTAGAGCTGTCCGATGCTCGCCAGCGTCTGCTCGGCGACCTGGCTCTTGCCGCTGGTGACGAGCTCGAAGAATTTCCGGCGCGCGTGGGCCATGCAACCGGCCTCATCGATGCCCTGGGCGAAACCGGCCTTGTAGCCGGCGTAGTCGTCGCACACGAGGCTGCCGCGCCACTGTCCGAGGAAGGCCCGGGCATGTTCGCCGGCACGGCTGACGGTGAAGTCATAGACCACCGCCTTCAAGTCCTCTAAGGCGCCCGGCGCGTAGGCCCACAGGTAGGCCCGGTGGGTCTTCTTGTTGCCGGGGCTGAGCATGGCCACCGGGGTTTCGTCGGCATGGAGCACGCGGTGGCTGAGGATGGTGGCCTTCAGGGCCTGGGCCAGCGGCGCCAGCCGCACGCCGCACACGCCCACCCACTGGGCCAGCGTCGAGCGCGGCAGGCGCATGCCGGCCCGGGCAAAGATGCCTTCCGGGCGGTACAGCGGCAGGTGATCGGCGTACTTGGCCACCAGCACCTGGGCCAAGAGGCCGGCGGTGGGGATGCCCTTGTCCATGACCTGCGCGGGAACGGGGGCCTGGGTGATCGTCTCGCACTTGGCGCAGGCCCATTTGCCGCGGATGTGGCGCTCCACGGTGAAGGCGCCCGGGGTGTAGTCGAGCTTCTCGGCCACGTCCTCGCCGATGCGGCGCAGCTGGCAGCCGCAGGTGCAGGCGGTGTAATCGGGTTGGTGATGAACGACGACGCGGGGCAGTTCCGGTGGAAGCGGTGCGCGTCTGGGTTTGCCGGGCTCGGTATCGGCCTTGGGTGCCGTACGCAGGCTCGCCAGTTCCGTCTCGATGGCGGCCAAGTCGGCCTCGACGGTTTCATCAAGCAAGCTGGCCTGGGCCGGCTCGAGCTGCTCGGCACGGCGGCCGAAGCGCCAGCGCTTCAAGAGCGCCATCTCGTGGGTGAGCTGATCGATCTTGGTCTGGCGCACCAGGATCTCGCGGTCCTTGTCAGCGATGGTCCGCTCCCGATGGACCACCTGCGTCATCAGCGCGCGCACCAGCTCACGCAGTTGCTGCGCGTTGAGGGCTTTGAGGCTGGCGGGATCGACCATGGCCGGCAGTGTGCCGCAGTGCCCGCACCCGGGCTATCCGAGCCAACCCGGATTGCAAGGAGCGGCGGGTCTCACACCAGCGAAATCGCACCGCCCTCGCCCAGGCGCTGCCAGGGCAGTCCGACGACCAGGGCATCGAGTTGGACAGGGGTGAGGCGCACCCGTCCTTCCCCGGTACGGCCGGGCCAGGCGAAGCGCCCCTAGTGCAGGCGTCGGGCCAGCAACCACAGACCGAAGCCATCGTGCACCAGCACCTTCATCCGGTTGGCCCGCGCGTTGGCAAAGAGGTAGGCATGGTGCGGCTGGGCGGCGCCGAAGACCTGCACCACGCGGGCAAGCGCCGTATCCGGGCCGGCGCGCATGTCCAGCGGCGCGGTGGCCAGCCAGATGGCGTCGATCCGGATCACGCGAGCCACTCGGCGAGCCAGGCGGCACAATCGCCAGCCCCCGCCAGCGGCCAGCGCACCACGACCCTGCTCTCGCCGCGCTCGACTTCGATGCGGATTTCGGCGGCCGATGGCGCTGCGGCCATCGCCGTGGGGGCAGCCGGCAGATCGAACGCCACCGGCACGAAGGCCCGGGACGCCCCGGCCGCTTCCCGCAGCCAGCGGTGTACAACGTTGGCGTTGATCCCGTGAGAAAGCGCGACGCCGGCCACCGAAGCGCCTTCCCGCCGGCAGGCCGCCACGACCTCCCGCTTGAATTCGGCGCTGTACGTTCTTCGGCGACGCCCCGTGATCGCCTTCGTGCCCACGATCTTCATCGCGCACACTATCTCTGTCGATCACGTGCCTGGGTAGGTGGGGTTGGCCGGACGCTTACGCCCGACGGGCTGGGTGCAGCTGCGAGCATACAACCAGAGGGATTGTTTCCCGATGGGTTTAGTGGTTCGATTCCCAATCTAACTTGATTGGAGTGTGGCCATGTTGGCGAGTGCAATGGGCGACCGGGCTGCTGGCGCAGTGATGGGGGCGTTAATTGGGGACGCTCTGGGGCTGGGCCCACATTGGTATTACGACCTCCAGGCTCTACGCAGAGACTATGGCCCGTGGATCCATGACTACACGACACCACAGCCGGGCCGATATCACGGCGGAATGAGGGCAGGTCAGCTTTCTCAGGCCGGTCTAATTCTCGGGCTGACCGTCGAGTCCTTGATTGCCTCCAGGGGCTATGACGAGGCAGATTTCTGTGGCCGGCTTGACGAGGAGATCTTGGCCAAAATCGACGGATCCCCGATGGGCGGGCCTGGCGGTTACACCAGTCAATCGATTCGCGATGTTTGGCACAAGCGCGTCGAGCAAAGGCTCCCTTGGGGGCAAGTCGGGGGTCATGCAGATACCACCGAGGCCATCGAGCGGGCGCTGGCAATTGCCGTCCGCTTTGCTCAGGATCCATCGGCCCTGGCAGCTCATGTGGCGGCTAATACCCTATTGACCCAGAACGACGATCTTGTGGTGTCCATGACCGTGGCCTACTGCGCAGTCGTCGGCTTGCTGGTCTGTGGCCATCCCTTCGACGAGGATATTTCGGGGAAGCTCATGGCTCTCGTCAAACAAGGCGTGCTGCCTTTTCATGCCGTTACCCGGGGCAATCTGGAGGCACCGGCGCCGGGTCAACCCGAGCCCACGCGCGCAGGAAGGTTCGCCTCGCCGGATGCCCTGCTTTCACCCGCATACATGGCCAGGGCCGCGGGGGATCCGGATATTTGCATCGAGCCCGCGTGGAAGGTTTCATTGGTGTATGGGATGCCCTGCGCGATCTATCACCAATTGCCGGCCGCCTATTATCTTGCAGCGCGCTTTCGGGGGGATTTCGAGTCGGCCGTGCTCCATGCGGTCAATGGCGGGGGGCAAAATCAGGCGCGGGCCATTCTGGCCGGGTGCCTGGTGGGCGCTCAGGTTGGATTGAGCGGAATTCCCGAGCGATTTATCGACGGCCTTGAAGACGGGGATGATTGGGTAGCCCGTGCGACGGCCTTGGCAAAGCAGGTTGAGGCGTAAGGACGAGTTCGGGCGATAGCGGATTCTTGTGGCCGGCCGGAGGCCTGGCCCCAATAAGTGAGTCCAAGACCGTAGGGGCGGGTTGCGGGAGACAGCAGAAATGAAAGCAGTTGCAAAGCGGGGATGCGTCTGGGCGACAGCGCTCAGTGTGGCCGTCTGTGGGCTGGCCGGGTGTGCGGAGATGAGCCAGACCCAGCGCGATACGGGAACCGGGGCGGCGATTGGCGCCGCCGCAGGGGCAGTGATCGGAGGAGTGACCGGCGGGGGCAGGAAAAGCCAGCGGGCCGTTTCTGGCGCCGCAATTGGTGCGGTGATCGGGGCTGCGGGCGGGTACTTGTGGTCGCAGCACATGCAAGAACAGAAGGCTGTCATGGAGCAGGCGGCGGCGGGAACAGGGGTTGGCGTCAGCCAGACCGATGACAACCGTCTTAAGCTGGACATTCCCAGCGATGTCTCCTTTGACTTGGGCCGCTACGATATTAAGCCGGCCATGCGTCCCGTATTGGACCGTTTCGCCGAGACCCTGGCTCGCCATCCGGTGACCGCCGTGACCATTGTCGGCCATACTGACAGCACCGGGACCGATGCGATCAACAATCCCTTGTCGGTCAATCGTGCGGCGGCCACCCGGGATTATTTGGTGAGCCGGGGTGTGGTGTCGCAGCGGATCAGCATCGACGGTCGCGGGTCACGCGAGCCGGTGGCGGACAACGGCACCGAGGCCGGGCGGGCGCAGAACCGGCGGGTCGAGATTTTCGTCGCTGAGGCGGAGCGTGCCCAGTAGGTTCAGAAGATCGGATGCGGGTGGTGAGTATGCCAATGGCGGGCAATGTCCAGCCGTCGGCAGATCCAGACCCGGTCGTGGGCCTCGATATGGTCGAGGAAGCGCTGGAGGGCGCGAAAGCGTCCCGGCCGTCCTAATAGGCGGCAATGCATGCCAATGGAGAGCATCTTGGGAAGCTCCGCACCTTCCTCGTAGAGCGTATCGAACGCATCCCGCAGGTACTGGAAAAAGGGGTCTCCATGGGAATAGCCCTGGGGCATCGCGAAGCGCATGTCATTGGTGTCGAGGGTGTAAGGGACGACCAGGTGAGGAACGGTCTGGCCATCGCTCTTCTTGACGGGCGTCCAGAAGGGCAGATCGTCCCCGTAATAATCTGAGTCGTAAAGAAAGCCGCCGTAATCGGCCACCAGCCGCCGGGTGTTCGGGGAGTCCCGTCCGGTGTACCAGCCCCAGGGGCGCTCGCCGGTGAGGCGCTCGATGGTGGCCATGGCGATGCTCAGGTGCTCCCGCTCGGCGGCCTCGTCCATCTCTTGGTAATGGACCCAGCGCCAGCCATGGCAGGCGATTTCGTGGCCCAATTCCTGGAAGGCCGAGGTGACCTCCGGGTGGCGTTCCAGGGCCATGGCGACCCCGAACACCGTCAAGGGCAGGCCGCGCCGCTCGAATTCCCGCAAAATGCGCCATACGCCGACCCGGGAGCCATACTCGTAGATGGATTCCATCGACAAGTGGCGGGCCGGATAGGCGGGTGGATTGAAGAGTTCCGACAGAAACTGTTCGCTCCCCGCATCGCCATGCAGGACGCAGTTTTCCCCGCCCTCCTCGTAGTTCAGCACGAATTGGAGGGCGATTCGCGCGTTTCCCGGCCAGCGGGGGTGGGGCGGGTTGCGGCCGTAGCCGACGAGGTCGCGGGGATAGGCGGGGTTCCAGGCCATGGGGACCCTCGAAAAAGGATGAAATGATGACACTGTACCGTGCCCGGGACTGCTGCGGCCCGAGGAAGCTGGGCCTCCAATGACGACATTGCCCGTAGTGAATTGGGTCGAGGACGGCGCCCCGCATCAGACTGGGTGGCGCTCAGAAGCGGGTCTGGCCCCGCCACGTCGGATCGAGGTGGTGGATGACCGCCTCACCGCCGACTCTGCCTATCGCCTGGCCTCCCAAGGCACGGCCATGCTGTGGCGTGGGGACTACCAGAACGCCCGCCAGTTGCTCCAGGCCCTGGGCCGCCGCATCGGCCGCAAGCCGCGCAAGGCGCCGCCCGCCGATCTGACGGAAGCCTTCCACCAGTATCGGCTGGGCCAGGCCCAGCGGGCCCGCATTCTCGGAAGCCTGCTTCTTCCCTTCGAGGCCGACCACCAGATTCCCCTGCGTCGGGCCCCGGACGTCCGACCGGCCTGCCAGGAGGCCTATGGAGAGGGGGCGGAGCCTTACCTCGCGTCCTTGCGGGAACTCCTCGGACTCATCGGCGCCCACGAGTGGCGCAAGAAGGGGGTGCCGATTGCGGCCCTTGGGGACCGTATTCATCCTCATTACGGCGTGTTTTCGCCTGTCCGGGGGGAGTACATAGACCTTGTCGCCCAGGCGCCATTGCCGGTGGGCAAGGTAGCCTTTGATGTGGGCACCGGGACCGGAGTCCTCGCCGCGGTGTTGGCCCGACGTGGCCTAGACCAGGTGGTTGCCACTGATCAGGATCCCCGGGCGCTCGCCTGCGCCACTGATAATCTTCGGCGCCTGGGCTTGGCCGAGCGGGTGACGGTGAAGGCAGTTCATCTCTTTCCTGAGGGGCAGGCATCCCTGGTGGTGTGCAATCCCCCTTGGCTGCCAGGCCGACCGGGCACGCCGCTTGAGCATGCCGTCTATGATCCTGACAGCCGGATGCTCAAGGGCTTCCTCGCCGGCCTGGTGGAGCATCTGGTCACCGGCGGTGAGGGCTGGCTGATTCTCTCCGACCTGGCCGAGCATCTCGGCCTGCGAAGCCGGGAAACCTTGCTGAGCTGGATCGACGCAGCGGGCTTGCGGGTGGTGGACCGCCTCGATACCCGCCCGCGGCACCCCAAGGCGAGCGACGCGGACGACCCGCTCTTCGACGCGCGCCGGCGGGAGGTCACCTCCCTCTGGCGGCTCGCACCGGCATGACTGCGCTCCCTTAGCGCCGGCGGATTGCCACCACCTGCTGGTACAAGCCGCCAAAGGACGTGGTCTTATGCCACTCGAAATCTGCCGCCAGGGGAGAGAGATCGGCAATTTCCTGATTCTGCAGTGACGGGGCAAAGGGCTCCAGCCAGCGGAAAATCAGGGCCATCACCGGCGCCAGGGGGTGCCAGCGGTGGGTGCGGTGGTAATCGGTGAAGACGACCTTTCCGCCCACCCGAACCACGCGGAGTAGGTTCCCAACGATGCGGCAGCGGGCGTCCTCCGGTACCTCGTGGAGCAGGAAAAAGCATGCGGCGCCGTCCAGGGTGCCCGTCGCGACGCCCAAGTCTGGGCCGGCCAGATCTGCCTGGCGCACCCGAGTCTGGGAGAGGCCAGCGAGCTTCTTGCGGGCGTTGTTCACCTGGAGCGGCGCCACATCCACCACGTCCAGGGCGCCCAGGGCGCTCACCCGGCGGGCCAGCATGGGGGAGAAATCCCCATACACGCAGGCGGCCTGGAGGACCCGTTGGCCGGGGGCGAATTCCGCCACTGCATGGCGCATCAGCCGGCGGGCGTTTCCCCACAGGATGGCGGAGACCACGCCGCTCCGATCCAGCCAGGGCAATGTTCTGGCGTTCAGATAGGCCCAGGTGTAAGTCCGGGCGAGGTAGTCGGGAATCCCCTGGGGGACGGCGGCGGCGCCATCCCCGGTTTGGAGAGAGAGCTTGTCCAAGGGTGGGGTCATGGGTTCTGCTTTCTTGTCGTGGGCGAAGTGGAATCGGGAGGATTCCCGTTCATTTCAGGGCCTGGGCCGCCATCTTGCGGCGCAGGAAGGCAATCTGGGTTTGCAGGGGCAGGCCCTTGGGGCAGACGTCGTGGCAGCCCAGCAGGGTCATGCAACCGAACACGCCATCGTCGTCGCCGATGAGGGCAAAGAAGTCCTCGTCGCTCCGCTCATCCCGGGGGTCAAGGCGGAAGCGGGCGATCTTGTTGAGGCCGATGGCGCCAACGAAATCCTCCCGCATCCGCGCCGTGCCGCATCCGGCCACACAGCAGCCACATTCGATGCAGCGGTCCAATTCATAGATCGCCTCGGCCTCGGCCGGCTCCATAGGCGCTTCCAGCGAGAGGCGGTCAGGGTCGCCCGTGGTATGGATCCAGGTCTCCAGGCGCTCGGCCATGCCTCGCATCCATTTGCCGGTGTTGACCGAGAGATCTCCCAGCCATTCGAAGACCGGCAGCGGCGCCAGGGTGATGACCGAGCCGTGATCCCGGGTGAGCGTGCGACAGGCCAGCCCCGGGCGGCCATCGATGACCATCCCGCAACTGCCGCAGATCCCGGCGCGGCAGACGAAATCGAACTGCAGCGACGGTGCCTGCTGGCTGCGAATTTCGTTGAGGGCGAGAAACAGGGTCATGCCCTCCGCTTCCTCGACGAAGTAGGATTCGAATTGGGGCGGGGAAGGGGCCATCGGCGTTCCGCGCAAGATGCGCAGTTCGAGGCGGCGTGGCGTGGCGTTGGCCGTCATGGCTGGTCTCCGAGACGGGCGTTGCGACCCCGGAAGGGGGGTGGAACGAGGTGGCTGAAGGGCATCAGCGCGGACTGGATCGCGTGGCGATCGACGCCGGCCAAGCGATCCCGCAGGGCGGCGACCTCGGCTACGCGGGCCGACGTGTCCGGGTGGTCGATGGCGTCCCGGGCGCCGTAGCCCCGCCAGCCCGGTGGCAGCTCCATGCGACTGACGTCAAGGGCCTCGTAGCTCAAGGTCGGCAGCGTGTCGTCAGCCCGGGGCCAGGTCGCCAGGGTGCGCTTGAGCCACTGGGCGTCGTCGCGGCGGGGAAAGTCCTCCCGGTAGTGAGCGCCTCGACTCTCGGTGCGTTCCAGCGCGCCATAGGCGACACACAGGGCGAGTTTGAGCATCTTCTGCACCCGGTAGGCGGTGACCAGTTCCGGGTTGCCCGCGTGGCGCCGGGTACGCAAGCTGATCTGGCGGCTGCGGATCAGGAGGCTCCGCAGTTCCTCGACCGCCGATTCGAGGAGATCACCGCGGCGGAAGATGGCGACCTTCTCCGTCATGATCGTCTGCATGGCCGCCATCAGGGCGCTGGCGTCCTCCTCGCCACGGCCCTCCACGAGTCCCGCCAGGTGGGCTTCTTCCTGCGCCAGGGCCTCGCGCACCACCGCCGTGGAGACCTGAAGATCGCCTTCGCCGGATTCCACGAAATCTGCCATGGTCTCGCCGACGATCATGCCGGCGACCACGGTTTCTGCCACCGAATTGCCGCCCAGGCGGTTGAAACCGTGGAGATCCCAGCAGGCGGCTTCGCCGCAGGCGAAAAGACCGCGCAGGCCCCGGGCATGACCGTGGGCGTCGGTGCGGATGCCGCCCATCGAATAGTGCTGAGCTGGGCGAACCGGGATGAAGTCTCGGGCCGGATCGATGCCGAGAAAGTGCTGGCAGATCTCCTTGACCTCCCGCAGCTTTGCGTCGATGTGGGCGGCGCCGAGCAGGGTGATGTCCAGCCACAGGTGGTCGCCAAAACGGGTCTTCACCCCGTGGCCGGCGCGCATGTGCTGGGTCATGCGGCGAGACACCACGTCGCGGGAGGCCAACTCCTTTTTCTCCGGCTCGTAGTCGGGCATGAAGCGGTGCCCGGCGGCGTCCCGCAGCAGTCCGCCGTCGCCGCGGCAACCCTCGGTGACGAGGATCCCGGCCGGGAAGATGGTCGTCGGGTGGAACTGCACTGCCTCCATGTTGCCCAGGGAAACTAAGCCAGTCTCGAGAGCGATGGCGGCGCCGATGCCTTCGTTGATGACCGCGTTGGAACTGATCTGGTAGATGCGACCGAAACCGCCGGTGGCGATGCAGGTGGCCCGGGCAAGGTAGGCGGAAAGCTCGCCGCTCACCAGATTGCGCACCACCGCGCCGTGACAGCGGCCGTTCTCGTGGATCAGCGCCAGGGCTTCCATGCGCTCATGGACCGGAATGCTCGCGGCGACGGCTTGATCGCTCATCGCGTAGAGCATGGCGTGGCCGGTGCCGTCGGAGACGTAGCAGGTGCGCCACTTCTTTGTCCCGCCAAAATCCCGTGCCGCGATCATTCCATGGGCATCATCCGGTTCGTTGATCCGCACCCGGCGGCCGTCCACCACCACTTCCCGGGGGCCGGCCTGAATGCGGTTCCAGGGGACGCCCCAGGCCGCCAGTTCTCGCACGGCCTGCGGGGCGGTATGCACGAATAGCCGAGCTACCTCCTGGTCGCAGCCCCAGTCGGAACCCCGCACCGTGTCCTCGAAATGCACGTCTTCGTTGTCCCCGGCGCCCTTGGCGCCATGGCCGAGGCTGGCCTGCATGCCGCCTTGGGCGGCGGCCGAGTGGGAACGCTTGGGTGGCACAAGGCTGAGAATGATGACCTCATGGCCTCGCCGCCGGGTGCCCACCGCCGCCCGCAGCCCCGCCAGGCCACCACCGATCACGAGCACGTCGGAATAGATGATTTGCATGGTGCCGCCCCCTCAGTCCGCACTTGAGGTGGATGCGGCGGGGACGTAGCGCTCGCCGGCCCGGTCGGCATGGGCGATGCCCAACTGGACGTAGGCCAGGAGGGTGACCAGCCCGAGGCTGATGAAAAACACGCTCATCCCCGTCTTCGCCCAGCGCAGGCGCCTCCGGGAGGCCGCGGGGTCGCGCCCTTCCAGCCAGCCCCATTTGAGGGCCAGTCGGTAAAGGCCGATGCTGCCGTGGATCTCGACGGTGAGCAGCAGGAGCAGGTAGAGCGGCCAAAGATTCCCGGTCCAGATCCGATCGGCCGATTCGAACGGGCCGATCAGTTCCGGCTGGCTAAGCATGCCGTAGAGGTGCGCCGTGGTGAGGAAGAACAGGGCGAAGCCGGTCCACAGCTGGATCCACCATAGCCCTGTGTCACGATGCCTCAGGCTACGGCGGTGGTTCGCGAAAGTCCGGTACTGGCGAAAATTGGCGGGAAACTTCCGCATGGCCAGCCAGGCATGGAGCACCAGGATGGTGAGGACCCCGCCCACCACGCAGGACACCAACCAGGGATAGGGCTTGCCGAGGAAATAGACGCCTTCGAAGAAGCGCGCCACGGTGTAGAAGGCTTCGTGGCTGATCAGTATCGACGACACGAAGAACATGTGGGCAACGAGGAAGAGCGCCAGAAAGAGGCCTGAGGCGCTTTGGAGCAGGTCCAGCCGGGCAGGCCAGCGACTCCGCCCAGCGCGGCGGGCGGGCAGCTTCTCCCTCGGAATGTCCGAGGCTTGGGGGACAGCCTGGGGCAGGCCGGCGCGGACGACGGTTTGGTCCATGGTAAGGAGACCTCACAAACCCGGAGTGCCCGGAACCTGGGCACCCACCAGACGGCGCGCCAAGCCCGATGGGGCGGCGCACCCGTTGCCGGGCAGAGCCCGACACCTTGTCTCCTCACGCTTTGACGCGGATCGCCTTCACTCTAGCACAGGATGATGCGGTGCAACATCTCATTGCCGGCCCACTCCCCCTCGTTCGGAGGTGGGTTCGGGGCCGGCCGTTGGGGTTCTCAGCTTTGCGACGGTGCCATGCCAGGGCCGTGGCCGGGGCCCATGCCTGGGCTGAAATGGCGTGATCCCCGGCCCATTTCCCGGCGCTGGGCGCGCCGTTCTTCCAGAGCCTGTCGCTGTTCCGGCGTGAGAATCTGATAGATCTCGTGCTCGGTGTGAGCGCGAAGGCGGAACACGTCCGCCAGGGTATCGGCCGCCTTGCCAGTGAGGGCGCGAACCTTGGCCTCGTCATAGTTGGGCGACCGGACCAGGGCCTCGAGATTGCTTCGCGCGTCGCGCAATTCCCGCATCTTTGCCCGCAGCATGGGCTTCTGGCCGTGCATCAGGTTGAAGACCTTATCTTCCTGCTCGTCGCTGAGATTCAGCCCACGTAAATGGCGTGGGCCAAGCATGCCGCCCAATTCGCCCATGCCATGCTCGAAGCGGTGACCCCCGCGTTCCATGGGCCCGCCGCCGGGGCAAAATTGGCCGTCATCGCCCATCATGGGGCGGGCCTGGGCGGCCGGGAGGGCCAGCGCGATGCTGCCGGTGGCCAGGAGAGCGGTGAGGATGCGGCGTGAGGTTTTCATGATCGACTCCTTACAGGTTTCAGGGTCAGGTGGTCGATGCCAACCTGATGGCTCGCAGTGTGCGCGGCGCGCCTGTAAAGGCCGGTCAGATGCAGGTAAAGCTCGGTAAAGATGCGCCTCGGAATGTTTCAGCGCGCCGCGCAGGGGGGCGGCGTCCAGACCAATGTGGGAAAAGGGAAACGCCGGCCGGACGGGTGCGCCGAAGGGGCCGGGCGAGGAGGGTGATCCTCTTCCCCGATTGGCTGGCTATCTAGGAGGCTAGTGCGTCAGAGAGCGGACTGCTGCCCTCGACGCCGGCGGGCGCCGGGGGCAGATCGTCCGATACGACCGGCGTGCTTAGCTATTGCCGCGGTTGCCCTTGGCGGAAAACAAGGCGGGGCGCTGCGGGTTGCCGGGTTTGCCACCCCCCGAGCGGGGGCCGCGGGACTGGCCGTGGGGCCGGGGAGCCCCAGGCGATCGTTCACCTTGCCGGTCCTGGCCGTGGCGTCCGCCCTGATTGTGGTCCCGTCGGTTGGCCCGATTGCCGTCCACGTCCGTCTGCTTGCGGACCGGCTTGCCGTCCGGGCCCATCCAGGCCACGTTGAAGTTCGGCTCGTTGGCCTCATCGATCTCTGGCATGGCCCGATTGCCATCCACTTCCTGTGTTGGGGCCTTGCGTCGCTCGCCGTTTCCGCGTCCTGCTGGCGCCCGGCCGGTGTTTCCGGCGGGACGGTTGGCTTCCCGCGGTGGGCGGGGGGCGCCGCGCGGGGGCCGTGGGGCTCGAGGTTCCTGGTTGGGGTCGCCAGCGTGGTCGGCGCTCGGGACAAAATCTTCCGGCGTGCCGACCTCGATCTTGCGCTTGATGAGGCGCTCGATGGCGGTCAGGAGCTTGCCCTCTTCCCGATCCACCAGGGAAATGGCGGCGCCCGGGGATCCCGCCCGGCCCGTGCGACCGATACGATGCACGTAGTCCTCCGCCACGCTCGGCAGTTCGAAGTTGACGACCTGGGGGAGCTGGTCGATGTCCAGGCCCCGGGCCGCGATGTCGGTGGCCACCAACACCGGCAGCTTCCCGCTCTTGAAATCGGCCAGGGCGCGGGTTCGCGCGGACTGACTCTTGTTGCCGTGGATCGCGGCGGCGGGAATGTCGTGCTTGGCGAGATACTCGGCCAGCTTGTTCGCGCCATGTTTGGTGCGGGTGAAGATCAACACCTGGAACCACTGGCGGGTCTGGATGAGGTGGGCCAGGAGCTCACGCTTGTGGCGTTGGTCGATGTGATAGACGGACTGTTCGACCAGCTCCGAAGCGGTATTGCGTCGGGCGACCTCCACGAAGCCGGGATTCTTGAGGATCCCATGGGCGAGTTCACGGATCTCGTCCGAGAACGTGGCGGAGAAGAGCAGGTTCTGGCGTTCCTTGGGCAGCAGGGCGAGGATCTTGCGAATGTCGCGGATGAAGCCCATGTCGAGCATTCGATCGGCCTCGTCGAGGACCAGAATCTCGATGCCGGAGAGGTCCAGGGTTGATTGGCCGACGTGGTCGAGGAGTCGCCCCGGCGTTGCAATGAGAATGTCCACCCGCTTTTTGAGGGCGTTGATCTGAGGATTGATGCCGACCCCGCCGAACATGACCAGGGAATTCAGGGGCAGGTGTTTGCCGTAGGTCTGCACTGATTCGGCCACCTGGGCGGCGAGTTCCCGCGTTGGTGTGAGGATCAGGCAGCGCGGCCGGCCGGGGCGTGTGGTTGTGTGGCTGGCAGCGAGGCGGTGAAGGATCGGAAGGGTAAAACCGGCGGTCTTGCCGGTACCGGTCTGTGCTGCCGCGAGGAGATCGCCACCCTGGACCACGAGGGGAATCGCCTGGATCTGGATGGGAGTCGGAGTCGTGTAGCCGGCGTCGGCGACGGCACGCAGCAAGGGTTCGGCCAGCCCGAGGCTGTCGAAAGAAGGGATATCAGTCGTCAAGGAAGTGCTCCGGCATCGGCCCGCCGCTCCTGCTGAGCGGCTCCAATCGAGGCGTGCGGGAAAAAGGACCGGGTGCAACAACCCTGGGGGCGAGACCGGTCGAGCTTAGGAAATTACCGTTGCGCTGATTGGCCTTGCGCACGGAATCTGCGGATTGTATGCCCCTTGGGCAGGCGAGGCCAGAATTATTTGCAGTGCACCAGGGGGCATGGGGCCTAAAATTGGCCCCTTTTTATTTTCTACCTCCATGGCCCTCAAATCCACCATTTTCAAGGCGGAACTCGCGGTTGCCGACATCGACCGGCATTACTACCACGACCACGCCTTGACCATCGCCCGTCATCCCTCCGAGACCGACGAACGGATGATGGTGCGGGTGATCGCCTTTGCCTTGTGCGCAGATGAGCGGCTCGAGTTTGGCAAAGGGCTTTCCGACACCGACGAGCCGGATTTGTGGCAGAAGGACTACGGCGGCGAGATCAAGACCTGGGTGGAGGTCGGGCTGCCGGACGAGCGTCGGCTCCTGCGGGCGGCCGGCCGGGCCGAGCGGGTGGTGGTGGTGGCCTACGGGGGCGCTGCGGCCAGCCTCTGGTGGAAGGGTGTGGCCAACAAGCTCACCCGGCTCGCCAACCTCACCGTGCTGCATCTCCCCGCCGAGGGGACCCGTGCCCTGGCGGACCTCGTTCAGCGCTCGATGCGTTTGCAGATCGCGATCCAGGAGGGCAATGTGTTGGTGACGAGCGACGATGGCGCGGTGGAGATTCAGCCGGCAACCTGGCGCCTGGCCGCCAATTAGAAAAAGCCATGGCCGCCATGGGTTGACGCAAAGTCGGTTCCTCCCGTATTTTCTCCCCATGCACTCTGCCAAGGCCCTGTCCTCCGCGATCTTCGCGATGCCTCTCCAGCCCCTCCTGGGACTGGGCCTGCTGCTGCGCGCCCCGCGCAGCTAACTTACCCCCCCTCCTGTTGTGTCGTGCCGACCCGCCCTGGCGGAGACCCGGTCCATTTGTGCGACCTGATTCCAGTTGAGTGCCATGACCCATTCGATGCCTGAATTCACTTCCCTGCGACTGCTGCCCGGCTGGCGGACCGCGATCTCGTGGCCGTCTGCCAGCCTGCCCGGCCACACCCTGACCTGAATCCTCGCATTGGAGAAGACCATGTTGCAGCACCC
>JAEUNY010000021.1 GCA_016791005.1 Zoogloeaceae bacterium
GAGCTCAAGGCCCTGGTTTATGCCTGCCGCAACCTGCGCGGCGAGATGAACATCTCCCCCGCCCAGCGCTTGCCCCTGGTCATCGCCGGAGATTCCGCCCGCCTCGCCGGCTTCGGCGCCTACCTGGCCGGTTTGGCCAAGCTTTCAGCCGTCACCGTCGTAGAAGAAATCCCGGCTGACGCCCTCGCGCCGGTGGCCGTGGTGGGAGAAACACGCCTCATGCTGCAGGTCGAGATCGACGTGGACGCCGAGCGGGAACGCCTCGGCAAGGAAATCGCCCGGCTGGAAGGGGAAGTGGCCAAGGCGCAGGGCAAGCTCGCCAATGAAAGCTTTGTTGCCCGGGCGCCGGCGGCAGTGGTGGCCCAGGAACAAGAGCGCTTGCGCAGCTTCACCGCCAGCCTGGAGAAGCTCCGTCCCCAATACGCGCGGCTCGCGGCCTGATTGGGAAGGTGGCGCTGGGGGCGATTCGTCGCCCCCAGCGCTCCCGCTTGAGACCTACTTGCGCAGGAGCAGGAATTCGAAGGTCTGCTCTCCGGCGTCTCCCTGGTGCAGGAGCTTGTTTCCGGTCTGCCGGGCGAAAGCCTGGAAGTCCTGCACCGACCCGGGGTCGGTGGCCAGAACCCGCAACACCTTGCCCGTTTCCATGGCCGACAAGGCCTTCTTGGCCCGCAGGATCGGCAAGGGACATTTCAGTCCCCGGGCATCCACTTCCACGTCCCACTCCATGCTGTCCCCCGCCCCTACAATCCGCCTGATGTTGGCCCGGATTGTAGGCCATGGGCGGACCTCGGCCCAAGGGCCGTGGGAGCGGGATGCTATGATGACCCCGTTTCCGGAGACCCCATGACCTCACCCCTGACCCATTTCGATCACCAAGGACAGGCCCACATGGTGGACGTCGGGGCCAAGGCCGAGACGGCCCGGGTGGCGGTGGCCACCGGCCGCATTCACATGCAGCCCGACACCCTCGCCCTGATCCGGGGCGGCAACGCCAAGAAGGGCGACGTGCTGGGGATCGCCCGCATTGCGGCCATCCAGGCGGCCAAACGGACCTCGGACCTGATTCCCCTCTGCCATCCGATTGCGCTGACCCGAGTTGCTGCAGAGTTCGCCCTGGACGACGCCACCCCCACGGTGACCTGCACCGTGACCGCCGAATGCACCGGGCGAACGGGAGTGGAAATGGAAGCCCTCACCGCGGTGACCGTCGGCCTCCTCACCATTTACGACATGTGCAAGGCCGCCGACCGGGGCATGCGGATCGACGGGGTCCGCCTGCTGGAAAAGCAAGGTGGCCAGAGCGGCCACTGGATGGCCGCGGAGGCAAAGTGAGCCGTTCTCCCTCATCGGAGCGCGATCGCCGGCTGCGCCGCCATGTGCTGCGCGGAGTCGGCGCGGCGGCAATCTGGGTCGGCACGGGCCTGATGCGCCCGGTGCAGGTCCTCGCCGCACCCCGGGAGGGGACGGCCTTCGAAGCCCGATCGCTTGCAGAAGTGCTCTCGCGGATCGGCGCCGCCGACGCCCTGGATGCGGGGCCCTCCCTACAGATCCGGGCGCCGGACGTCGCAGAGAACGGCGCCGTGGTGGCGGTCGACATCGTCTCCACCCTGCCTGACACCCGCCGCATCGCCTTGGTGGTGGACCACAACCCTTTCCCCCTCACCTTCCAGTTCGATTTCGCCCCGGAGGCAGCGCCCCAAGTCGGCACGCGGATCAAAATGAACGAAACCTCCCTCCTCCGCGCGGTGGCCGATGCCGGCGGCAAAACCTATGTCGCCCAGCGGGAGGTCAAGGTCACCGTGGGGGGCTGCGGAAGCTGAGCCGCCATGGGGGAGCCAACCAAGATCCGCGCGACGATCCGGGAGGGGGTGGGGGAATTGCGCATGCTCGTTTCCCACGACATGGAATCCGGCCTGCGCAAGGACACCGAGGGACGCACCATCCCGGCCCACTTCGTCCAGACCCTCACGGTCTCCCTGAATGACCGGGTGGTGATCGAAGCCCAGCTCGGCCCTGCAATCTCCCGCAACCCCCTCTTCAGTTTCCGACTCCCCAACGCCCGCCCGGGCGACCGGGTGAGCGTGCGCTGGACCGACAATCTCGGGGACCAGCGGGCCGACGAGGCCACGTTCTCGTGACTGCCACCGGCCCGGAAACCCACCGCCACGGGCCAGCCCGTCCATGACCGTCCGCCTGCGCCCCCTGCTCCTGATCCTGGCAACCCTCGTTGTGATCGGGGCGGTCGCCCTTGGCCTGCGGGGCACCGGCAGCGAGCCGGCGCCCCGCTACCGCACGGCGGGCGTGGACCGGGGCGAGATTATCCAAACTGTAGCCACCAACGGCACCCTGAATCCGGTGACCCTCGTCAATGTGGGCACCCAGATCTCAGGCACCATCCAGCGCCTCCACGCCGACTTCAATCAGCCGGTCAAAGCCGGGCAGATGCTCGCGGAGCTGGATCCAGCCCTGATCCGCGCCAACCTCGCGGATCTCGAGGCGACCCTCGCCAACGCCCAAACCGCCGAGGCGGTGGCCCGGACCAAACTCGCCCGCAGCGAGGCCCTGGTAGCGCGCCGCTTCCTTTCGCCCAGTCAGCTCGACGACGACCGCCAGGCCGTGAATGCCGCGGTCGCCCAGCGCAAGTCCGCGGCCGCACGCCTGCAGCGGGAGCGCACCAATCTCGGCTACGCCATCATCCGCGCGCCCATCGATGGGGTGGTCATCGCCCGCAACGTCGATGTGGGCCAGACCGTCGCAGCGAGCTTCCAGACACCGACCCTGTTCCAGATCGCCCAGGATCTGACCAAGATGCAGATCGACACCAGCGTGGCGGAGGCCGATGTGGGGAGCATCCGGGTCGCCCAGCCGGCGACCTTTACGGTGGACGCCTATCCGGGTCGGCGCTTCGATGCCCTGGTGCGGCAGATCCGCCTCAATCCGACCATCCAGCAGAATGTGGTGACCTACAACGTGGTCCTTGCCACCACCAACCCCGACGGGCTGTTGCTGCCGGGCATGACTGCCCAGGCCCGTATCGAAGTCGCCCGCAAGGCCGACGTCCTGCGCCTGCCCAATGCCGCCCTGCGCTACAGCCCTACCGCGGAAGGCGAGACCAAAGAGCGGAAGGGAGCGGCCCCGGGCGCCGGGGTGTACCGGGTCACCCCGGAGGGCGGGACGGAGCGCGTCGCGGTCACTACGGGCCTCGTGGATCGCAGCCACACCGAACTGGTGAGCGGCCCGGTCCAGGCCGGGGACGAACTCATCACCGGAGACGGAGCGGCGCCCGCACGCCCCGCCCCCGCCGGCAACTTCCGCCTGCGGCTCTTCTGAGGAGCCGGGAGACCATGGCGGCGTCGGGCTCGCTGCGGGTGGAGGCCCTCTCCAAGAACTATCTGCCCCCGGGCTGCCCGCCGGTGCCGGTGCTGCACGGCGTCTCCCTCGCCTTCGCCCCGGGCGACTACGTGGCGGTGATGGGCCCCTCCGGCTCGGGAAAGTCCACCTTTCTGGCCCTCCTGGGCTGCCTCGACACGCCGAGCGGCGGACATTACTGGATTGACGGCGACGACGTGGCCGGCCTGGATTCCGACGCCCTGTCGGCCCTGCGCAACCGGGTCTTCGGCTTCGTGTTCCAGGGCTTCCACCTCCTACCCCGCGCCACCCTGCTGGATAACGTCGCACTGCCCATGCTGTATGCGGGCCGCTCCCGGAGGGAGCGCCACGCGCGGGCGGCGGAACTCCTCGCTCAGGTCGGCCTCGCAGGCTTGGAACGGCGCTATCCGACGCAGCTTTCCGGCGGCCAACAGCAGCGCGTCGCGATCGCCCGGGCCCTCGCCAATCGGCCGGCCTGGCTGCTTGCCGATGAGCCCACCGGCAACCTCGATTCCCACACTTCGGGGGAGATCATGGCGATTTTCGACCGGCTGAACGCTGAGGGCCTGGCCATCGTCCTCGTCACCCACGAAGCCGACATCGCGGCCCACGCCCGCAGGCTGGTGCGATTTGCCGACGGCCAGGTGATCGAGGATCGCCCCCTCGACCCAGCAGCGGCCACCGCGGAGTCCGCGCCATGACCCAGGAAATCGAACTCAAGCTCAACCTCCCTTCCTCGGCGGTCGCGCGGCTGCGGCGGCACCCCTTGTTTGCCGAAGCGCCCAAAGCGGCGCCGACGCGGACCCTGCTCAACACCTATTTCGACACGCCCGACCTGCGTCTCAAAGCCCACCGAGTCGCGCTGCGGACCCGCAAGCAGGGGCGCGACTGGCTTCAGACCGTGAAATGCGGCGGCGAGCTGGTCGGGGGTCTTGCCCAGCGACCGGAGTGGGAGTTTCCCTACCGGGGCGATTTCGTTTTTGAGCCCATCAGCGCCCCCGCGGTGCAGGCCTTGCTGGAGGATCTACGCCCCGCCCTAACGCCGATCTTCACCACTCATTTCCGGCGGGAGACCCGGCGCTACGCGCCCCGGGAAGGTGTCACGATCCTCATGATGCTCGACCTGGGGACCGTCGAGGCCCAGGGCCGGCGTGCCCCCCTGTGTGAATTGGAGCTCGAGCTGGTGGAAGGCCCGGTGGCCGCCGTGTTCGATCTGGCCCTGGCCCTCGCCGCCGATCTTCCGCTCCTGCCCGACGACGTTTCCAAGGCCCAGCGGGGCTACCGCCTGTTCTTGGCCCAGGCCGCGTCACCCGTCCGGGCCGCGGACCCAGTGCTCGCCCCCGGCGACCCACCCCTGCTCGCCTTTCGACGCCTGGCCCTGGCGAGCCTGGCCCATTGGCAGGCTAATATCCACGGCGCCCTCCTGGGCGAAGACCCGGAGTTCGTTCATCAGATGCGGGTCGCCCTGCGCCGCCTGCGGAGCCTCCTGCGGGTGATGGCGCCCATTCTGCCCCCCGGGTTTTTCGCCACCTGGAACCCCCGCCTTGGCGAGGCCACCCAAACCCTGGGCGCCACCCGGGACCTCGACGTTCTCGTCGACACGCTGCTCCCCGCCGTTCCCCTGGCCGGCGGAGCCCCCGTCGCCAGCCTGACTACCCTCAGCCAGCACGCCGCCCGAGCCCGGCAAATGGCCCGCCGCGCCCACCAGCACGATGTCGACCGCGGCCTCCAGGGCCGCTGCCTCCTGGGCTTCGCGGCGGCCCTCCATTCCCTGACGGACAGCACCGGGGCGGGCACGGAAGCCCTGCCGGAGCTGGCGCTGCGCCAGCTCCGCCGCCTGCGCAAACAGGCCGCCCGGCGCCTTAAAGTCGTAATGACGGACGGCAGTGCCGATGCCCTCCACGCCCTACGCATCGCCGTGAAGCGCCTGCGATACGGCTTTGAGTTTTTCCACCCCCTCCTGGCCCGACCCAAGGCCGTCAGCCAATTCATCGCAGCTCTGGCCCGCTTTCAGGACGAACTCGGCTACCACCATGACGTCACCCAGGCCGCGCTCACCCTGCAGACCTGGTCAGCCCGCCACCGTGCCCTCGTCCAAGGCGCGGCCTTCGTTGCGGGATGGCATGGGGCGAACGCCGCCCGGATTGCCCGTCGCCTGCCGGCGCGGCTGGATCGGCTTCTGCGCAGCCAAGCCGCCCGTCCTCGGACCCGACGGTCATGACGCTGCAATCATTCGTCCGTAGGATGCCGGCCCTTTGATGATGGAGACGGTCATGGACCTTTTGCTGTGGCGCCACGCCGAGGCCGTGGATGGCGTGCCCGACATCACCCGGGAGTTGACCGAGCGGGGCCAGCGTCAGGCCCAGAAGATGGCCAGCTGGCTAGCGGAACATGGCCCGAAGCGCCTACGGGTCCTGGCGAGCCCGACCCTCCGGACCCGTCAGACGGCCGCCGCCCTGGGCCGGGATTTCGAGGTCACCCCCCTCATCGGGCCCACTGGGGGCGTGGCCAATCTGCTTGCCGCCTCCGGCTGGCCCGAGGGCCGGGGCGCCTGTCTGCTGGTGGGCCACCAGCCCGGCCTGGGCCGCCTCGCGGCCCTCCTCCTGGCCGGCCAGGAGGCGGATTGGACGATTAAAAAGGGCGCGCTGTGGTGGTTTACCAATCGGGTCCGGGAGGGCGAAACCCAGACCGTGCTGCGCTGCGTCCTGCCTCCGGACCTGCTCTGACCCGCCGCCATGTTCACCACCCTGATCGCTGAAGCTATGCGCTCCCTGGGCGCCAATACCTTGCGCACCCTCCTGGCGATGCTCGGCATGATCATCGGGGTGGCGGCGGTGGTCCTCATGCTCGCAGTGGGCGAAGGGTCGCGCCTACGGGTCGCCGAGACCATCGCCACCCTGGGCCGCGACATCCTGAACATCTATTCCGGCACACCCGCCGTGGCCGGGGTACGAACGGCCGCCGGTTCCGCCCCCACCCTGACCCGCGCCGACGCCGATGCCATCGCCCAACTGGAAAGCGTCCAGGCAGTTGCCCCCGCCCATTACGGCAACACCCAACTCCAGTATGGCGGGTCGAACTGGTCCTCGAGCGTCTTTGGCAGTACTCCGGAGTTCTCCGAGGTCCGCAATTGGGAAGTGGCCAGCGGCGCGCCCCTGGATGACGGCGACCTGCGCACGGCGGCCCAAAAGGTCGTGCTGGGCGCCACCGTGGCGGAGAATCTGTTTGGTGACGCCTCGCCCCTGGGAAAGATGCTTCGGATCAAGGGGCAACCATACGAGGTGATCGGCGTGTTCCGCCCTAAAGGGAGCAATCTCGATGGCCGGGACCAGGACGACTTGGTGTGGGTGCCCCTCACCGCCGCCCAGGGCAAGCTCTTCGGCAATCCCTTTCCAGGCACGGTGCGCTTCATCACCGTCAAAGCCAGCGCGGAATCGGGCAAGGGGGTGGCGGAACGGGACATCACCGCTCTGCTCCGCCAGCGCCATCGTCTGCCTGCCGACGCGGAAAATGATTTTTCGATCCGCGACATCACGGCCTCCGCGGAATCCGCCGCCCAGGCTGCCCAGGCCATGAGTGTGCTCCTCGGCGCCATCGCCTCGGTCTCGCTCCTCGTCGGAGGTATCGGGATCATGAACATCATGCTCGTCACGGTGACCGAGCGCACCCGGGAAATCGGCGTTCGCCGGGCCATCGGGGCCCGCCGGCGGGACATCCTGCTCCAGTTTCTGCTGGAGTCCCTGCTCATCTGCCTCACCGGCGGAGTGCTGGGGGCTGGCCTGGGGGTGGGCGGCGCCTGGGTCGCCGCCGAGTTCTTCGACACCCCGGTGGTGGTCGATCTGCGCACCGCCGTGGCGGCCTTTGGCTTCAGCACCGCCGTAGGCCTCTTCTTCGGCTATTACCCCGCCCATCGAGCCGCGGCCATGCAGCCGGTGGAAGCATTGCGCACCGCTTGAGGACCGTTCTCGGGGTAAATCCACCTTGCACCGAGAGTCCCGCCGTCTGGTTTTATATAACGGCAACAAATCTCACATACCGGTAAAACAAAACTTTGCAGTGCACAAGTCGAGCAAATTTCCCTACACTGCGGAGCATCTAGACTCTACTTTCGGCCTAGCCCGCATGGATTCTGTGATTCCCAATGGCTCCAAACAGGTCATCGACGGCGAGGAGCGGGTGTTTTACGACGGCTACTGGATCAAGGCCTACCGCCCGCCAGCTGACACCCTGATGGCCAAGAAGAAGCTGATCGAAGCCCTCACCCGACGCCTTTTCAATCATGTTGAGCACGGCATCAACATGCCGGGCTACCGCCTTGCGGAAGTGCGCCACGCCTACGAGACCGAGGCCGATCCCGACCGGCGGCGAGTCAAGGGCGCGATGCTGGCCGGCGCGCTGTTCAACCGCGCCACCGACATCTTCACCAAACTGGTGGAATTGCAGAGCCTGGGGGTCGAGATCGAGCCGGACAGCGGCCTGATGCATGAATGCGGGCAGTGTTTGCAGGAAGCCCTCATGCTGGGGCGCCTGGTATTGCATCGCAGCGGCGAGGAGGGCATCGACGAGCTGTGGGGCGAGCCCTTCCGGGCCTTTTCGATCCCCGTCGAAGCCTTCTACGAAAGCCGCTACATCAAGATTTCACAAACCATGCGGGACATCGACATCATCGGTGACGAAATCGCCCGCACCCTGGGCACCCTGCCCTTGTTCGCCGGCCTGGCGGACCCCGCCGTCAAGTTCGTCAATGCCGCCAAGCGGAAATGCGAAACCCTGCGGACAGACCCGGATATCGTCGAAGTGTGGACCTCCTTCGTGGTGGCCGGCGAACACCTCTCCGCCTACACCCCCCGCCTCCCCGCCCTTCCCCCTGAAGCCCTGAGCCGAGCCGCAACGGACGGTCTGGAATTGCTCCGCCAGGGACGCGATCTGGTCGGCTACATTACCCGGGCTCGCGTCACCATGCCTAAGAGCACGCAGGAATTCGTGCGGCGGGTGAACGAATACCACGAGCAGGTCAGCGGCTACTACGCCACCAGTCAGGCCGCCTGACCACCAAAACGCTGCGACTTAAAGTCCAAGTAAAAAGGCCGGGTTTACCCCGGCCTTTTTGGTCACAAGCAGCCCCGTCGCCCGGCTCAGCCGGCGTGATCCGCCAGTTTCAGCCAGGTATCGACGACCGTGTCCGGATTCAGGGAAATCGTCTGGATTCCCTGGTCCATCAGCCACTCGGCCAGATCGGGGTGATCGGAAGGCCCCTGGCCACAGATCCCGACGTATTTGTCGAGCCGGTTGGCGGTGGAGATGGCCATAGAGAGCAGTTGCTTGACAGCGGGATCCCGCTCATCGAAGGCGTGGGCCACCAGGCCGGAGTCCCGATCGAGACCCAGGGTCAGCTGGGTGAGGTCGTTCGAACCGATGGAGAAGCCATCGAAATGCTCGAGGAAGGCCTCCGCCAGCAGGGCATTGGACGGGATCTCGCACATCATGATGAGCTTGAGGTCATTCTCGCCCCGCTTTAGACCGTGGGCCGCCAGAAGCCCGACCACCCCTTCGGCCTCCGCGACGTTACGCACGAAGGGCACCATCAACTGGACGTTGGTCAGGCCCAGCTCGTTGCGCACCTTCTTCATCGCCGCACATTCCATCTCGAAGCAGTCGCGGAAACTGTGGGCGATGTAGCGCGATGCGCCGCGGAAGCCGAGCATCGGGTTTTCTTCTTCCGGCTCGTAGATTTCGCCGCCCAGCAGCTTCCGGTATTCGTTCGACTTGAAGTCGGAGAGGCGGACAATCACCGGCTTCGGATAGAACGCGGCAGCGATGGTGGCCACGCCCTCCACCAGCTTTTCGATGAAGAACTGTTTCGGCGTGGCGTAACCCCGGGAGCGGCGCTGGATCTCGTCCCGCAGGCTCGCCGGAACCTGGGAAAGCTCCAGGATTGCCTTGGGGTGAATGCCGATCATGTTGTTGATGACAAACTCCAACCGCGCCAGGCCCACGCCGCCGTTGGGAATCTGGGCAAACTCGAAGGCCAACTCCGGATTGCCCACATTCATCATGATCTTGACCGGAATATCCGGCAGGTTGCCAGTGTCGGTGGTGATCACTTCGTAATCGAGGCGACCGCGATAGACGTAGCCGGTATCGCCCTCAGCGCAGGAGACGGTCACTGAATCGCCCTCATCGAGCACGTCGGTGGCATTGCCGCAGCCGACGATCGCCGGGATGCCAAGTTCCCGGGCGATGATCGCGGCGTGGCAGGTGCGGCCGCCCCGATTGGTGACGATGGCGGAGGCGCGCTTCATCACCGGCTCCCAGTTGGGGTCGGTCATGTCCGTCACCAGCACGTCACCCGCATTCACCCGATTCATCTCGGAGGCGGATTGGATGACCCGCACCGGACCGACGCCGATCTTCTGACCGATGGCCCGGCCATGGGCCAGAGCCTTGCCGTATTGCTTGAGGCGGTACTTTTCCATGACATGGCCGGTGGACTGGCTCTTCACCGTCTCCGGCCGGGCCTGGAGGATGTAGAGCTTGCCGTCGTCTCCGCTCTTGCCCCACTCGATGTCCATCGGGCGGCCGTAGTGCTGCTCGATGATCACCGCATACCGGGCGAGCTCCAGAACGTCCTCGTCGGTGAGGGAAAACTTGACCCGCTCGGCTTCCGCCACATCCACCGTCTTGGTGGAACGGCCCGCCACCTTCTTCTCGGCAAAGATCATCTTGATGAGCTTCGAGCCGAGATTGCGGCGGATTACCGCCGGACGGCCCAGGGCCAGGGTGGGCTTATGGACATAGAACTCGTCCGGATTCACTGCCCCCTGCACCACGGTTTCCCCCAGGCCATAGGAGGCGGTGATGAACACCACATCCTTGAAGCCGGATTCGGTATCGATGGTGAACATCACCCCGGAGGCGCCGACGTCGGAGCGCACCATGCGCTGCACACCGGCCGACAGCGCCACTTCCGCATGGGCAAAACCCTTATGCACGCGGTAGGCGATAGCCCGGTCGTTGTAGAGGGAGGCGAAGACCTCCTTCATGGCATGAAGGATGTTCTCGTAGCCATGGATGTTGAGGAAGGTCTCCTGCTGGCCAGCGAAGGAGGCATCGGGAAGGTCCTCGGCCGTGGCCGAGGAACGCACGGCAAAGCTGCCCTCCCCTTCCGAGGTGATCTTGTCGTAGGCCGCCTTGATCTCCGCCTCGAGCTGCGCCGGGAAAGGCGTATCGACGATCCACTGACGAATCTCCGCGCCGGTCTTCACCAGGGTATCCACGTCATCGACGTCCAGCCGATCAAGGGCCGCGTTGACCCGGTCGGCAAGGCCCTCATGGGCCAGGAACGCCCGATACGCCTCGGCCGTAGTGGCGAACCCGCCCGGAACCCGCACGGTGGAGGGCAACTGGCTGATCATCTCGCCGAGGCTTGCGTTCTTGCCGCCGACTCTCTCGACGTCGGTCATTCGCAGTTCTTCGAAGGGGATCACGAATCGGGACATTTGGGGCTGCCTTCCGGATTTTGTTGGTCAGAAATTTTGGTTTTCGCGCAAAATGCAATTTTACAAAGAACCTGTGCTGCGACGCATTCAGGGTTTCACCTAATCCCGGCCCAGCAAGATTGCCATGTCCGCCTTGACCTCACGAACCGTTTTCTTCATTTCCGATGGCACCGGCATCACCGCCGAGACCCTCGGCCACAGCCTCTTGGCCCAGTTCCCCGAAACCCGCTTTCGCCAGATCCGCGTGCCATTCGTCGACAGCCTGGACAAAGCCATCGACTGCGCCACCCAGATTCGCGATGTCGGCCGTCAGGACGGCGTGCGCCCCATCGTCTTCAACACCCTGGTGGATCGGGAGACCGTGGCCTGCATCCGCAAGGCCGACGCCCTGTTCCTCGACCTCTTTGAAAAATTCATCGAGCCCCTGGAGCAAGAGCTTGGCCAACGCTCGACCAACGCCGTGGGCCGCTTCCATGGCATCGCCGACAGTCTGAACTACGCGGCCCGGATCGACGCGATCAATTTTGCCCTCGCTCATGACGACGGGGTGTCCCATGCCGACCTCAACGAATCGGATGTGATTCTGGTAGGGGTTTCCCGCTCCGGCAAGACCCCCACCAGCCTTTATCTCGCCATGCAGTTTGGGGTCAAGGCGGCCAACTACCCCCTGATCCCCGAAGATTTCGAGCGCAACAAACTCCCGTTGGAGCTCCATAAGCATCGAGGCAAGCTCTTCGGTCTGACCATCGGCCCGGAACGGCTGTCCCAGATTCGCCAGGAGCGGCGCCCCAACAGTCGTTACGCCGCCCTCGACAACTGCCGCTACGAGATCGACGCCGCGCAGCGCCTGATGCGCCGGGAGAACATCAAGTGGCTGGATTCCACCACCAAGTCCATCGAGGAAATTTCCGCGACCATTCTCCAGGAAGTCCGCCTCAACAAGCACGTCTATTGAGGCGCTCGTTGGGCGACCAGTGGCCGCCGGGTTAGAATCGGCGTCCGCAGTTCCCCTCCTTTATTCCCCCGGATTCCCCGATATGAAACGTACCCGCTTCGGGCGTCGCGGCGGCCTGTCCCACGACGCCGAACAACTCATCTGGCTGGCCACCGGCCAGGCGCAATCCGGCAGTCGGGCCGAGGATCGCTACTGGGAAGCCAGGATGACGGAACTTGTGGACGCCCTCCTCGACCAGGATGACGAAGCCACCCTCGGTAATGCCCTCGACCACCTCTACAGTACCGAGCCCCGGGCCTACGATGAACTGGCGGACCTGGTGGAATACCGCGCCGAAAGCGGCACGCGGGAGGATGCGGACCTGGATGTGCTGGTCATCGCCGCGCCCATCCTCGCCTGGTCTCGCTTCCGCATTCCGGCGGTGCCGATTCCGGCCGCGGTCCTGGCCAATCTGCGGGTCCATCTCCAGGCCCATGTGCTGGCCGAAGGCGTCAAGCTGGCAGTGGCGGATTTCCTCTTCAGCCCGGACCAGCTTCCCCAGGGCTACATCGCCACCGCCCGCCTCTCCCAGGCCATGGGCGACGCGGCCTGCCACAACGAGGACCTGCACATCGACACCGAGGGGCTGCCGGAGACGGCTCAGTTCCTCTCCGACACCCGTTACATCCTGGCCGCGGTGGCCGCGCCCCGGGGGGCGCCCCTGTTTGCCTGGCAGCAGTCTTCCCGCAGTTCCCGGGAACGCGCCCTCAGCCAATGGCGGGCCCAGGGCGGCGCCTGCCTTGCCCCCCTCTTGCCCGGCTGCGTCCTCGACGTGGTCTTGCCGGAAGCCTATTTCGCCGCCAGCCGCCATGCCGACGAAGCCGGCCGCCCCTACTCCGTCCGCGCCTCGGTCGCATTTCTCGGCACCGCCCTGGACGCGCCGGCTTCCCGCCTGCGGGCGATCGTCGCGCCGTTTTACGAGCAGCATCTGGAGGAATTCCGCATCGGCTTCACACTCCAGGGGGACGACAAAGTGGTGCACGGCGTGGTCTGGCCGCTCCTGGGCGCCGAAGACGAAAACTCCGAGACCGGAGCCCAGATCGAGGCGGTCCTCAAGGAATGTGGGGTGCTGGACATCCTGAGCCTGGAGCACCAATTTCCCGTCGAGTTCTGCGATGACTGTGGCGCCCCACTTTATCCATCTCCGGACGGAGAAGTCGTCCATGCCGAAATGCCTGAAGACGAGGCCAATCCCACCCCGATGCATCTCCATTAGCCGAGGGCCGGGAGAGCAAGGCCCCGGGGCGGAGGCGTGCGCACATGACGAGAAAAGTCGAAAAACCCGACGCTGAATGGCGGCGCGAGCTCACCGACCTGGAATACCGGGTGACGCGCCAGAAAGGAACAGAGCGGGCCTTCACCGGCGCGTACTGGGACACCTGGACGGCGGGTGAATACCGTTGCCGCTGCTGTGGAGCCCTCCTCTTCCGGGCTGAAGCCAAATTCAACGCCGGCTGCGGCTGGCCCAGCTTTCACTCCCCGGCCGTCCCGGAAAACATCGAAGAGGCGGTCGATCGAAGCCACTTCATGGTCCGCATGGAAGTTCTTTGCAGGCATTGCGGCGCCCACCTGGGGCACCTTTTCGACGACGGCCCTGCCCCCACCGGCCTGCGTTACTGCATCAACTCCGCATCCCTCCAGCTCGAACCCGACGAGGCCTGACCACCCCCCGACCGGCGGGCACCCGCAGGCCTATTTGGACCCAGGGCTCAGGAGGTAATCCGCCACGGTGCGGATCTGGTCATCGTCGAGAAGCATGGGGGCATGGCCCACCCGTGGGATCTCCACCAAACTCGCCCGGGGCCCCCGCCGGACCATCTCGGTCACCGTTTCGGGCAGCAGGAGATCCGATTCCGCCCCCCGCACCACCAGGGTGGGACAAGTGATCCGATCGTAGACATCCCATAGCGAGACGTCTTCCACCAGGGGGGACTTGCGGAAGGGCTCGGCGAGGCCCGGGTCGTAGCGAAAGCGGAACCCCTCCTCCACCGGCTTCACCGCGCTGTCAGTGAGGTGACGCCACTGTGCATGGGTCAGGTCGCCAAACGGCACGCTCACCGCCCGAACATAGGCCTCCGCCTCCTCGAGGGTGGCAAAAAGCGGGTCCTGGCCAACGTATTCCGCGATGCGCGCGATGGAAGCCGCCGTCACCATGGGCCCCACGTCATTCAGGATCAGGCGTTGAATGGGGCTTCCCGGCAGACTGGCCAGGACCATGCCGATGAGCCCCCCCATGGAGGTGCCTAGCCAGTGCACGCTCGGCACATCGAGCCGGGCGATCAGCGTCACCATATCCGCCACGTAGGTTGGGATGGCGTAATCGGCTTTGACCGGCAGCCAGTCCGACTGGCCCCGCCCCACCACGTCCGGGCACACCACGCGGTAATGGGGCGCGAGGTAACGGGCGAGGAAATCGAAATCCCGGCCGTTGCGGGTCAGACCATGGACGCAGACGAGCACGTTGGGATTGGCGGGATGGCCCCATTCCAGGTAGGCCATTTGATGCAAGCCGTGGGGCCCCATGCACTGGACCCGCCGCTCCCGCGGAATGACCGCGGCCTCGTCGTCAAGCTCCACGTCATCGCCCACCATATCGCTGCACCTTTCGTCGCCCAAGATGGAAGGTGCAGTCTAGCACCGCCAAGCCGCGACCGAGCCTAGCGGCCATGCCAATAGCGCGCCTCGGCGCCCCGCAAGGGCGTCACTGTAAGCCCCCCGGCGCCCGCCTCGACCCGCACCGCGCCATCCCGGTCGGTTCGCCACCCCTGGGCACCCGCCTCCTCCCACCGTGCCACCACTGTGGGATGGGGATGGCGGAAGCGATTGCGGTACCCCATCGAATAAATCACCTCGGCCGGCGCGGTCGCCTCAATCAGGGCGGGACTCGACGACGATCGGCTGCCGTGGTGAGGGGCAACGACCACCTCGCTAGCCAGCCCGGCCTGGCCGATCCGATTGACCAAGGCAAGCTCCTGCGGCGCCTCCAAGTCCCCCAGAAGCAGCGCCCGCCCAACCGGCGCAGCGATCCGCAGCACGCAGGAACGAGCGTTGTCCGGCGCAGAGGCGGGCAGATCGGGCGGCGGATGGAGGACTTCGAAGTCCACCCCATCCCAGTTCCATTGCTGACCGGCGATACACGGCCGGTGGGATTCAGCACCCGAGAGGAGGACATGGCCAACGGGCAGGCTGGTCAGCCAATCGGTCACCGGCCGCTCCGCCGCGACGCTGGCGGCACCCCCCGCATGGTCCTGGTCATCGTGGCTGATCACCAGCCGATCCAGCCGATCCACCGCCACTGCCCGAAGATAGGGAAGCACCACCCGCACGCCGCTGTCAGTTTCACCGCCCCAAGCCGGACCAGCGTCATACAGGAGGTCGTGATGGGCGGTCTGGACGTGTATTGCCAGGCCCTGCCCCACATCCAGGACCGTCATCCGCCAGGCACCAGACGCGGGCCGAGGTGGCGACCAGGTCAGCAGCGGCAACAACGCCAGCCATCCCAGCCAGCGCCCGGGCGTCCCCCGCGGCAGCAGGCCCCACAACACCCCGCCCAGGGCGACGGCAAGCAGCCACGGCGGCGCGGCCGCTTGCTGCCAAACGGCCCAAGGCCAGTCCGCCAACCACGCCAGGGCCCCTACCAGGCCGGTGAGCAAGAGGTCGGCCAGCCCAAAGAGGGGCGGAAACGGAGCCACCATGCCGACGAGGAGCAGCGGCGTCACCACCAGACTCACCAAGGGAATGGCCACCGCATTGGCCAGGGGCGAGACCAGGGAAAACTGCTGGAACAGGGCGAGCAGCGCGGGCAACAGTCCCAAGGTGACGGCCCATTGGCTGCGCCAGAAGGCGGCCCACCACCCGACCGGGGCAATTCCCCCGACACCGGCGAGGAGCAGCGCCGCCACGGCACCGAAGGACAGCCAGAAGCCGGGCGCCAGCACCGCCCAGGGATCTACCACGAGCACCACGGTAAGGGCCAACCCGAGCAGTCGCAGTGGCGCAACGCGACGGCCCGAGACATAAGCCAGGGCGACCACGCCAAGCATCAGCACCGTCCGCTGGGTCGGAATGCCCATCCCCGCCACCAGTCCGTAAGCCAGGGCCGCCGCCGCGCCCGCCACGGCGGCGGCTTTCTGAGCCGGACGCCACAAGGCGAGGCGGGGCACACGCCGCCATCCTGCCCCGACCAGCCACCCCACCAACACGGCCACCATACCCACATGGAGCCCGCTGATCGCCATGAGATGCTGGGTGCCCGTTCGGTTGAAAAGTCGCCAAAGGTCGGCGTCGATAGCCCGCTGGTCACCGACGGTCAGGGCGAGCGCGATACCCGGGTACGCCCGGGTGGCGATGCCGTCCCGCAAACGAGCCCTCAGATTCTCCCGCAGGCGGGCGACCACAGTGCGCGGGGTGGCCACGAAAGCATCGAGCCGCTCATGGTTTCCCACCGGGCGCACATAGCCCGTGGCTCGCATCCCGTTCTCCAGCAGCCAGGCCTCGTAGTCGAAGCCGCCCGGGTTCAATGAACCGTGGGGGCGTTTGAGGCGGACCACGAGCCGCCAGCGCTCCCCCGCACGAACCCGAGGCTCCGCCGCCCCTGCGGCATCTCCCTCCCCCTCATACCATGCAATCAAGACCCGGTGGGGCACCCCCGTCGGCGGGTCCTCCACTGCAAACACGAAACGCTGACCGCGCTCCGTTCCCTGGGGAAGATCCGAGACCAGGCCGACGAGCACCAGATCCTGCCCTTCGAGTTCCTCTGCCAACGCATCGCCCAGCCGCAGATCAGCCCGCCACCCCGCCCAGGCGAAGCTCAGCAGGGCCCCGGCCAGGAAGGCCCATCCCCAGCGCACCCCAATCCTGGATGGACCGCAGCGCCAGGCCAACCAGGCCGAAAGGGCACCCGCCAGGGCCAGCTGCCCCAACGCTCCGCCATTCGGTAGAGCGGCCTGACGCTGTAGAAGCCAGCATCCGACCAGAGCGCCAAGAATTGACATGAGCATTTCCGCATTACACCCCAGGCCGCCCTTGCCGTCACCCACTCTGACGGCTTCGGGCCGCTCGGCTAGAATGGGCGCCGAGCAGACACCATGCGGAAATTCCTCAAGCGCTATCTTCCCAACCACGACGCCGTCCACGGCAACCGCTGGCTCGCCCTCTTCGGCACCACCCTCCTCCACCCCCGGCTGTGGCATTTGAATCGCCATTCGGCCGCCGGGGCCGCGGCAGTGGGCATGTTCTGCGGCCTGATCCCGGGTCCCTTCCAGATGTTGGGGGCGGCAATAGGCTGCATGGTCTTCCGGGTCAACCTGCCCCTGGCGTTGGTGTGCACCCTTTACACCAATCCCCTCACCATCGTTCCGCTCTATTTCGTCGCCTACACCCTGGGGGCCTGGGTGCTGGGGGGCAACGGCTACACGTTCAGCGAGCCGCCGGCTTTTTCCGCCGTCGCCTTCGTCGACTGGATCTCGGCCATGGGGCGCTGGATGGTCAGTCTGGGCCCGCCGCTATCCCTGGGTCTGGTGATGTTGGCGAGCCTCCTCGCCGTGCTGGCCTATGTGCTGGTCAAGGGTGCGTGGCGCTGGCATCTCGTCCGCCATTGGCGAAGCCGCCATCGGTCTGCGACATGAAACGTACCTTTTCCTGGTTCCGCTGGCCGCGACGACCTGGGCGGGCGGCCCCCCGCCGTCGTGCCATGCCCCACCCGGGGCGGCACACTCAGTTGCCCCGGATCCTGGCGCGGATTTACATCGCGGCAGGCGTTCTGCTGGCTATGGTCCTGGTCGGAACCATCGGCTTCTACTCGATTGGCGAGATCGAGACCACGTGGTCCGACGCGTTCTTCATGACGCTCATCACCCTCTCCACGGTGGGGTATGGCGAGGTCGTGCCGCTCATTGGGTTTTGGGACCGCCTCTTTGCCGGGGTCATCTCCCTGGCCGGCTTCGGCGCGGTCACCTTCCTGTTCACCAGCCTGACGGTGTTCTTTCTCGAAAGCGATCTGGATTACAGCCTGCGGAGGCGGCGCATGGAAAAGCAGATACGGAAGCTCTCTGGCCACTACATCATCTGCGGGTTCGGTCGGGTGGGACGCAATGTCGGCCTGGAACTCGAGACCACCCACCGGGCCTTCGTCGCCATCGATCAAGATGAAGCCAAGATGGAAGCTTACCGCGAGCGGCATCCCGGCCTGCTCTACCTCCACGGCGACGCCAGCGACGATGATGTCCTACTCGCCGCCGACATCCTGGATGCGGCGGGGGTGTTTGCCGTCACCGACGACGACAGCCGCAACCTGATGATCGCGCTGACGGCCAAACAGTTGAATCCCAAGCTGCGGGTGGTCGCGCGCTGCCATGAGGTGCGTAACTCCGCCAAGCTCAAGAAGGCCGGCGCTGACGTCGTCGTGTCGCCGGATTTCACCGGCGGCATGCGGATCGCCTCCAGCATGATCCGCCCCAACGTGGTCACCTTTCTCGACGAGATGCTCCGCTCGCAAAACATCTACCGCCTCGAGGAAATCCTGGTGCCGCCAGGCCGGCACGGCGTCCCCCTGGGCACGCTGCCGATCGGCCAGCATGGGGTGGTACTCCTGGGGATTCGCACCGATCGGGAGTTTCAATTCAATCCGCCGGCGGAGTTCACCGTCCGGCCCGGCCACGCCCTGGTCGTGATGTGCGCCCCCGAGGGGCGCCAGGCCATCGAGCGGTACTTCGCCGCTGGATAGGCGCTTCAGGCATTCCCCGCGGCGGACGGGAACGTCAAACTCGGAAGCGGCCGACTTCGCCCTGCAGGGAGCGGGCGAGGGATTCCAGCCTAGACGCCGTCATCGCGGTATCCCGAACGGCCTGGCTGTTGGCTTCCGCCCGATGGGCGATCCGCTCCACGTTGCGGGCGATGTCGGTACTGGCGGCGCTCTGTTCACGCAGGGCAAGGGAGATGTCGCCGACGGCGTGGAGAACCTGGTCGGTTCCGCCCCGGATCTGAGTCATGGAGTCCCCCGCTTCGGTAGTCAGCTGCACTCCTTGTTCCACCCGGGTAACCCCTTCCCGCATCGTCGCCACCGCCCGCTCGGTGCCACCCTGGATGGCAGTGACCATCCCGGTGATCTCACGGGTGGCCTGGCCTGTCCGTTCCGCGAGCTTGCGCACCTCGTCCGCCACCACGGCAAAGCCACGGCCGGATTCCCCAGCCCGGGCGGCTTCGATGGCCGCATTCAGGGCCAGGAGGTTGGTCTGATCGGCAATTTCCTGGATGGAACTCACCATGGTGGAAATGCGGGCTGACTGCTTGCCGAGATCCTGGATTACCTCGGCGGACGAATGCACCGTCTCGGCGATGCGCTGGATCTCGCCCACGGCACGCTGCATGACGCCCGTGCTGGTCTCGCAGAGCTTGCCCGACTGCTGGGAAACCTCTTCGGCCTCCCGGGCATTGCGGGCGATCTCATCGACGCCAACGGTCATCTGCTCTACAGCGGCGGCCATGCTGGATGCGGCCTCGCTTTGTTGCTCCGACCCTTGGGACACCTCGGCCGCGCCGCTGGCGAGGGAACTGGCAGCCGCCGTAACCTCCGCGGCGCTGGCCTGTACCGCCTGGATCACTTCATGGAAGGTGCCCGCCATCTTGCGCAGCGAGGTCGCCACGTCCTGGAGTTCGTCACGACCGGAGAACTCGATCCGCGCCGCAAGATTGCCAGACGCCATGTCTTCCATGCCGCGCCGAAGCTCCGACACCGAGCCCACCACGACGCAATAGGCCGCCAGACTGAGGTAACCCAGGACAGCCAGGCCGACTGCACAAAGG
>JAEUNY010000112.1 GCA_016791005.1 Zoogloeaceae bacterium
AACCACCACCGGCTGCTCGAACCCATCGGCTATATCCCCCCAGCCGAGGCTGAGGCAAACTACTACCGGCAACTCGCCAGCAATACCGTGGATGCAATTTAACTAAAACCCAATGGCCTCCACCAAACCCGGGGCGATTCACACCTGATACCTTTGGCCTTCTTAGTTGAAACCATTTATCCATGCGGTTCTTGCTATGTGGACAGGTGGAAGCCTTAGCTGGCCCCTTAGATCGCTTGGCCACTTAGCACCCAACCTCGTACAGGGTGCCCTGGGGGGCCGCTTCGGCAGGTAGGCTCCACACCCAATACCCCTTTGCGCCGATGCCACCCTCCCGCTTTGCGGCGGCCCCGAGTTCTGTCCGCGCCCGGCGCAGGGTTCGGTCTGAGAAGTTCCCGCGCCCCGCCTTAAGGATTTCGTCGGCACGGGTCGGGCCGGTGGTTAGCACCTCGCGTAGCCACTCCATGGCACGCTCCACCTCTGTCTGCTCCCCGTTTTCCTCGGGAGCGCCCAAGGCTTCGTCGGCGGTGGTGGTGACTGCTTCGTCCTCCCACTCGACACACGGCACGCCACCAACATCCGCCACCCGGTAGGCCAGGCCGGTGGCGTCCGGCCCCAAGTTGTTCTTGAGCGGCAGGAATAGACGGCGCTCGGAATCGCTCTTGTCGCGGGTGACCAGGTAGGCAGCCCGGGCTGCTGCAACGAAGGCCAGGCTGCCGGTGGTACGGTAGAGGGCGGACCCGCCGGTCCCCTTGTTCAGGTGGGTAATGCACACCAGGGCGGCGCCGTGGCTTCCGGCCAGTTCGGACAAGGGCGCCAGCAGGCCCCGCACCTCAGCATTGTTGTGGCTATCGGCCCCATCCAAGTACGCCGAAATCGGATCGACCACCACCAGGGCGACAGACCCAATCTGCGCCAGCGCCTGGCGAATGGCCTCGACGTGGCGCCGAAGGCTCAGGAGGCGCTGTTCCCGCCGCCCATCCGGCAGCACCTCCGCCACCCCTTGAACAATGTGCACCCTGCCAGGGTCTGCCCCTGCGGCGTCCAGGCGGGGCCGAATGGTGTCGGCGGCATCGTCTTCTGCGGAGAACAGCAACACGTCCCCCTGGGGGCATGGCGCCTTGTCCACCGGCCAGGGGCGGCCGGTGGTGACGTGGGCGGTCAGCGTCGCATGCAGCGTAGATTTGCCAAGGCCGGGGTCGCCGGCAATGATGGTCAGCTTGCCCTTCGCGATGCGGCCGGGCCACAGCCAGGCCACGGGCTTGGGCGCAACTGCCGATGCCTTGACGATCACCAGCTTTGCGGCGGTCGGTGGGCGGTTACCCTCATCTCGGGTTGCCTCCCGCCAACCATTGCCCCGCGCCACGTGGAGGAGAGATGCTAGGGTGACGCGCCCATCTTCGCCGCGTTTGCCGAAACCGGCCCACTTCGAATCAAGGGCCGCCGCATCATACTTTCCGCTCCGCTGGGACCATTCATGCCAAACCCCTAGGGCTTGCTCCGACCCGCGCCCGCCTTCGTGGAGCGCCATCCCCACCCGCAGCCAGGCATCGTAGTCGTCTGCCCGCCCGGCGAAGGCCAAAGCAGAGCGAATGCGGGCCAGTTCGGCGGCGGGCCACAAAGGCGTAGACTCGTCCCCAGGTGGGGACACGACAGCCGGTTTCTCCCCCGCTGAAGCCAGCTCGATCAGCCACTCCGGCGCCTCGGCAATCTCCGGCGCTTCCCCACTCAGCGCATCCCAATCCTCGAACAGGTACCCCCCGGTGGTCTTGCTCGGTTCCACCAGTACATAGCCGCCCTCGTGCTTACAATCAATTCCAGGTGCGATAGTGCCCCGCGCGACCCTGGGGTCGTGGCGGAAGAAGTAGTGCCACCCACCGCCGCCGGTCCGCTGGATCAAGGTGGAAGGCAGCGCCCCATGCTTGCCCTGCAGGGCGTCTAGTTGGACGTCGCCCCCGTTTCGCGGATCAACGTCCAACACCCAGAACCCGCCGACGGCCCCACAGGCCACCGCGACGTTGGCCAGGCGGTAGGTACTGAACCAGTCCCGGACCGTGGCCTCCAGAGTTGATGCATGCCGCACTCCGAACTTTCCCACGGGGTTCTTGGTTCCCGGTTGGATGGGCAGCACGGGCCAGCCCAAGCGGGCATAGCTAAGAGCGGAATCCAGCGCCAAGGGAGCAGTGGGGGGAAGACGCTGTGGCAACGGCGTAGCTGCGCTCATGGTGCCGCCCTCGCGCCGCGGCGCTTGGGCAGGGTCTGGTGGCGTTGAGTGGTTCACCGGACGAGTACCAGTTCAGCAAGCACTTCCCGCGCATCGGGATGGCCGTCCCGGGCAGCCTGGCGGATCAACTTGAGGGCGGCGCGCCGTTGCGCGCGCGACCCGTGCCGCGCCGTCCAGCGAAAATCGATCAGGCTGGGGGCCATTCGGTTGGCATCACGGCCGAAGCCTGCGCCCCGAGGAATGCTTGGGTCACTCATGGCCGTCCCCCTGGCGAGGGGCCATGCCGGCGGCGGTCCTTTCATCGCCTTCCCGGCGGGCGAACACCTCCTCCTGCTCCCTGATTTCTAGGACCGGATCGAACTCCTCCAACGGCATCGATGAGCCATCCAGGCCAATAGTCAGCCAGACGCCCAACGCCTGGGAAAAACCGGCTGCATATTCAGGATCGCCGCGCCCCGCGTCTTGGATCATGTCGCCGATCATCTCGGGCGACCAACCTTCCCGCGCCTGGCGTTTGATCGCCCGGAACAGCTCAACCACCGACTGGGCGCCCGCTTCCCAACCGCAGCGGTCGGAGTCTTCTTCCGGCGATGGCGGGGATGGGTCGGCGGCCGGTTTCTGGATGGCGGCACCCACTTCATTGAGGGCATCTATCGCCTTTTCGCGCATTCCGTCAATGTCATTGACGGCTACCTCCAGAACGAAACGCGCATAGGACAGCAGCTTCGGCAGGGTGCCGTCCGCCAGGCGGCTGCCATGGGCGTACCCGCCCCCGGTGCGGATGTTGTGGCTAGGATGGGTGTCGCGATGAACAGGCGCCCGCTCCAAGGCGGTCAGCACTTCGGCGGCGTCAAGAGTGGCTTTAACGGACTCGAGGCCGGAGTAGGCTATGCTAAACAGGTCTTCCAGTTCTTCGGTGGTGCGGGTGATGCTGGATGCGGCGGTGGGGGTTTTCATGAGCGAACCTCCTGGCTGGTGCGGCTGAGGGGGGCCGGCGCGGTTTCCGGGGCGTCGACCACCGTTCCAGGGGTCGCGAGGCATGGCGCACTGGCCTCGATGCGCAACGCAGCTGCGATGGGGCCGAACAGGAGATACAGATTCCCGAAACTGGGGTCGGAAGACTCACCCGGATTTTCGACCTCGGACAGTAGATACCCCAGGGTCAAAACCATCCGGGCCAGGCCATCGAGGGTGTCCTCGGTCCAGAGGGAACTGATTAGAGGGTTGATCTCGGAAGCGGTTTGCCGGGTGATGCTTTGGGACGGCGCGGTGGTGCGCCCATGGACTTGCTCAGTCATGGCGAATACTCCTTGTACTGCGGATTGTGATTTCCGCCCCCCGACGCCAATCGAGGTGGGCGGAACCGTGCGAGTTGGCGTACCGGGTACAAGGAACCGGCGAGGGTTTCCCCTCCCCACACGGCCCGCCCATAGGAGCTTGCCATGCTACGGACATGAAAAAACCGCACAGCGGCGGTTGTCCGCCTTGTAACTTCGGGACGCCAATCCCGCCTGCCGTTGGTGCGGCATTGGGCGAAGAATAGGCAGCGGTGGTGGGCCGTGTCAAGCGCGACGTCATACCTGCACCGTCCCGGCAAGCCTGCGGCGCAGAGCGCCAACGTTGATGCCGGTCACCCCTGGCGAGATTTGGACCGCTGGTGGCAGGTCACGATTCCGACATCTGCGCCAAACGGTATTCACCGAACAGCCCAGCAGAGCAGCGACTACCTTGATGCGGACGTATGCGGCATCCGGTAGGAGATCAAACTCCGCCAGACCCGGCGGAATAGGTGGGGATTGGGTGGTGCGCCTCGGCATTGACTGGCCCTCCTTGAACGTGGGGCCAGTATGCGGAGGGTGTTTTGGACGCTACGGCGTCACGTCCAAAGTTTTTTTCGCTTTTTCCCACTTGTACAAGGTGTTCTGGAGTACCGACGCGCCATCGGGCTCTCCGTCGTCCCTCAGGCCAATCCAGGATTCCAGCCTTTTCCGGTGTCCGTCATTGGTGACAATGAATTGGTACGATCGTCCGGCGTAGTAGTAGGTAAAGACCGGATCACGTTGAATGCGTCGCACCGCTTCGTTGAAAATGTCCGGGATTGAACCGCTCGGATTGGCCTTTCGTAGTTCGCTGATGAACTCCGGCAGTGCTTCAGAACGGGACGAATCGCGAAGCTTCCTGATGTTTGCCATGTGCTCACTCTCAGCCTTTTTCTCGTCCTCCTTCCGGCTGGACACCAAGTCGATTGCCTTCCTTTGTGCTGCATCAACGATGCGGGCGTCCGCCTTTATCACCGCTGCAATAGCGATGCGGTTGGCCTCTTCTTGTATGGTGGCCTCACTACGGTCCGCCTCGGCGGACCACATCCCCGCGTCTTTCAGGTGGCTCGCGGCACATTCGTAGTCGCCAAGATCAATGGCGTCGCCGTGGGTGACGACACCCTCTGCGATCCGCCTGAATTCCTTCAGGGCTCTTTCCGCCGCGCCCAGGGCGAGGACCCGCAGGAGTGCTGCTTCGGGAAGCACGGCTTCGTCATTCAGGAAACGCCCGCTTGGCACCGGCCTCCAGGGTGATTTGCTCGCCCGTTCGCGGGTTACCGTTCCCCGTAGCAGCACGTTCCGCGCCGCGGTGGTGGCGTGCTTATGCCTGGGAGCATGTTGGTGAATCTCCAGACTTTTGCCCCGGAGGATGCGGGTGGCCCGGTAGATTGCAGCGGTGAAGTCGGTCACCTCCTCCTGATACTGCGCCGCAGGGTCCTGAGTGTCGACAAAGTCATCAAGGGGCCTGCCCGGTTCGCAGCGGTCATAAATCCACATGTCCCATGCAAATTTCATTCTGGCGACACGCCGCATGGGTTCCAGGCCATTCCGAGCGCGATCGAGGAGTTCTACGGCTTCCTCGTATCCCGAACGGAGCAGATCAAGGCCGTCGATTTCCTGCTCCCAGTCCTCCGGCCACTCCTCAGGGTTTCCGTTGAGGAGGTCAAGGCCGGCCGGTTCTGTGCGGCTCTGGACAACAAAGCGGAAGGCAGAGCGCAGCCACCGGTTCCACTCCGCCATGGGCTTGGTGAATTCATCGGCCGGGATTTTGATGCCCGCCTCCACAACCGCACGGAGGCGTTGCTCACCCAGCCACTGGCGGCGAGGTCGATTGCTCATGCTCGCGTCCCTAAACGCGCCCTTGGTGGTGGAAGCTAGCGCCGGCCCGGCAAGGGAACCGGGTTTTCGGGGGCCATCCTAGGCGCCAGCAGGGAAATGGTAGCTCAGGTGCCCCCTGCGCGGATGGGGATCACCTCTGCCCCGTCCCGGAGCTTGTCCAGGTAATCCGCCCACCGCTGCATCATCTCCCGGCGTTGGACCAGGAACTTGGTGCGGTTGTAGGCGGTTCCCAGGGCGTCGGGAACCCGGTGGGCGAGCTGGTGCTCGATCACTTCCGGGGCAATGCCCATCTCCTGATGAAGGATGGTCCGGGCCATGGCGCGGAAGCCGTGGCCAGACTGTTCCTCCCGGGTGCTATAACCCGCCCGGCGCAAGGCCACGTCGACCGCGCCATTGCTCATGGGCTGGCCGTTGGTGCGGGCCCCAGGGAACACGTAGCGCCCCGTGCCCGTCAGGGCATGGAGTTCCCGCAGGATGGCCACCGCCTGGGTTGCCAGGGGCACCAAGTGCTCCGTTTTTGTCTTGGTGACGAAGTAGCACCACTGGGCTTTGTCGAAGTCAATGCCCGCCCATTCAGCCGTCCTCAGCTCACCAGGGCGGACGAAAAGCAAGGGCGCCAGGCGCAGAGCGCACTTGACCACGAAGGTGGCTGAAACATCGTCCATGGCCCGCAGGAGCGCCCCCACCTCATCGGGATCGGTGATGGCGGCGAAGTGCCCCACCTTGGCGGTCGGCAGGGCCCCGCGAAGATCGCCTGTCGGGTCCCGCTCCGCCCGACCCGTGGCCACCGCATAGCGGAAGACCTGCCCGCAGTTCTGTTGAGCGCGGTGGGCGGTATCCAGGGCGCCGCGAGTCTCGATCCGCCGAAGGCAGGCCAGAACCTCGGGGGCCTTGATCTCACCAATCGGCCGGCGCCCGAGCCAGGGAAACACATCCTTTTCCAGGCGCTGGATGATCTTGTCGGCATGGCTGGCAGCCCAGTTCGGCGAATGCTTGGCGAACCACTCGCGGGCCACCACCTCAAAACTGTTTGCGGCCCGTTCGATCTTGGCCGCCTTCTGGATCTTGCGGTATTCGCCGGGGTCGATGTCGTTGGCCAGCAGCTTGCGGGCGTCATCCCTGCGCTCCCTCGCACTCGCCAGGCTGACATCAGGATAAGACCCCAGGGCCAGGGTCTTGCGGACGCCGTTGAAGCGGTAATCCAGCCGCCACAACTTGCCTCCGGTCGGCTGAATCAGCAAATAAAGTCCCTTTTCGTCAGCCAGTTTGCGCGCTTTTTCGGTTGGCTTTGCCCGACGAACGGCGGTATCGGTAAGGGCCATGACGGTACACCTCCGGGCGACCTACGGTACACCGTAAAGTGTACCGCCACTTTTGACGGTATGGCATGGCGCTGGATGATACTGCCTGAGACAAGAAAAAACCCGCAAAGCCTTTAGCAGTGCGGGTTTTTGGTGTTGCTTGGTGCTGCCTGATACGAGTAACTGGTGGACCGAAAGGCTATCAAATAACAGCCAGAAATAAGCATGGCTACGTGGTCTTACCCGAGTCGACATTGCCAGTTACCGTCAAAGTTACCGTCAAGCACGATCGGCGTATGTTCTGATTTGGAGTGGTCATGCGAGGCCCTGTCGGTTAAAGATGTTTGGCGATCTCCTTGAACTCGCGGATGGGGTCGTCGGCATTGACCGCCCCATCCTTGACCGCACGCTCGATGCAGTGGCCAATGTGACCGTGGCTGATAAGAAATTCTGGCTTGCGCGAACTTGCCGGGAAGCACCGCCAACAACAACCTGGGGTCTTGTGCGCCATGGTCATCGCGGCAACAACCCGGTGGCTTGGGTGGGAATCTGGGTGGGACTGCGGGCTGGTTGCCGATGGACGTCGTTGCGCCGCGCCTGTCCCGCCTGCGCCAACCATTTCAGCGCGACTCCGCCGCCTTGCAGGCGCCTTCGATGACCGCATCCGAAAGGTAATAGCCGGCGCGCTTCAAATCCGACAGTGTCGAACGCAAGTCGCTCAACAAGTTTCGCCGCTGCGCTTCCACCAGTAGCCCGGCCGTACCCTTTACCGGTAAGCCATAGACCTGATGGGCGATGCGACGTCCGCGCTTTTCGTCGATGATCGCCATGCACGGAGGGCTCGCACGTGCCAGGCTGATGACTGCCGCTTCGCCCGGATCGAGTTCGACGACCAGCGGAGGATCGGACTCGGGGGAGGGTCACACCCGCTCGGCCCATGCCGCATCGGTCAATGCCGCCGCGCCTGGGCGCCCGAGGCCGGCAACTGCCACTTTGCGATATGCGGCCTCGGGTATCCAGAATTCCTTGAACAGCGCAGGCAACAGATCGAGCCTGCCCGCCAGCGACACCAGCGGGCCGGCCTTGATCACCGCGCGGTCAAGCATTACGCTGCGAACTCCTCGGCCATCTCCGCCTCGGTCATGTCCACCACCGGCACGCCATCACGACTCGCGGCCAACAGGAACTCGACACGCCCCATGCTGGCAAGCCGGCCGGCCTTGCCGGAAGAGATCCGCGCCAGTTCGAAGAGCTTCAGCGCCAGCAGATAGCGCGCCTCCTCCGGGAAGTTGTTCGGAAGCTCGGCCGGCGAGGGCAAGCCCTCGACGGGCAATTCAATTATCATCGTGTTCATCTTGATCTCCCTATCGGAGCCGCAGTCAACGCCTTTGCGGTGATGATACGGTCAACAACGTTCGATGGCGAATTGCCGAGCCCGGACCGCTTGACCGACATACTTCTTGAACGCCCCGCCACGGGTTTGTCGCCCTCGCTGTCGAAAGCTTGGCCGTGGCATACACCGACGCACGGCAAGCACACCTTGAATCGGCTCCCCCGCCACGGGGGGCGCTTCCCCCGGGTCGTGCCGTCCATCGATCACAGACGTGGAAGTAATTGCGAATGGCGGCTATCCCGGTTCATGACCGCGTGCTCCCGACCCAAAGCAGAACTTGCCTGCACTGGACAAGGCTACGAAAGCCGTCAGTGACTCGCCCGGTAGCCACAAGCAGCGCGCCTGCGACGGGTGAGGTGTGGAGTGACGCGGGGCGACTAGAACTTGGCGTCTGAGCTTGGCGCAGCGGCTCAGCAGTTTCCGCGGGTGAAGTTGATTCCCCAGACAAAGGCGAAGCCGCCGGCGAACGCACCGCCGACCAAGCGCAGCCAGGCCGAGGCGTCCTTCAGCGCGTAGCCCCAGCAAGCGCCGGCGAACCAGTCCATGCCGATGCCGCAGATGGCGCTGATGATGCGGCACGGGCCGATGCCGCAGCCGGCGTTCACGCTGGTGGTCGATTCGATCCAACCGGTGTAGGCCGCCATCAAGATCCCGAGGCCCATGCCGAGGCCGCTGCTGGTGGCCGAGACGAGGCCGAGGAACAGCGCGAGCGAGAAGTTCGTGACCATCGGCATCGCCGAGGCGAGCTGCTGGCACTGCGCCGACGGGGCGCTGGTGCAGGAGCCGAGCAGGGTGGTGCAACAGAGCAACACGACGGATGCTCGTCTCACTTGTCGTTCCCCAGCGCGTGATCGTCCTGGTGCTCGCGTTGCGAGTCGGCCTTCTTCTCGGCCTCGGCCTTCCTTGCCGCTTCTTCTACCGCGGCGCGGTCGTCGCGGTACGGCGTCAGTTCCTTCCCATGGCGCACTTCCTTCATCACACCGTAGTTCGGATCCTCGATCTCCTTCCCGGCGGCCTTCTCCTCGGCGGAGCGGGTGTCCTTCGCGCACAGGCAGAAGATCTGCGTGCCGCCACCTTTCATCGAGCGCTGGTAGACGTATTCGTTGCCGTCGGCATCGAAGTCCCGCACCCGCTCGGTGGTCGCGGCGCAGGTCGACTCCCAGACCTCGACATCCTGCTTGACCTCGCGCATGACGACCTGGTCGCAGGCGTTCCAGCACGGGAGCGCGAGGTGGCTCTTGACCTTGTCCCGGTCGAGCTTGCCGTCGGTCTGACAGGACTCGATGACCTTGTGGTACTCGTCCTGGGGTATGTAGTAGACCGAATCCTGACTCTTGCCGATCGACGTGCCGTCGGCGGGGCGCGACGTGAAGGCGTAGACGTGCTCGCCCGCTCTCAGCGTTCGCTTCCTCAGGCTAGTCGGCTCGGCCGAGGCGACCATGCCCAGGGCATCGCTGTAGCGGTCTTCCGGGGCGACATGGCCCGCATCCTCCAACTGGAGGTTGAGCGAGTTCCTCGCCTCGCGCTGCAGCGGCGAGTCGAGCCGGTAGGTCGCCGAATCGAACTCGTCGATCCGCTCGCGCTCCGGGTTGTAGCCCGCGGTCAACGAATCGACCGGCCGCTTGTCGTCGCTCTCAGCCAAGTTGCCACCCTCCACGGGCACGCACGGCACTCAGACTGACGTCGACCGTCTTGCTGGCGCCGTCTCTCGTGGTCGACACGAGTCGCAGCACGGGTCCCTTTGAGCCGACGAGCGCGCGGCGGCCGTCGAAGCGCGGCTGCACGGCATAGCCGTCGCAGCGCTCGACGCGTGCCGCGACGTCGATCACGCGACTTCGAAACCAGCTTCGGGTGAACTCGAGGTACTCGCCTTCGATCCCATAGAGCGCCATCGCCGCGGCCTCGTCTCGCGCGGCAGCGGCGGCTGCGAAGGCATCGATGAGTGCAGCGATGCGCGCGTGATCGACTTCGTCGAGCGCGCGGCTTTCGACCGCATACCAGGCGAGCGGCCAGCGCGGTGCCTCGAGAATCTCCAGGAGGTCGAGGATTCGCGCACGTGGCTCGCCTTCGAGCATCGGGTCGTGCTCGAGGACCTGCGTGCAGAGTTCGCTCTGCTGCCGCCGCGTGCGCGGCAGCGGGAGCGTGTCGCTCGACATCGCCAGATGTATCAGCTCGCGATCCAGGCGGATCTTCTGTTCCTGGTTGCGCATCGCAATCGGCTCGACGAGCCGCCTCAAGGCGCTCGCGCGGATCGCAATCAGCGCTCGGCGGTCGGCCTCGGTGGGAAAAGCGCGTTCGTTCATACGGTCCTCACGGAAACATCCAGGCGAACAACTGGCGCAGGCTCTCCTCGACCGAGGCGATCATCCCGCTCAGCATCCACCAGCCGACGAGCACCAGCACGACGAGCCGCAGCGGGCGGGTCAGCAGCGATTTCATGCGTCCAGCGGATGCACCTTGAAGCGCAACCGGTGCATCTCGACCGTGCCGCGGCTGCCCAGGTGCACCAACGCCTCGGCGAACGGCACGCCGGCGCCGACGTCGGGAATCGCGAGCTGCGTGAAGCGCTCCGGCCGCACGCGCGGCATGCGCTGCAGCGTCTCGCCGGCGCCGAGCTGCTGGCGCGCCGCGTCGAAGCTGCCCTGGCCGCCGACCTGCATGCTCGGGTTGACGATCAGCGCGTCGTACTCGCCGAACACATCCTTCGACGCGAACTCGTTGGTCTTGCCGTCAGTGTTGCGCAGAAAGATCTTCACCGCGCAGTTGCTGAGGAAATTGCGCACCGCCTCCTCGCGCTGCGTGCTCAGCAGCAGGCCGGGCAGGTTCTGCGTCGCAACGACGTTGGCATGCCGGCTCTCGCGCGAGCGCGAGAAGAACGGCGCGTCGCCGCGCCCCTCGTCGGAGGTGAAGAGCGATTGGAACTCGTCGCAGAAGAACAGGCTCGGCCGCGCCTTGCCGCGCCGCATCAACACCTGGCGGTAGAAGTCGAGCTTCACGAGCGTGTTGACGACCAGCGACATCTCGGAGCGCTCCTCGCGCGGAATCGCGACGTAGAGGATGCGGCCGGCGTCGAGCAGCTCGCCCATGCGCAGGGTCGAACGGCCCGAGAACAGGCTGCGGTAGGGTTCGCCGAGGAACGGGTTGAGCATCGTCGTGAGCTGGCCCTGCACGCTGCCGCGCGTGCGGTCCGGCAGGTTGACCCAGTCGCGCAGCAGGTAACCGGCGGCGAGCGCCGCGTCGCTGCCGGCGGACAGACGCGCCGCCGGCGCATAGGCGAGCTCGGGCGCGAGGCGCCGCAGCTCGTGGCGGATCGCTTCCTTCGCGCTCTCCTTGAACGCCCCGGCGCCGGCCAGCCAGTCGCGGCCGTAGCGCTGCAGCGGCGCCGCCAGCGCGTCACCGGGCACGAGCTGATTCAGCGCGATCTTCAGCTCGCCGTCGCTCGTGAAGCGCAGCAGCGCCTCGACGCCGGCGTCGCCCGTGACCGGCTCGCCGATGCGCTCCAGCAGCGCCTTGCCGTGCAGCGCGAAGAGCCGCGCGCCGAGCGCGCTGGCGTCGCTCGCGAGTTCGTGCACGCCGGCGAGCGAGGGCGGCCGCTCGGCCGGCTCGGTGGCGCGCAGCAGCGTGATCGCGTGCTGGATAAAGTCCTTCGCCGACTGGATGAAGAAGGTGTCGTCGCCGCCCTTCATGCCCATCAGCGCGAGCAGCCCGCCGAAACGGCCGGCGAGTTCGAGCGCGTCGTCGTCGTTGTCGAGCGGGTTGTAGCGGATCGATTCGCCCGGGTGCTTCGGATCGAGCACGCACAGCTCCGCGCTGCGGCCGAGCCGGGCGCACAGCGTGCGCAGCTTGGCCTGGTAGTCGCCTTTCGGATCGAGCACCAGCGCGGCCGGCCGCTGCTCGGGCGGATTCGCCTGCGCGGACCCGAGCAATCCGTCCAGCAGCGCGTTAAGCACCGTAACGGTCTTGCCGCTGCCGGTCTGGCCAAACACGATCGCGTTCTTCTGGAAGTCGTCCCAGCTCCAGTCGATCGTTCCGGCCTGGAACGCGCCGGGCCCGCTCGCAATAACGGCCGGGCCGGCGAGGCGCTCGGCGCGCTGCGCGATCTGCGGCTCGTCGAGCGGGCGGAAACCGGACAGGTCGAGCTGACGCTGGTGCGCCCGCTGCAGCAGGCGGATCTCGCCGAGCCCGCGCGCGCCGACGAACGCGAGCAGCGGGATCGCGAGCAGCGCAAGCCAGGTCGCGAGCCTGAAGAAGCCGTCGAACGGACGCAGCGACGCGCCGATCGGCCACGCCGCGATCACGTGCAACGCCGCGAACACGACCGCCGCGAGCCCGGCGCTGACATACAGACGACCCTGGCGCGCGATCGCGTCGACGAGCGCATAACCGCTCGCGCGGATCTCGCCGCCGGCGTCGCTCGTCTGCAGGTCGACGCGCGCGCGCAGGTGCTTCAGCAGCGGGTCGCCGGCGGCCCAGATCAGCGTCGCCAGGCCGGTGAAGAACAGCATCGCGAGCACCAGCCTCAGGCTGCCCCAGGCGGGCGACTTCGGCACCAGTAGCACGCCGACCGCGAGCAGCGCGCCGCCGGCGGCCGCCGAGACGAGCTCCTGGCGCGCGCGGCGGTAGGCGACGAGCGGATCGTCCTGTGCCGCGAGGATGCTCATGTTTACCCCTCGCCCGACGGGTACGGCGGCCGGCCGGCACGGGCCGGCTCGGGAGCGGCCCAGCGCCCGGCCCGTCGGCGCGCTGGCGGAGAGATGCTGACCATGGCCCGGCGCAGGCCTCAGCGTGCGTCGGCGATCACCGGCACGTCGAGGAGCGAGAACGACTTGATGTCGGCGTTGTTGGCCACATCGACCACGCCGAGCGCGCCGCTCAGCGTCATCGTCTTCGGCCGGTAGGTGCGCATCAACTGGCCGTCCGGGTCCGGTGCGCAGAGCCGGCCGCCGGGCATGTTGAGCTGGACCTCGATGGTCTGCTTCGGCGCGACCGTGATGAGCTTTGAGGCCTCGCGCAAGAACGCGCTGCGCATCGCGTTGTCCGGCGCGTTGGACAGCACCAGCCCGCCGCTGGTCACGTAGCGGCGCTCGATCAGCGGTTTTCCGCTGCCGTCGGCTGCGGACAGGTTCGCGCGGAATAGCAGCAGCTTCAGGTCACCGGCGGACTTGTTGCGCACGCGAAACTTCAGGTTCGACTCGACGCAGGCCGCGCCGCGCCGGCCCAGGCTCAGGGTCACCGACGAGCGCGACGGGATGATCTCCAGATCGCCGATGTCGACGGTGCCGGGCGCGGCGGCAGCCGCGGGCGAAGCGCCGGCGGCACCCGAGGCGGCGCCCTGCGCAAACGCGGCGGACGACAGCAGGCCCAGGGCGAGGGTCAGCGCGGCGCGCGAAGGTACGGAAGTCGGGGTCATAAGGTCGCTCTCCGAAAGCATGGACGAATCAGCGCGTGCCGACCTGCAGCGGCATGTCGAGCAGCGAGATCGATTTGACGTCGCCGTTGCCGGCCAGGTCGACGACGCCCAGCGCGGTGGCGAGCGACATCGTCTTCGGACGGTAGCTCGTCATCTGCTCCTGGGTCGCGTCGCCGACGCACTGCGGGTCGTTCGGCGTCGTGCTGAGCTGCACCTCGATGAGCTGCTTTGGCGCGATCGAGACGAGCTTGCCGCTCTCGGTCTTGAACGCGGTGGCCCGCTGCGCCGGATCGATTTCGGAGATCGCCATGCCGCCGGCGACGAAGTGACTCCCGTTCCTGAAGAGCTGGCCGCCGTTCGCATCGGTGGCCGAGAAGTTCTGGCGGAACAGCATCAGCTTCAGGTCACCGGCCGCCTTGCTGCGGATGCGGAAGCGCACCACCGAATTCCAGCAGGTGTAGTCGCCTTGGCGGAACAGCGTTATGTTCGCGCGGCCCGGGATCACCTCCAGATCGCCGAGGTCGGTCGCACCGGGTGTCGGCACGGCGGCTGCGGCAGGAGCGGCCGCCGGATTGGGGGGCATGGTCGCGGTGGGCGATGCCGGAGCGATCGGCACCGCAGCGGACGAGGGAGGCTTTGACCCGCCGGACTGGGTGGGCGATGCCTGCGCGAATGCCGCACCGGCGGCGACGCAGGCGAGCACCGCGACGGCGCCTCGGGTGAGGGAACGAGGGGATTTCATGGGGACTCCTTCTTCAGTTGTTCTGCAATTCGCCGCGCGGGCTCAGGAGCCGCGCTTCAACCGGTTGCCAATCTCCTCGGCGACGCGCTTGGCCGCGTCCGCCTGGGCCGCGCCGATCGCGGCATTCGCGTCGTCGCCCTTGCCCGTTCCGCTGATCGTGCCGAGGTCCGTCTCGCTGCCGCGGTAGACCCAGTGTGCGCGGGCCTGCACGGCGACCTCGAAGACCTTCATGCCGTCCTCGGCGTTGGCTTGCTGCTTGACGCGCGGGTCCGTCAAGACGAGACGGATCGACGCAGTCTCGGCGTTGCTCGCCGGGATGAAGCCGCCGCCCTTGAGCGCGCTCGCCAAGTGGGCCGGCAGGTCCTTCAGGAAGCGGTCGGCGATGCCGGTCGCGTCGACCGCCACCGAAAGCATCGCGCCCGGGCCGCCGCCGGTGATCTCGGCGAGTGCCGAATGCAGCGTGGTCCAGGCACGCCGTTCGTGCTCGCCGAACGCTCCGGCGTCGTAGCGATTCACCTCGGCCGAGTTCGCATCGCGCACCGCGCGCACCGACGCGATCACGTCCTGTTCGAGTGCTGCGTTGCGCGTTCCCGCCGTCTTCGCGTTCCACGCCTGCTCGACCGTCAGCAGTCGCGCCAGCCGCATCTTGCTCGCCTCGACCTCCGCAACCACCTTGTCGAGCCGGCCGCGCAGATCGCCCGGCACCGGCGCGCGCAGCCGACCGGCGAGCGCCTGCACGCCGAGGATGCGGTCGCCGGCGACACGTGTGCGCTCGCGTTCGTAGCCGGACAGCAGGTTCTGCAGCACCCCCGGCAGCTGCGCCGCGACCGCCACTTCCATCGCGGCGAGCTTGGCCGGCCGGTTCGCGCCGTTGTCCCAGCGCACGCGGTCGACATCGCTCAGCTGCGCGATCAGGTTCGCGACCGTCTGCGGGTCGGCGTCGCGCCGCTGCCAGGCCTGCGCGAGGGTCTGCAGGCGCTGCTCGGCGGCGTCGACCTCGGCGCCGATACGGTCGGCCTCGGCGAGCGTCTCGGCCTGCGCTGGCGTGATCGCGTCCGGGCGCGGCCGGATCGCGAGCGTGCGCAGCTTGGCGGACTGTTCCTGGATCTGCTTCGCGGCGTCGAGCGAGGTGCCGTTGCTCGCCGTGTAGAGCGCCACCTGGCGCGCGAGCGCCTTGACCGCCTCGTCGTACGCGTCGAGCCCCTGCGCGAGGGTGTTGATGCGCTCGCCGAGGTTTTGCCGCACCGCGGCTGAGCGCGACAGGTCGAACGGGTCGAGCTTGCCGAGGCCGGCCTGCAGCTCCTGCACCGCGCCGCGCGCCGGCGCCGCTTCGACGGCCGCGAACGCCTGCGCGATCTCGGTCCAGCGCTTGTCGCTCGCCGCGAGCAGCGGCGCGCAGGCCTGCGCCTTCTGGATGTCGTCCTTCTGCGCCATCTGCGCCTGTGCGGCGTCACCCGGCTGCAGCTTCGCGAACGCTGCCGCGCGCGCCTCGCAGCGTTCGACCTCGCCCTTGATCGCGTCGGCCTGCGTCGAGGCGGTGTGGAAGTCGGCCAGGCGCACGCTGGCCATCTGGTTGACCGGCGGGACGGTGTTCAGCGTGCCGCCGCCCGGCGTCGCGCCGGGACCGGGCATCGGCAGCGGCGCCGGCGACGGGGACCCCGAGCCGCTGCCGCCGCCCATGCGCCCCATCAGCGCGAGCACCGTCAGCACCATTGCGGCGACGACGGTCCAGCGCCAGCGCGGCGAGGCGCGCCACAGCAGCGCGGCGGTGGCGGGCAGCGACGAGGCGGCGGCCGTGCTCATCCGTTCTGGTCGCGGATGTCGCGCGCGACCGCGATGTCTTCGCGCTCGATGCGCTGCATCGCGTCGTCGGACAGGCCCTCGACGTCGGGTTCGCGCGAGAGCCGCTCGGCCTGCGCGACCAGCACCGTCTCGAAGAAGGTGCGCACGACGCGCGCGTTGCCGAAGTCCTTCGCGGTGCGGTTCTGCTGCGCGATCTGGTTGATCGTCTGGCGCGCGGTGCGTTTAGCCTCGTCGCTGAGAACGACCCTGTTCTCCTCGCAAATCGTCATGAAGATCTCGACGAGCTGGTCGCCGCTGTAGCTCTCAAAGTCGATGTAGCGTGAGAAGCGACTCTTCAGTCCGGCGTTCGAGGCGACGAAGTCGCGGATGTCGTCGGTGTAGCCGGCGATGATCACGACGAGCCGCTCGCGGTAGTTCTCCATCTGCGCGACCAGCGTGTCCACCGCCTCCTGGCCGAACGGGTCCATGCCGCCTTGCTGCTTGGACTGCTTGGTCAGCATGTAGGCTTCGTCGATGAACAGCACGCCGTCGAGCGCCTTGTCGACGACTTCGCGCGTCCTCGCCGCGGTTTGGCCGACGTACTGTGCGACGAGATCAGAGCGGTCGACCTCGACGCAGTGGCCGCGCGTCAGCAGCCGCACCGCGCGCAGCAGCCGGCCGACCTTGCGCGCCATCACCGTCTTGCCGGTGCCGGGCGGACCCGAGAACACCATGTGCAGGCTGATGCGCGGCGTCGGCAGGTCGCGGTCGCGCCGCAACACCATCACGCGCGCGAGCGCGATAAACTGGCGCAGCTGCGTCTTCACGTGGTCGAGACCGACCATGCCATCCATCTCGGCGAGGATATCTTCGACGCTTTCCGAGTTGCGCCCGCGCGGGCTTGCAGTGCTCATGGTGCCTCCGTTAAGCCTCTTCGTTGGACAGCCAGCGCAGGTCGGCCGGCTCGGCGACCGCGCGGCCGGCGATCTTGACGCGCTTGATGATCCGCTCCGAGGCGCGCCGCATCGCCTCCGCATAGTCAAACTGCTTCGTGTCGCCGGTGCGACGCTGGTTGCGCGCGAAGCGCACGATCTCCTCGTGCGTGCCGCTGCCGACGCGGACCGAGCCGTCGGCCAGCCGCGCCTCGAAGATGCGCGCGAGCGCTTCGTCGCCGAGCGCAACGCACTCGAGTTCCTGGTAGCTGGTCTTGTTCAGGTAGGTCTTCGCCTTGTCGCCGAACGCGGTGTCGAAGGCCTCGCTGGTCAGGCTGACGACGACTGCGACGCGCCCGGCGCCGCGCGCGGCAAGGTTGATTAGCGCGGCCAGCACGGTGTGGCTGACCGGCATCGCGCTGCTCATGCCTTTTTCGGCGAGCCAGTCGGCGTTGTCGAGCAGCAGCACCGCGTCGAGTCCGCGTTCGAGCACCTGGCCCCATTCGGTGTCGGCGCGGCCCGGAGGAGGCGGCTCGATCGCCAGCGTGACCGGGCGCTCGACCACGTCGAGCCCGATCAGCAGCTCGGCGAGTGCGCGCGCCACGCTCGACTTGCCGACGCCGCGCGGTCCGTGGATCACGACGAGCCACGGCACGTTCAGCCCGAACAGGCGCTTGCCCTCGCGCGCGCTGGCACGCGCATGCGGGATCAGTTCGTCGGCGATGTGCGCCACGGCCGGGTGGCCGCCGAGCAGCGCACGCAGCTCGGCGCTGGCGCGCTCGGCGATCTCGGCGCGGTTGACCTTGACCGCGGCCGGCTTGACCGGCGCGGCGACCGGCCCGCTCGGCGCAGCCGGCCGTGCCGGCATGTGCGCTGCGGCCACACCGGCGAGCGCGACGATGTACGGTCCGACCACCGGCAAGGTGCCGAGCGCCGGTGCGATGCCCGAGGCATAGAGCAGCGTGCTGATCACGAGCACCCACGCGATCAGCGCCGAGATCATCAGCAACCCGGGGACGCTCTGCGCGATCGAGACGACGAGCAGCAGCACGACCACGCTGACGCCGATCTTCAGCGGCAGCGGCAGCGACTTGAACAGGGTGAAGAGCTGCTGCATGGCTTCGGAACTTCAGGGCGCCGCGACAACCGGGACGCCGAGCGCCTGGCCGATCGCCATCACCGGGAGGCGTACCGTGGTGCTGCCGGACATCATCGCGACGGTGATGCCGCCGCCGCCGTCGCGCGTGCCGACGACGTTCAGCACGCCGGAAGGCGGTTCGGGTACAGCGATGCGCGTCGGACGGTTCTTCAACCGGACCTCGAACGAGAAGGTGGCGCTGTCGATGCGGACGCGGTCATCGTCTTCGGCGACGTTGTCCCACAACGTCAGGTAGACCAAGCGTGCGCTGCCGCCATCGAGCTGGGCCTTCAGACGGACTTTCTCGTCGGCCTTCAGAGGGATGCTGTCGAGCGCGCCGGCGAGCTCCGCCGGCGGCACCCGTTCGGTGCGGATGCTGCCCGCGGCGGCGAACTCCTGCACTCGCTGCTGTGCTTCCTGCGGGCTCACCGAATCCTTGCCCGGCATCAGCAGCGCCGCGGCGGCACCGACGACGACCACGGCCGCGAGTGCCATCGCCAAGGTGTGGCGCGAGAAGCCGGGTGCGCCGGTGGCCGGCGGCGGTGCACCGCCGCCACCGTCACCATCACCGCCGCGACCACCACTGCTGCCGCCGGAGACGGCGTCGCCGCTGCCGCTCGCACCACCGCCGCGCCGGCCCGCACCGGGCCCGATCTCGATGGCCACTGGCCTGTGGGCGTGGCCTGGGGCGGACGCGGGCGCCGCTGGCTGGACGTTCGCCTGCCGGGGATTGCCGAGACCGTCGGACTCCTTCGTCATTCGCGTCCGATGCAGCACTGCCGCGACAGCGCTGCACCTCTCTCCTTGGCGGATATCATGTTTGATTGGCCGTCCGCAAGGGGCAAAGTCTGCTCGCCCGGAATAGCCGAATGTAATCTAGCACAACATCCTGTAAATCAGTGAGGCAATCCCCCGGCTTGCGGGGTCGACGGGGGAGATACAGTGCCGCGCCAGCAGCGAAGCTATGTCCAGACCGGGGCAAGCCACGGCTCGCGATCAGTCGCAGAGACTGGGCGCTTCAGCCCTTCCAAGGCCACAACTGTTCATAACTGGAAACTATTCATAATGGCCAACTATTCATAATGGCCGGGAGTACGCGTTGACGCTCCGCGCCCATAGGCGGCCTTTCGGATGATCGTGAGCAGCAAGCAGAGCGACTCCGAATCTGACTCTTCCTGTCCGCTGCGGGATCGCCCGTTACCGGTAACGGGTTCGTCGGACCATGCAAGTACGGCGAGCCAGCGCTTGCAGCACAATTGGCTTACCAATGCAGCGCGTAGGCTGGCGCTTGGCGGTGGCAACCCAGCAGCCCACTGCCCGACCCTGCGCCATCGCCGACGCGACGGAATATAGTCATGCCGCTGACGTACCACACCGGTAGCTAGGCCGGCCGCCCGAGGCGGGAATCCCAGCCCTTCGAGAGACACGGGAACGGTTCTGCAACCCGTGCGGCCGCCAGGCCGGGACCGATGAGATCGGATCGGTGTTCATCGCACCGACCCTGGAGTTGAAGCAATTTCGGGTGGCCCGGCCGCGTCATTGGGAACGGCTGCCGCCCCGTCACGCTACGCCCATGCGTAGCGCAACCGGTGCCGCGGTGTCTTCCAGGACATCCGGCTACTGCCGGGACCCGCCCGCACGATGCAGGTTTCCGCCTGCCGGCTGCGGCCTTTTCCCTCAAGCAGGCCAATTGCCCCGGTATATGCCGGTACACGTCGTTCCTCGTCCAGCACCCACGTGACTCCGGTCGCACCGCCGCAGGCCGGGGCGACGCGCGCGCCCCTCATAGGAGAACTATCCCATGCAAGACCGTAAGCAGCGCCTCACCCTGGAACTGCCGCCCGAGTTCATCGCGGTATGTGCCGTCGATGGGGTCACGCCGGAACTCGTGCTCCGTGGCTTCATCGCCGACCTGGCTGGCATCATGAATTGGGCCAACGCCCCGCGCGCCGATGGCTACGGCAGCAACGGCTCGGACGAACGGAGAATGGCCCGGGAATACTACGAGCGGGTCGGCTATCCGTACCTGCATCGTCAGCCCTAGCGACACGGGACGCTCCTGCGCCTCGTGCGGCCGACCGGCCGGTAGCAAGAGCCGCCGGAGCAGGCCCGACCTGCCCCCGGCGGGGCGATGCCTCCCCACGCAAGGTGGCGGGGGTTGCCAGCGCCAGCGAGCGCGCGTCGTCACTAGCGGCAGCGCGGCTAGTGACGACGCGCCTACCACAGTCCGCGGATGCCGCAAGTCCTTGAGGCGCGTGGCTTCCCGAAGCGGGCGGAGCGGTAGAAAGACGATGGCGGTGCATGACGCCGCCACGTGACGGGGTCCCGAACCCCTCCGAGGTCCCGAACCTCGTTTCCCTCGCATGCAAGCGCAGCCCGACTGCCCTTGCCGGCTGATCCCCGGACGGATCGCATTCGCGCCTGATCGGCGCTCCTTGGACCCTGGGTCAATGGTCCTCCCGCCTCACCGCTCCTCCCGGAGCGCGGCGGGACGCCAATGCGCGTGCGGCGCAGGCGAGCAGCAAAGAAACCGTACAGAACGGGGGTGGTGCCCCGTGCTCAGCAGCCTTCCACTTGCCCGGCCACGGCCAGCAAGTCGAGCAGAAACACTTACCGGACAGCTTTACACCGACCGCCGTACCGCTCTGAACGAAAGGAAAGCCATGCCAAGGACCAAGCCCAGTGTCGACGCGCAGGAGCGCTTCTGGCGCGCCTTCTTTCGTGAGTTGGCGTTTCCCGATGGCGGGGACTCCGAACCCGACGACTCAGCCGACCATTTCGCCCCCTCCGGAGACACCATGCGCAACCTCAACTACCAGCTCAAACAGTTGTGCCATCGCAACCGCGACGGCTCCTTCGCCACCCAGGCCGAACGCGAGCGGACCCTGGCCCTGGTCGCCACCCAGCTTCACGAGTTGGGGTTCCGCAACCTGAGCGCCCAAGGCCTCAAACCGAAGCATGTCGAAGCCCTGGTGGAGCGGTGGACGGAAGAAGGCCTGTCGGCCGGGACGATGAAGAACCGCATGGCGCACCTGCGCTGGTGGGCCGAGAAGCTGGACAAGGCCAGCATGGTCGCCCGCAGCAATGACGCCTACGGCATCGCCGACCGGCGCTTCGTCACCAACGTCAGCAAGGCGAGCGTGCTTCAGGAGATCCAGTTGGAGCGGCTCACCGACACGAATTCCCGCCTCTCCCTGGAACTGCAGGCGGCCTTCGGCCTACGCCGGGCCGAGTCGATCAAGTTCAATGCGAGCTTTGCGGATCGGGGTGAGGTGCTGATCTTGAAGGCCTCGTGGTGCAAGGGTGGCAAGGAGCGGGAGATACCCATCCGCACCGCCGAGCAGCGGGCCGTGCTCGATACTGTCCGCGCCCACTGTGGGAAAGGAAGTCTGATTCCAGCCGGCATGACCTATAAGGCGCAGCTCGACCGTTTCAAGCATCAGTGCAGCCTGGCCGGCATCCATGGCGTGCACGGCCTGCGCCATGCCTACGCCCAGGCCCGCTACCAGGAACTCACCGGCTGGCCTTGCCCGGCCCAAGGCGGGCCGACGAGCCGCCAGCTAACGCCCGCACAGAAGGCCCTCGACCGCGCGGCCCGGCTGCAGATTTCCCGGGAACTCGGGCACGAGCGGGAGCAGGTAACGGCGATTTACCTGGGCCGCTGAGGATGACGTCGCGCGGCAGTAGTGCCGCTCGGTGACATTAGTCTTCCGCCGCCTTCAATTTGTCGAGATAGTCCGCCCACTCCTGCATCATCGCCCGCCGCTGCTTGATGAACTTCGTCCGGTTGTAGGCGTTGCCCAACGCGTCGGGAACCCGGTGTGCCAACTGGTGTTCGATCACTTCCCGGTCGAACTCCAGTTCTTCATGAAGGATCGTCCGCGCCATTGCCCGAAACCCGTGTCCCGTATGCTCTTCCCGCGTGTTGTAGCCGGCCCGTCTGAGTGCCATGCCGATGGCGCCGCCGCTCATCGGCTGGTCTTTATCCCTCGCGCCAGGAAATAAATAGCGGCCCTGACCGGTCAAAGGGTGCAGTTCTCCCAGGATGGCGACCGCCTGGGTGGCCAATGGCACAGAATGCGAGGTTTTGGTCTTGGTCACGAAATAGCGCCATTCCGCCCCCTCCAGGTCGATGTCGGCCCATTGCGCGGTCCGCAGCTCCCCGGGCCGAACGAAAACCAAAGGGGCGAGGCGTAGCGCGCATTTCACGATGAATCCGGCATTGACCGCGTCCATCGCTCGCAGCAGGGCGCCGACCTTGGCTGGTTCGGTGATGGCGGCGAAGTTGCCGCTCTTGGCGGGGGGTAGTGCCCCCCGAAGGTCTGCGGAAATATCGTGCTCGGCCTGCCCGGTAGCGATTGCATAGCGAAACACTTGCCCACAATTTTGCTGGGCGCGGTGCGCCGTATCAACGGCTCCGCGGTCTTCTATCCGGCGCAGGCAAACAAGCAGATCGGGCGCCTTGATTTCGGCGATGGGCTTTTCTCCCAGCCAGGGAAACACATCGTTTTCCAGCCGGGCGATGATCTTGTCGGCGTGACTCTTCGCCCAACGAGGCGAATTCTTGGCAAACCATTCGCGCGCGACCACTTCGAAGCTGTTTGCCGCTCGTTCCTGCTTCGCCGCTTTTTGCACCTTGCGGTTTTCGCCAGGGTCGATGTCCTGTGCTAGGAGCTTCCGGGCCTGGTCGCGCCGCTCGCGCGCGTCTTTGAGGCTGACGTCCGGATAGACCCCCATGGACAGTGTCTTGCGCTTGTCGCCAAAGCGGTAATCGAAGCGCCACCACTTACCGCCATTGGGGTGAATGAGCAAATACAAGCCCTTTTCGTCCGAGAGTTTGACGGGCTTGTCACCAGGCCTGGCGTGGCGGATCGCGGTGTCTGTCAGGGCCATGACGGTAACTCCTCTTGAGAGCAGTCATGTTACCGCCAAAGTTACCGCCAGTTACCGTCGGATTTCAAGAGACGGTTTGGGACGTTGTGGACGTAAAAAAGGCCGGAAGCCTTAATTTTGCTTGGCTTTCCGGCCTTCATGGGACTGCATCGGAAGTGTTCTTGGTGGACCGAAAGGGGATCGAACCCTCGACCTCCGCATTGCGAACGCGGCGCTCTCCCAGCTGAGCTATCGGCCCGAGGGGGCGGATTATAGCGAAATCGGAGCAGGGTTTGGAAGGCGGCTCAGGCTGCTGGGTGGCCAGCCCCTGCGACGGCACGACGCAGACGGTCGTTCACGGCGAGCCAGGCAGCATCGGTCGGCGGCGCTTCAAGCACGATGAGGGCGGCACCAGAGGTATCCGCAGCGCGCAGCGCCGCATAGAGATCATGGGCGTATCCGGCCGGCTCGGCAGGCAGCATCCACCACGCATAGGGCTCCCCCGCCAGGGCTGGCTGGGTGTGGGCGATGACGGCGCAGCGGGCCCCGCTGTGACGCTGCATGTTCAGCACGTCCCGCAATCGGGGGGGTTGGACGATGCGGAGCGGGGTGCGGGGGGCATAGTGAGCCTCGAGCGCCCCCGAAACCCGCGGAACCCCGGGGGCCGGCCCGGCGGCCTGGCGCACGGCCGGATGTCGCCCGATCACGTTGGCAATCGCCTCCGGCGAGATAGCTCCGGGACGTAGGATCTCTGGGGTATCGCGGGACAGATCGAGGATCGTGGATTCGATGCCGACCTGACAAGCGCCACCGTCAAGTACCAGACTGACCTTGTCCCCAAGTTCGGACTGCACATGCTCCGCCGTGGTCGGGCTGATGCGACCGAATCGGTTGGCCGAGGGCGCCGCAATGCCGGAGCCGAAGGCGCGGAGTAGGCGCAGCGCCACAGGATGATTGGGCACCCGCACGCCGACCGTATCCTGGCCGCCGGTGACGATGTCCGGTACCTCGTCGGAGCGCCGCAGGATCAGGGTGAGCGGCCCGGGCCAAAAAGCCCGCGCCAGGGCGATGGCCTCCTTCGGCACGCTCGCCGCCCAGACTGGCAGCGCCTCGGCATCGCCAAGATGCACGATCACGGGATGATCGGCCGGGCGGCCCTTGGCTGCGAAGATTTTGCCGACCGCGTCCGCGTTCAGGGCATCGGCCCCGAGGCCATAGACCGTTTCCGTCGGCAAGGCAACCAATTCGCCCGCCCGCAGGAAGTCCACCGCCCGCTGAATCTGGGCGTCGTCCACGACGGGCGAAACCTCACTCATCACGGATGCCGATGGCCTGGCGGGCCGCCATCGCGCGCTCGACTGCCTGAACCGCGTCCTCGCACACCACCGTGAAGTGGCCCATCTTGCGCCCGTGGCGGGCGTGGTGCTTGGCGTACAGATGAAGGCGCAAGCCGGGAACGGCGGCAAGGACGGACCAGTCTGGCTCGCGATAATGACCGTGGGGATCGCCGTTCTCGAACCACAATTCACCCAGCAGATTGACCATCACCGCCGGGGAATGTTGGCGGGGCAGCCCCAAGGGCAGGCCGCACAGGGCGCGCACCTGCTGGTCGTACTGGCTGGTCACACAGGCGTCGAGGGTATGGTGGCCGCTGTTGTGGGGGCGTGGTGCCATTTCATTGACCAGCAGCTCGCCACGGCAAACGAAGAATTCCACGCCCAGTGTACCGACATAATCCAGGGCCTGCGCGATGCGCTCGGCGACCTCCTGAGCAGAATCCTGCTGGCAGACCGACGCCCGAGCCGGGGCGATGGTGACGTCCAGAATGCCGCGGCGATGGCTGTTTTCCGCGGGCGGAAAGACGGCCACCGCCCCGGCCTCGTCCCGGGCCAGCACGACCGAAACCTCGTAGTCGAGGCTCAGCATCTTTTCAAGTACGCAGGGTTCGTTCTGGAACTGGTGGAAGGCATGGAGCGCCTCGGCCCGGTCCGCAACCCGGGCCTGCCCCTTGCCGTCGTAGCCAAAGCGGGCCACCTTCAGGACCGCCGGAAACAGCCCCGCGTTGGCGGCGGTGATGTCAGCCTCCCCGCGAATGACCGCGAAGGGTCCGTGGGGCAGGCCGTGATCCCGCAGGAAGGTCTTTTCCGCAATGCGGTTCTGGCATACCGCGACGGCCTGGGCCGAGGGCCGCACCGGAACGAATTTGGCGAGGTAATCCAGAGTCTCTGCCGGTACATTCTCGAATTCGGTGGTGATGCCCGCGCAGCCTTCCGCCAATTCATCCAGGGCGGCGTATTCGTCATAGCCGGCCACCAGATGGCGATCGGCGATCAGCCCGGCCGGGCTATGGGAATCCGGATCCAGCACCCAAACCTTGTAGCCCATTTCGTGGGCGGCGGAAACGAAGAAGCGGCCCAACTGGCCGCCTCCCAGCATGCCCAACCTGGCTGGGGGCAGAATCATGGCAATGGGTCCAGAGTCATGGCGAGCACCGTGTCGGTCTGCCGCTGACGGAAATCAGCCAAACGACCGGCAAGATCCTCATCCTCCACCGCCAGCAGGGACACTGCGAAGAGCCCGGCGTTGGCCGCCCCCGCTTCGCCAATGGCGAAGGTGGCGACTGGAACTCCCTTGGGCATCTGGACGATGGAGAGCAGGGAATCCTGACCCGACAGCGCCCGGGACTGGACCGGCACGCCAAGCACCGGCAAGGTGGTTTTCGCCGCCACCATGCCCGGCAGATGGGCCGCCCCCCCCGCGCCGGCGATGATGGCCTTGAGCCCCCGCCCGCGAGCAGACTCCGCATAGTCGAACATCAGGTCCGGCGTGCGGTGGGCGGACACGACGCGGGCTTCGAAGGGCACGCCAAAATCCGTCAAGATCCGGGCCGCGGCCTGCATGGTTGGCCAATCGGAATTGGAGCCCATGATGATGCCGACCACGGGCAGAGGGGCGTCACTCATCTCAGACTCCCTGGGCCCGGGCGGCTCGCCGGGCGGATTCGACGGTATTGGCCAACAGCATGGTGATGGTCATCGGCCCCACGCCACCGGGGACCGGCGTCAGCACCCCAGCCACCTTCCGCACCGATTCGAAATCCACGTCGCCGCAGAGCTTGCCAGCGTTGGGCCCCTCTTTCAGGCGGTTGATGCCGACGTCGATGACGGCGGCGCCCGGCCGCACCATGTCGCCGGTCACGAAACCCGGGCGCCCAACCGCTGCGACGAGGATGTCGGCCCGCCGGGTGTGCTCCGCCAGATCTCGGGTCTGGGAATGGCAGACGGTGACCGTCGCCCCGGCCCGCAGGAGCAGCATCGCCATGGGCTTGCCGACGATGTTGGAACGCCCGATGACCACGGCGTGGGCGCCCTTAACCGGCACCTCGGCGGCTTCAAGCATCTTCATCACGCCGTGGGGAGTGCACGGGAAAAAAGCTTCCTGGCCCTGGGAGAGCCGGCCGACGTTTTCGGCATGGAAGCCGTCCACGTCCTTGGTCACGCTGATCGCCTCGAGCACCGCGGCTTCGTCGAACTGGGGCGGCAGGGGCAACTGGACCAGGATGCCATGGACGCTCGGATCTGCGTTCAGTTCGGCGATTCGGGCGAGTACCGTGTCCGGGTCAGCATCCTGCGGATAATCGAAACGCAGGGAACGGATCCCCGCCTTTTCGCAGGCTGCGACCTTGTTGCGAACGTAAACGGCCGAGGCAGGGTCGGCCCCCACCAGAATCACCGCCAAGCACGGCTGCACGCCCCGGGCCGTGAGGGCGGCGGCGTCTTCCGCCAACTGCCCGCGCACCGAGGCCGACAAGGCATTGCCATCGAGAATGTGAGCCGTCATGACTTCGGTTCCAAACGGAAAACCCGTGATTTTATCAGAACTTATCGGCGATTCACTAAGCTCGCCCCCGGCTAGGCCCCGTCCTTTCGCTGGGTGTCGAGGCCGACGACTGCCTGCACGAGTTCAGCCAGAGAACCCGCAGCCATCTTTTCCATGACCCGGGCCCGATGAACCTCCACGGTCTTGATGCTGATATCCAGGTCGTCCGCAATCTGCTTGTTCAAACGCCCGGCGACGATCAAGTCCAGCACTTCGCGCTCCCGGGCAGTCAGGAGCCCGAGGCGACGTGCAACCTCCGCCTCCTGGCGCAAGCGTCCCCGCTGGGCCCGCTCCCGAGCCAGGCAATCGCCGACGAGATCGAGCATGTCCTTGTCGTTGAACGGCTTTTCGATGAAGTCTGCCGCACCTTTCTTGAGCGCCAGAACCGCCATCGGGACGTCGCCATGACCGGTGATGAACACCACAGGCAAGACGCAATGGCGGCGCTGCAGGGTCTCGAACAACTCCAGTCCGCTCATTCCCGGCATGCGTACATCCAGGATCAGGCACCCGGTCATGGTGGCCGAGTACGCGGCGAGGAAGTCCTCGGCCGAACCGAACCCGGTGGCCGCGAAGCCATGGGAATCGAGGAGCCAAAGAAGGGAATCCCGCAGGGCCTCATCGTCGTCGACGACGTAGATCATCTGGTCAGGCAGATTCTGCGAAGGGGACACCGGCGGTCTCCAGCGGAAGGGTGAAGTGGAATATGGTACCCCCATCCGGGTTCGGCTCGACCCACAGCCGCCCGCCGTGAAATTCGATGATGGAGCGGCAGATGTTGAGGCCCATCCCCATCCCCTCTGCCTTGGTGGTGAAGAAGGGCTTGAAGAGGCGCTCCAGATCCTCGTCGCTGATGCCGTGCCCACGATCGGCCACCGAGACCTGGACCATTCCCCCCGCGACCTCCCGCGCTCTCACCTCGAGAACCCGCGCCTCAGCAGGGGTCGCCGCCATGGCTTCGGCGCCATTGCGCAGCAGGTTCAGCACCACCTGCTCGACCATGATGCGGTCGGCGAACACGGCCGGCAGCGTGTCGGGGACGTCCACCACCAGCTTGACCCCGGCCCGCCGGGTGTTGAGTTCCGCCATAGTTTGGGCGTCGTCCATGACTTCGGCCAGGGACACGGCGGCCCGCCGGGGTTCGCTTTTGCGCACGAAGTCCCGAATCCGGCGGATGATCTTGCCTGCCCGCTCGGCCTGGGAGGCGGCCTTTTCCATCGCCCCCAGCAGGTCTTCCGGGCGATAGTGGCCGGAGCGTAGCCGGGTCACGCAGCCCATGCTGTAATTGGTGATCGCCGCGAGGGGCTGATTGAGTTCGTGGGCGAGGGTGGAGGCCATTTCCCCCATGGTGATCAGGCGCGAGGTGCTGGCGAGGCGCTCTTCCTGCTCCCGCGCCACCTGCTCCATGTGCTTGCGATCGGTGATCTCGGTGGCGACCCCCATGCGCACCACCCGCCCGTCCACCCAGCGGGTGGCCAGCTCCCGCACGTGGTACCAGCGGCCGGACAAGGGGTGCTGCAGTTCGCCGTCGAAGAGGTCGGTGGGCACATCCTGCGGCCCCAGGTTGCGAGGATCGACCCGGTAATCGCCCCGCTCCGGCTGAGGGACGGCCGCCCCCCGGGCGCTGCGCCCCACGGCGTCGAAGCCGTGGATGACCTTGAAAGCCCGATTGGCGAAGAGGATCTCGTCGGTCCGCGCGTCGGCCACGAAAACCGCGGTCTCCAGGCCGTCGAGCACTGCCTCGAAGCGCTGCTGGGCCGCTTCCAGATTGGCCCGGATGCGCTTCGGTTCGGTAATGTCGGTCACCGCCGCCATCCAGCCGGTCTGAACGCCGGCCGTATCGATGAGGGGCGAGAGGTAGAAGCGGGTGTCGATCCGCTCGCCGTCCTTGCGCCGGACCCGCATCTCAAATCCCCCCGGCGGCGCCCTACCCGCGAGGGTCAGGGCGAGGTAGCGGGCGCACAGATCCATCTCCTCCACCGGCCAATAGGGAAACGGCGGCAGAGCCCCCACCAGTTCCTCGGCGCCCAAACCCACCATCCGGCAGAAGGCACGGTTGACATAGGTGATGCGGCCTTCCATGTCGATCGCCCGCATGCCGGTCACCATGGAATCCTCCATGGCTTTGCGGAACGAAGATTCGGCCTGGAGGGCTTCTTCCGCTGCCTTGCGGGCCGTGACGTCGCTGCCCACCCCGTAAATGAGGCGCTCATCGAGGACCGGGTTGAAGCTCCAGGCGAGCCACTTGTAATAGCCGTCGGCGCAGCGGCAGCGCAGTTCGAAGCGCACCGGCTGCCCCGCCGCGAGGGCGCGCAACTGCTCCACCGCCCCGGGCAGATCCTTGGGGTGGATCAGGTCGAGAAAATTGCGGCCAGGCAGATCCTCCGGGCTGTAGCCGAGCACCGTCTCGAAGGCTGGATTGCATCGCCGGAACACGCTGTCCAGCCCCACCACACACAGCGGATCGAGGGAGAAGTTGAAGAGCCGGTCCCGCTCCTTTTCCATCTGCAACTGGCCCCGCCGGCTGCCCCGCAATACCCAGAGACTCCATAGCATGAGCACCGACAAACCGGCGATGGCTGCGGTGGGCAGGCTGCGGGGCACTCCCCCGACCCGCTGCAGCGCCGTCGCCCGCAGCACCAGGCCATGCCCCGGCGGATCCAGGGGAAGCTGCACGTCGAGGGTTTCATCCAGGGCCCGCATCGCCCCATTGGCGGCCAATTCCACACCCTCCGGACCGATCAGGGCGATGCGGTACTTGTCGCCCAGCCAACCCGGAATCAGATGGCGCACCATCCGATCGGCGCCGTATACGCCCACCACGGCGCCGAAGGGGCGCCCTCCCCGCGTAACCGGCGCAAAGACATCGATGACCCAATGATCGCGGGTTCGGACGTAGGGGGGCCCATAGACCGCACGCCCCCATTTCAGGGCGAGGGAAAAGGGCTCGAGCTGCAGAAAGTGGAGATGATCCCCGACCGGCCAGTCCGTCTCCCCTTCCGATGCGTTCCAGCGCGCCCTCTCCCCCACATCCACCCAGACGATCGATTCCAGCTCCGGATTGGCCACCATGAACTGGGCCGCGCGGCTGCGGAACTCGTCTTCCGTCAGACTTCCACGGCCGATCTCCCTCGCGAGTTGCCCCAGAAACTCTTCCGTGCTCTGGGTGTGGAGACGGATCGTCTGTTCGGCCCACTGCACATCCCGGGTCACGGCGGCGCGCTGGTTGCGCACCTCTTCCGCCTGCAGAGCCCAGACCAGGGCCAGCATGACTGCCGCAAAGGCCACCACCGCAAGATAAGGCGCGCCAACCGCCCACCGCCCGGGAAACCGCCCCGGGGCGAGCGACGGCGCCGACGAAGTGTCGCCTGTGTCCATGCCCCTCCCCTGAGCAGGCCGTGACCACGGGGCCCATCACGCCCCGTGGAGTCTGGCGTCATTTTTCTCCCCTGACCGCCTCTGCCCCATCAGGACTTTCCCTAATGTCTGCCCCAATTACGTGTTTTCTCGAATGTCCACCCGGCGACCGCCCACGTACAGTGGCCGCCATCGAGGAGGAACAGGGAGAAGGCCGTGACGCCACATTTCATTCCATGCCGTCCCCCGCGGGTTCCCCAGGGATCGCCGGGTGACGGCCTGGGCCACCGCCGACTTCCCGCGGCCCCGGGGTTCGCTGCCGGGGAGCGGACGGCCACCGGATTTCGCCGGGGATCCAGCCCGGAGCCAGCAGGGCCGCAAAGGGTCCGCGCTGCCATTTCACCCGCGGCAAGGCGGGGGTATGATTCAGTGCTTTCGCTCGCCGCCCGATGCCGCATTCGGCACGGATCCCGCGGCGGGTACCTCCGGGAAGCGCTAGAGACCCCCTTAAAAGAAAAGGTCGATGGTGTCGTGATGATTTGTGAAGAACGTCCGTTCTCTGATGACCATCACGTCACTGTCACGAGCACCCGCACGATCTCGGCGGGCTTGGCAAAAGACGGGCGAAGCCAGCCCGCCTCCGGCGAGAGCCGGCCATGAGCCCCCATCGCACGGCCGTGGTCACGCTTCCCGCTTTCAGGTACGACCGGGGGATCTCCCTCTCCCTCCCCTTTCCCCCGGTCGTTTTTTTTCCACTCATCCGGATGAGCGGCCCCACTGCGCGACGCAGCGGTGGGCTGGCGGCCATAGGCCGACCCGGATCCTCGCCCCACTTCCCCGTCAAACCCGATCGGCGGCGCCTGCGCTGCGACGGGGTTATTGCGGGTGCCACCGGGGCTTCAATATGCAGGGAGGGAGGAACCCCCACACAGATACGACACCGATCGCGTTTCACATACTGAAACGCATTTCTGTATTGTAAAATTTCGACGGCGCGTATAAGATCATCTCTACGCGGATGAAATGCCGCGTCGCGGCCGCTACCCGCGGCCCTACCGACGCAGTAACAAAAAGGAGAGAGACCATGACACCCACACAAAATGTGCTCCTGCAATCCGATCCGGATACCCAGGAAACTCAGGAATGGCTGGACGCCCTGCGAGGCGTGATCGACCAGGAAGGCGCCGAACGCGGCCATTTCCTGATCGAGAAACTGATCGAGGAGGGGCGCGAAGCCGGCATCAATATTCCGTACTCGGCCACCACCCAGTACATCAACACCATCCCCGCCGATCAGCAGCCCAAGTACCCCGGTGATCCGGACATGGAGATCAAGCTCCACTCCTACATCCGCTGGAACGCCATGGCGATGGTGGTGCGGGCCAACAAGCACACCAACGTGGGCGGCCACATCGCCTCCTTCGCCTCCTCCGCGGCCCTCTACGACGTGGGCTTCTCCCACTTCTGGAAGAGCATCAACCACGACAGTGGTGGCGACATGATCTACTTCCAGGGCCACTCGGTTCCCGGGGTCTATTCCCGCGCCTACATGCTGGGCCGTCTGAGCGATGATCAGATGGACAGCTTCCGCCAGGAAGTGGATGGCAAAGGCATTTCGTCCTACCCCCACCCCTGGCTGATGCCCGATTTCTGGCAGTTCCCCACCGTCTCCATGGGCTTGGGCCCGATCTGCGCGATCTACGCCGCCCGCTTCACCAAATACCTGGCCAGCCGCGGCCTCATCGACGCGGAGAAGGCAGCCACGCGCAAAGTGTGGGCCTTCCTCGGCGACGGCGAGACCGACGAGGTCGAATCCCTGGGCGCCATCGGCATGGCCGCCCGGGAGAAGCTGGACAACCTGATCTTCGTCATCAACTGCAACCTGCAGCGCCTGGACGGCCCGGTGCGGGGCAATGGCAAGATCATTCAGGAACTGGAATCCGAATTCCGCGGCGCCGGCTGGAACGTCATCAAGCTGGTCTGGGGCACCCACTGGGACACCCTCTTCCAGCGCGACACCAAGGGCATCCTGAAGAAGCGGATGATGGAGCTGTGCGACGGCGAATATCAGACCTTCAAGGCCAAGAATGGCGCCTACGTCCGCGAGCACTTCTTCAACACCCCGGAGCTCCGGGCCCTGGTGGCCGACTGGACCGACGAACAGGTGTGGAACCTCAATCGCGGCGGTCATGACCTCTTCAAGATCTTCGCCGCCTACAACGCCGCAGTGAACCACAAGGGCCAGCCCACCCTGATCCTGGCCAAGACCATCAAGGGCTTCGGCATGGGCCAGGCCGGCGAAGCCATGAACATCTCCCACCAGCAGAAGAAGCTGGATAAGGAGGCCATTGGCCGCTTCCGCGACCGCTTCGGCATCCCGGTGCCCGACGACAAGCTCGAGGAACTGCCCTACCTGAAGTTCCCCGAAGACTCCGCGGAGTACAAATACATGATGCAGCGCCGGGTGGACCTGGGTGGTTTCCTGCCCCAGCGCCGCCGCGTCGCCGAAGCCCTGGCCGTGCCCGGCCTGGACACCTTCAAGGCCCTGCTGCAGGCCTCCGGCGAAGGGCGGGAGCTCTCCACCACGATGGCCATCGTGCGGATCATGAACACCCTCCTCAAGGACAAGCAGATCGGCAAGAACATCGTCCCCATCGTCCCCGACGAGTCCCGCACCTTCGGCATGGAAGGCATGTTCCGCCAATACGGCATCTGGAACCAGGAAGGCCAGAAGTATGTACCGGAAGACCATGACCAGCTCATGTTCTATAAGGAATCGGTGACGGGCCAGGTTCTGCAGGAAGGCATCAACGAGGCCGGCTCCATGGCCGACTGGATCGCCGCCGGCACCGCCTACAGCGTGCACGGCGTGCAGATGGTCCCCTTCTACATCTTCTATTCCATGTTCGGCCTCCAGCGGACCATGGACATGTGCTGGGCGGCGGCGGATCAGCGCACCCGCGGCTTCCTCATCGGCGGCACCGCTGGACGCACCACGCTGAATGGCGAAGGCCTGCAGCACGAGGATGGCCACAGCCAGCTCCTGGCCCAGATGATCCCCAACTGCATCAGCTACGACCCGACCTTCCAGTACGAAGTGGCGGTCATCGTGCAAGACGGCATGCGCCGCATGTTCGCCGAGCAGGAAGATGTCTACTACTACATCACCGTGATGAACGAGAACTACGAGCACCCGGGCATGCCCGAAGGCGCCGAGGCCGACATCATCAAGGGGATGTACGCCTTCCGGAAGGGCGGCGACGGCAAAACCCGCGTCCAGCTCCTGGGTTCCGGCACCATCTTCAACGAGGTCATCGCCGCCGCCGACCTGCTCAAGAACGACTGGGGCGTGGAGGCCGACATCTGGGGTTGCCCGAGCTTCAACGAACTCGCCCGAAATGGTCAGGACACCGCTCGCTGGAACATGCTCCATCCGATGGAGGCGCCGAAGAAATCCCACGTCGAGCAGAAGCTCGAAGGCGCGTCGGGTCCTGTGGTGGCCGCCACGGACTACATCAAGCTCTTCGCCGACCAGATCCGCCCCTTCGTCAAGCAGACCTACATCACGCTGGGCACCGACGGCTTCGGGCGCTCCGACACCCGGGAAAAGCTGCGTCACTTCTTCGAGGTGAACCGCTACTGGGTCACGCTGGCCGCCCTCAAGGCCCTGGCCGATGACGGACTCATCGAGCGCGACAAGGTGGCCGCCGCCCTGGTCAAGTACAACCTGGATCCGGCCAAGCCGAACCCCATGTCCGTCTGAGCACCGAAGGAGACAAAAAAATGAGTAACCTCATCGAAGTGAAGGTACCGGACATCGGCGACTTCTCCGACGTCCCGGTCATCGAGCTGTACGTCAAGGTGGGCGACAGCATCAAGGTGGACGACGCCATCGCCACCCTGGAGTCCGACAAGGCCACCATGGACGTGCCCTCCTCGGCCGCCGGGGTGGTCAAGGAAGTCCTGGTCGAGCTGGGCAGCAAGGTCTCCGAAGGCAGCGTCCTGATCAAGATCGAAGCCGCAGGCGCAGCGGCTGCAGCGCCCGCACCAGCCGCCGCCGCCCCGGCCCCTGCGGCCACGCCAGCGCCGGCTGCACCCGCGGCTGCAGCGCCGGCCACTGGCGGTGGCGTCGTGGAAGTGAAGGTGCCCGACATCGGCGACTTCACCGACGTGCCCGTCATCGAACTGTTCGTCAAGGTCGGTGACACCATCAAGGCCGAGGACGCCATCGCCACCCTGGAGTCCGACAAGGCCACCATGGATGTGCCCTCCTCCGTCTCCGGGGTTGTCCAGGAAGTGCTGGTCAAACTCGGCGACAAGGTCTCCGAAGGCTCGGTACTGATCAAGGTCACCACCGGCGCAGGCGCGGCCGCCCCTGCACCCGCGGCCGCCCCTGCCGCCCCGGCGCCCGCCACTCCGACCCCAGCGCCCACCCCGGCCGCGGCCCCTGCCCCAGCGGCCGCGCCCTCGGCGGTCAAGCTCGGCGGCAAGGTGCACGCCAGCCCCTCGGTGCGGGCCTACGCCCGGGAACTGGGGGTCGATCTCGCCCAGGTGAAAGCCACCGGCCCCAAGAACCGCATCCTCCAGGCCGACGTCACCGCCTTCGTGAAGGGCGCCATGAGCACCGGCGTGGTCCCGGGCAAGGCCGCCCCGGCGCCCGCCGGCGCGAGCCTGGGCGGTGGGCTGGATCTGTTGCCCTGGCCGAAGGTGGACTTCGCCAAGTTCGGCCCCATCGAAAGCAAGCCGCTGTCGCGCATCAAGAAGATCTCTGGCGCCAACCTGTCCCGCAACTGGGTCATGATCCCGGCCGTCACCTACCACGAAGACGCCGACATCACCGACCTGGAGGCCTTCCGCGTTCAAGTTAATAAGGAGAACGAGAAGTCCGGCAAAAAGCTCACCATGCTCGCCTTCCTTATGAAGGCCTGCGTGAAAGCGCTGCAGGCTTACCCGGAGGTCAACACCAGCCTCGACGGCGACAACCTGGTCTACAAGAAGTACTACCACATCGCCTTCGCCGCCGACACGCCGCACGGTCTGGTGGTGCCGGTGGTGAAAGACTGCGACAAGAAGGGCGTGTTCGAGATCGCCGCCGAAACCGCCGCGCTGGCCAAGAAAGCGCGGGACGGCAAGCTCGGCCCGGCCGAAATGAGTGGCGCTTGCTTCACCATCAGTTCCCTCGGCGGCATCGGTGGCACCTACTTCGCCCCCATCGTCAATGCACCGGAAGTGGCCATCCTCGGCATCAACAAGAGCGTCATCAAGCCAGTGTGGGACGGCAAGGTCTTCCAGCCCCGCCTCACCCTGCCGCTGTCACTCACCGCCGACCACCGCGTGATCGACGGCGCCTTGGCTACCCGCTTCAACGTGATGCTGGCAGAGCTCATGGCGGACTTCCGCCGGGCCATGCTGTAAGGAGATCGCCATGAGCCTCATCGAAGTGAAGGTTCCGGACATCGGCGATTTCTCCGACGTTCCGGTCATCGAGCTGTACGTCAAGGTCGGCGACAGCATCAAGGTGGACGACGCCATCTGTACCCTGGAGTCGGACAAGGCCACCATGGATGTCCCCTCTTCCGCCGCCGGCGTGGTCAAGGAAGTCCTGGTCGAGCTGGGCAGCAAGGTCTCCGAAGGTGCGGTGCTGATCAAGCTGGAAGCCGCCGGTGCCGCCGCCGCGGCCCCTGCCCCAGCCGCCCCGGCTCCCGCAGCCGCCCCAGCCGCTGCGCCCGCCGCTGGCGGTGGCGTGGTGGAGGTCAAGGTCCCCGACATTGGGGACTTCTCCGACGTGCCGGTGATCGAGCTTTACGTGAAGGCCGGGGACAGCATCAAGGTGGATGACGCCATCGCCACCCTGGAGTCCGACAAGGCCACCATGGATGTGCCGTCCAGCGCCGCCGGCGTGGTTCAGGAAGTCCTGGTCCAGATTGGCAGCAAGGTGTCGGAAGGCACGGTGCTGATCAAGCTTGCCGCCGCCGGTGCCGCTGCGGCAGCCCCCGCAGCGGCCGGCCCTGCGCCCGCCACCGCACCCGTGGCCGCCCCGGCCGCCGCCAGCCACGCCGGCGCGGCCGACGTGGAATACGACATGGTGGTCCTGGGCGCCGGCCCGGGCGGCTACTCCGCCGCCTTCCGCGCCGCCGACCTCGGCCTCAAGACCGCGGTCATCGAGCGCTACGCCACTCTGGGCGGCGTGTGCCTGAACGTCGGCTGCATTCCCTCCAAGGCCCTGCTCCACGTGGCGGCGGTGATGGAAGAGGCCGAGCATATGGATGGCCTCGGTGTCGCCTTCGCCCAGCCGGCGGTGGACGTGGACAAGCTGCGCGCCCACAAGGGCAAGGTGGTGGGCAAGCTCACCGGCGGTCTGGCCGGCATGGCCAAGGGCCGCAAGGTGGACGTGATCCGCGGCTACGGCCATTTCCTCGACCCCCACCACCTCGAGGTCGAAGAAACCACCGGAGACGCCCAGGACAAGACCGGGGCGAAGAAGGTGGTGAAGTTCAAGCACTGCATCATCGCCGCTGGCTCGGCGGCCGTGCATCTGCCCTTCATTCCGCGGGACGACCGCATCGTCGATTCCACCGGCGCGCTCGAACTGCGCTTCGTGCCGAAGAAGATGCTGGTCATCGGCGGCGGCATCATCGGTCTGGAAATGGCGACGGTGTACTCCGCCCTGGGCGCCCGCATCGACGTGGTGGAAATGCTCGACGGCCTTATGCAGGGCCCCGACCGCGACGCCGTGAAGGTGTGGGAAAAGCAGAACGCCCAACGCTTCGACAAGGTGATGCTGAAGACCAAGACCACCGCCGTCGAGGCAAGGGAAGACGGTCTGTACGTGAGCTTCGAGGGCGAAGGCGCCCCCGCCGAGCCGGTGAAGTACGACATGATCCTGCAGTCGGCCGGGCGCAGCCCCAACGGCAAAAAGATCGGCGCCGAGAAGGCGGGCGTCATCGTCGGCGAGCGCGGCTTCATCCCGGTGGACGCCCAGATGCGGACCAACGTGCCCCACATCTTCGCCATCGGCGACATCGTTGGCCAGCCCATGCTTGCCCACAAGGCCGTGCATGAAGCCCACGTCGCCGCCGAGGTGGCCGCTGGTCACAAGGCGGCCTTCGACGCCACCGTGATCCCGGGCGTGGCCTACACCCATCCCGAAGTGGCCTGGGTCGGCTACACCGAAGCCCAGGCCAAGGCCGAAGGCAAGAAGGTCGAAACGGCCAAGTTCCCCTGGGCCGCCAGTGGCCGCGCCATCGCCAACGGCGCCGACTACGGCTTCACCAAGCTGATCTTCGACGCCGAGACCCACCGGGTGATCGGCGGCACCATCGTCGGCCCCTCGGCCGGCGACATGATCGGCGAAGTCTGTCTGGCCATCGAGATGGGCGCCGACGCGGTGGATATCGGCAAGACGATCCATCCCCACCCGACCCTAGGCGAGACGGTGGGCATGGCGGCCGAAGTGGCCCACGGCAGCTGTACGGACGTACCTCCGGCGCGCAAGAAATAGTCCCCCGTCCCTTCGTTGGACATTGGCGGCGGTCCCTTCGGGGCTGCCGCCCTTTTTGCTTGGCGGACCCGATCCGCCAATGCTCTATCGCTCCGGGCGAACCGCGGCAAAGCGCGCCAGGGTGGCCTCGCGGGCCAGGGCGTGGTCCACGATCGGGACCGGATAGTTCGCACCGATTGTGACTCCGCACCGACGCGCCTCGTCCGGACCCATGCGCCAGGGCGCGTGGATGAAACGGGGTGGCACATTGGCCAGCTCCGGCACATAGCGACGGATGAACTTCCCCTCCGCATCAAATCGTTCGGACTGGGTGACCGGATTGAAGATGCGGAAATACGGCTGGGCGTCGCAGCCGGTGGACGCCGCCCACTGCCAGCCGCCATTGTTGGCGGCGAGGTCGAAATCGTTGAGGTGCTGGGCGAAGTAGCGCTCCCCGAGGCGCCAGTCGATGCCCAGGTCCTTGGTCAGGAAAGAGGCCGCGATCATGCGCAGCCGGTTGTGCATGTACCCGGTCTGATTCAGCTGGCGCAGGGCAGCGTCCACGATCGGATAGCCGGTGCGCCCCTCACACCAGGCGGCGAATCCGGCCGGATCTTCCACCCAACGGACCTCATCGAACTCCGGCTTGAACGCCTGCGCCACCACCCGGGGGTGATGCCAGAGGATCATCTGGTAGAACTCCCGCCAAATGAGCTCGGAGAGCCAGGTCTCGCCCCCCTCCCCGCCCTGATGCCAGGCGTAATTCACCAATTGGCGGATGGAGACCGTGCCGAAACGCAGGTGCGTCGACAGGTAGGACACCCCTTTCACCCCGGGAAAATCCCGTGCCTGGCGGTAGGACGGCATGCGATCCATGAACTCTTCAAAGAGCGCCCGCCCGCCACTCATTCCGGTGGGCATGCGCAGGTCCGCCAGATTGGTCTGCCTGAAACCCAGGGCGGTGAGGCTGGGAATCCCCTCTTCGGGCGGCTTGGCCGCGAGGGCCGACGCCCGCTCCGCCACCGGCCAGGCCGCCACATCCTCGGCCCGCAGCCTTCGCAGCCAGGCATTCTTGTAGGGCGTAAAAACGCTGAAGGGCTGGCCGGCCTGGGTCAGGACCTCGTCCCGCTCGAAGATCACCTGATCCTTGAAGTCGGTGAACTCAATGCCCAACTCGCTCAGTCGCTCGGCCACCCGCTGGTCCCGCGCCCGGGCGGCCGGCTCGTAGTCCCGGTGGGTCAGGACCGCCGACACGCCAAGCTGGGCGGCCAGGCGGGGGACCTCCTCGTCGGCCCGGCCGTGACGCACCCGAAGGCCGCTGCCCCCGCCGCCGGTCCGGCGGCTAAGGTCGTCCAGGGCGGCATCCAGTTCCTCCACGCTGCGCAGGATGAACTCCACCCGCCGATCCGTCCGGCTGGGCAGGGCATCAAGAATTTCGGTATCGAAGACGAAGACACAATGGACCCGGTCATAGCAGGCCAGGGCGTGGGAGAGGGCGGCGTGGTCGTCGCAACGCAGGTCGCGGCGAAACCAGACAAGGGCAGACGAGGAGGCTGAAGGCATGACAGGCAACAAGGTTGAAGCGATCCACCGGCAGGGCGGCTGCCGGACCCGACGCACGGAATCCATGCATTCTGCCCGGGGGCGTGCGTAAAATGCCGGTCATGAGCGACGTCACCGCCAATCTCACCCATCACTTTTTGATCGCCATGCCCAACATGGTCGATTCGAATTTTTCCCGCACCCTCACCTACATCGCGGAACACAGCGATCAGGGCGCCCTCGGGGTGATCGTCAATCGTCCTACCGACATGACCCTGGCCACCCTGTACGAGCGGATCGACATTCCCCTCCAGATCCAGGAAATTGCTCTCCAGCCGATCTATTTTGGCGGCCCGGTCCAGACCGATCGGGGGTTCGTGCTGCACCGCCCGGCGGGCGACTGGCATTCCACCCTCACCGTCCAGGAGGAGGTGGGTCTCACCAGTTCCAAGGACATCCTGGAGGCCATCGGCGCCGACGGCAAGCCGGCGGAGTTCCTCGTCACCCTCGGCTATGCCGGCTGGGCGGCGGGCCAGCTGGAGGACGAGCTTGCCAACAATGCCTGGCTGACCGTACCGGCCGACCTGGACATCGTCTTCACCCTGCCGCCGGAAGAACGCCTGGTGGCGGCCATGCAGTCCCTCGGGATCGATTTCGCCAGCCTGTCGGAAGTGGCTGGGCATGCCTGACGCCCAGGCCCGCCTGGCGTCCCTACCTCCCCGCGGCACCCTCCTCGGGTTCGATTTCGGCCTCGCCCGCATCGGCGTCGCCACCGGCGAGCTGGAAACCGGCCTTGCCAATCCCCTGGCGGTGGTTGCCGAGGCCAGCAACGACAGCCGCTTCGCGGCCCTGGCCGACCTGGTCGCCCAGTGGCAGCCCGTGGCCCTGGTGGTGGGCATTCCCCGCCACCTGGACGGCGATGCCCATGCCCTCACCGTCCGCTGCGAGCGCTTTGCGCGGCAACTTGCGGGCCGCTTCGGCCTGCCGGTGGTGCCGGTGGACGAGCGCCTCAGCTCCGTCGAGGCGGAAGCGCGCTTGCGCGAGGCCGGTGGGCGATCCTGGCAGGACCGCAAGGCGCGCCTCGACGCGGCCGCGGCCCAAGTGATCCTCCAATCCTTTCTCGACAGCCGAACGGAGTCGGAACCCCATGTTCAAGCTTGATGCCGAAGCCCTTTGCGGGGCCCTGGCGGAATCCATGCGCCCCCACGTCACGGCGAAAACCTGCCTGGTGGGCATCCACACCGGAGGCGTGTGGCTGGCCCAACGACTCCACGCTGACCTGAATCTGCGCCAGCCCTTGGGTTCCATCGACGTCTCCTTCTACCGCGACGACTACGGCACCAAGGGACTGCACCCCCAACCGCAGCGCTCGGAGATTCCCTTCGACGTGGTGGGCGCCCACATCATCATCGTGGACGACGTGCTCTACACCGGGCGGACCACCCGGGCGGCGCTGAACGAATTGTTCGATTATGGCCGCCCGGCCAAAGTGGATCTTGCCGTCCTGGTGGATCGCGGCGGGCGGGAGTTGCCCATCGCCCCGCGCTTCTGCGCCCATGTACTCGATGGACCCTTGCCCGCGAACCAAAGCCTGCAACTCGAACGGTGTCCGGAAGGCACGCTTTCCCTGAGGCTCGCCAATGCCTAGCAGCCGCAATCCTCAGCTCAACCGCCACGGCCAGTTGCAGCACCTGCTCACCCTCGACGGCCTGCCCCGGGACATCCTGACCGCCATCCTCGACATTGCCGCCCCTTTCACCGAAGTGGCGGAGCGGGAGGTGAAGAAGCTGCCCCTGCTGCGCGGGAAGAGCGTGTTCAACCTGTTCTTCGAGAACTCGACCCGCACCCGCACCACCTTCGAGATCGCGGCGAAGCGGCTTTCGGCGGACGTCATCAACCTCAATGTTTCCACCTCATCCACCAAGAAGGGCGAAACCCTCCTCGACACGGTAGACAATCTTTGCGCGATGCAGGCGGACATGTTCGTCGTTCGTCACGAGGCGAGCGGCGCGCCCTTCCTCATCGCGCAACATCTGCTGGCCACCGGCCGCGACCACATCCATGTTGTGAACGCCGGCGATGGCCGCCACGCCCATCCCACTCAGGGCCTGCTCGACATGTACACCATCCGCCACTACAAGGGCGGCTTCGAGCACCTGTCGGTGGGCATCGTCGGCGACGTGCAGCACTCCCGCGTGGCGCGCTCCCAGATCGCCGCCCTGACCACCCTGGGGGTGCCGGATGTGCGGGTGATCGGGCCCAAGACCCTGCTGCCGACCGACGTCGAACGGATGGGGGTGCGGGTCTGCCACGATATCCGGGAGGGCCTGCGGGACGTGGACGTGGTGATGATGCTGCGCCTCCAGAACGAGCGCATGAACGGCGCCCTGCTCCCCACCGCCCAGGAGTACTACAAGGTCTGGGGCCTCACGGCGGAGAAGCTGGCCCTTGCCAAGCCGGACGCCATCGTCATGCACCCCGGGCCGATGAACCGGGGCGTGGAGATCGATTCGGCGGTGGCTGATGGCGCCCAGGCGGTCATTCTCGATCAGGTCACATTCGGCATCGCCGTGCGCATGGCGGTGATGAGCATGCTCGCAGGGCAATGAATTCATGAAGATCGCAATTCGCAACGGCCGCCTGGTGGATCCCGCCCACGACATGGACGCCCCCCGGGCCATCTTCATCGCCGACGGCAAGATCGTCGCCCATGGCGCCGCGCCGGACGGCTTTACGCCGGACCGGGATATCGACGCGTCGGGCCTCGTCGTCGCCCCGGGCCTCATCGATGTCGCCGCCCGCCTGCGGGAACCGGGTTTCGAATACCGTGCGACCCTCGAATCGGAAATGGAAGCGGCCATGGCCGGCGGGGTAACCAGCCTCGCCATTCCGCCGGACACCGATCCCGTCCTTGATGAGCCGGGCCTGGTGGAGATGCTGTGCTATCGCGCCAAGAAGCTCAATCGCGCGCACATCTACCCGGTCGGCGCCCTCACCATTGGCCTCCAGGGCCAGCGGCTCTCGGAAATGGCCGAGCTGGTCGAGGCCGGCTGCGTGGCCTTTTCCCAAGCCAACGTCCCCATCGTCGATACCAACGTCCTGCTGCGGGCGATGGAATACGCGGCCACCTTCGGTTTCCGCGTCTGGCTCCAGCCCATGGCACCCTTCCTCGCCCGAGGCGGCGTGGCCCATGACGGCGAGGTGGCGACCCGGCTCGGCCTGCCCGGCATCCCCGTGGCGGCGGAAACCGTGGCCCTCTTCACCCACCTCCAGCTCGCCCAGCTCACCGGCGCCCGCCTGCATGTCACCCGCCTGTCGAGCGCGGCGGGCCTGTCATTGATCGAACAAGCCCGGGCGGATGGTGCCGATGTGACCTGCGATGTTTCAATCAACCATCTCCATCTGTCCGAGATGGACATCGGCTATTTCAACCCCAACTGCCACCTGATTCCGCCCCTGCGTAGCCAGCGGGACCGGGACGCCCTGCGCCAGGGCCTCAAGGACGGCCGCATCAACGCCCTCTGCTCGGACCACACGCCGGTGGATGACGACGGGAAGCAGGCCCCCTTCAGCGAATCCGAAGCCGGCGCCACCGGCCTGGAACTTCTTCTACCCCTCACCCTCAAGTGGGGCCAGGAATGCCGGCTGAGCCTCAAGGACACCCTGTCCCGGGTGACGGCCGATGCCGCACGCATCGTGGGCATCACCAAGGCGGGCCATTTAGCGGTTGGAGCCCGGGCGGATCTGTGCCTTTTCGATCCCGGCGCCTGGACCACGGTCAACCGGGCCACGCTGCGAAGCCAGGGCAAGAACAGCCCCTTCCTCGGTCTCGAACTTCCAGGCCGGGTACGCTACACGATCGTCGAAGGGCAGGTCATGTTCGCCGCCGAAGCCTGACCCGGGCCGTGCGACCCGGTCAGGCGCGGTAAGCGAAGAGATCGGGCTGCGACTTGCGGTAGGTCGCCAGCCACAGCAGGGTGGCGGGCGCGAGGGAGCGGGCGGCAAACCAGAGTGCGGAGGCTTCTGCCTCCCCGCCACGACCGGATTCCTTGACCACGGTGGCCCAGGCATCCCAATCGACCCGTTCCAGGCTCACCCGGGTGTCCACCGGCAGATTGGCGGCTGTCTGGACCAAAGTCCGGGCATGGCGACGCACAGCCGGTAGCGCCAGGCGGGATCGGGCGAACGCCGCTTCCTCCGCGCCCGCGGAGAGCCCGATCATCGCCCGGGCGGATTCCTCGATGATCCCCAGCAGGGCTCCATTCAGAATGGCTTCTTTCAACATTCCAGCAAGACTTCCACAAAAAAATTTGGCCGGCATACGCCGGCCCTCGCTCCGCCGCTGTCCAGCCGCTAGAAGCTGCCGCAACCGTGGCGGGCAGCGCCGCAATGGTCAAAATCACCCAGCGGACGGTTGAACGTGTATTCCAGGGGTTTGCCAAGCAGTTCCCGCGCCGCCTCGTCGGTGCTCTGAGTCGTCAGCGTGAAAGGGAGAGTCACGATGAAGAGAGCCGCCCCCAACACGGAACCCACCACACTGATCGGACGCACGATCAAGATGTCCGCCATCATGTCCGTGGCGTCGGCATTGCCCCGGGGATATGCGGTCATATCGCCCTCCTGAGCCATCGCCGGGGCGGTCCCCGCCAGCAGCACCACGCAGCACATTCCCGCCACGGCACGCCTGAATCGCAGAATCGTCATCGTCGTCTCCCCTCGTTCCTCACCGCGTTTCACAATCATAGCCATCGTCTGTCAAATTCGCCGCCCCACGGAGTGATTTCCTCAATGGCGGCAAAGTGCTGACCGCTTTTACGGCCGACGATGGGCGAGACTTGAACGCGGCGATCGGGGACACCACGCCGGTCAGGTCCGACGCGAGGCCACCACCCAGAGCTGGAAAAAGCAACCGACCAGGATCGCGGCCATGCCGGCCTGCAGAACGACGCCGGCCCCAAAGGAGCCGATGTGGTAACGCCCGGTGAGCCGCAGAATGATCGCGACCCCACTCAGCACCAACCCAGCCAGACCGGCGAGTCGCCCGAGCCCCAGCAAAAGACCATCCATTCCGCATCCTCCTGACCCGCCGGTCCCCCACACGGACCGGACCCGCGTCCATGATACCGCGCGTCAGGGCTGTCCGCGGGCCCAGAGGCCCCCGGACACTCGGAAGTGATTACAGGCTCAACTGATCGCGGATCTTGTCCAGCAACTTGGCGCCGACGCCCTTGGCCCGCAGCAGGTCTTCGAGGGAAGCATAGGGGCGGGAGGCGACGATGGCGCTGGCCACGGCCTTGCTCAAGCCCTTGACCGCAATCAAGGCCTCAACGCTGGCCTGATTGATCGAGACCCGACCGGCCTCGGCCTTGGTGGCGCTTTCAGCCACTGGCTTGGCGGGCGCCGCCGGCTTGGCCGCCTTGGCGACGGGGGCGGGGGCAGCCGGAGCCTTCGCTGCAGATTTGGCTGCAGGCTTGACCGCAGCCTGGGGCGCTTGGGCGGGCTTGGAATCGGTTTGCGCCGCTGCGGCCGGGGCAGCAGCTTCAACCAGCGCAGGGGCGGCTTCGTTGGCGGGCACGCCGGCGACCGAATAAAGCTCGGCGAAATTGGTGTAATCCCGGGTCACGAAACCTGCGGAGGTCCATTCCCGCAGCATCAGGGCCAGGCGCCAGGATCCCGCCGGCACGGCAGCGGCCGGCAGCGTCACCTGAATGGGCCCGACGGATTGCAGGCCTGCCACCGAACCGAGGTCCGCCCCGGCAACCAGGAAGCCCTCGAAAGCGCCACCCTGGTAAGCGTCGGACAGGGCCCAGAGCTCCAGACGCAGGGAACCGCTGACGTTCAGCGCATCGCGGGGGTTGGTCACGCCACCGGCTTCGAGGGTGACCCCACCGTTGGCGAAGCAATACCCCACGGTGCCGTCCAGGCGCGGCTGGGAGAAGGATTCCTGGGCGGGAAAGACGGAAAGATCATGGATCTGATCGAACTCGGCGGCGCCACGGCGCGCGAGGGCCAGCACCATCGTGTGAGCCGTCTTGCCAGCCGGCGGCAGGGCAGCCGCCCAGCCCTCGACGTCGGTGGTCCCGGCGAGCGCGCCGACAGCCACCTCGGCGACCTTGACGCCGGCCTGGCCGTTTGAGCCATCACACGCCCACAGCTGCAGGGCCCAATCGGAGCCGCCAAGGCCGCCACTCTCGGCATCGATCGTAGCATTAAGGTGGGCTTGGTCGCCTTCCAGGCGATAGCCTTGGGAGCCGGCGAAGCGGGCTGCGGGATGACGGACGACGAGGGACTGAAGGGCAGTAGCGATCATGGCAACGGAATGGGGCTGGTAAAAAACGAGCGCGGATTATAGTTCGAGGACTTTTCAAGAGGTAAATCTTTCCCCCCAGGGGGGAAAGTGGCTCCCAGAACCCCTTTTTGCGCACCAAATCGGGGATTTTGTTGCAAAGGCGACAGCCTCTACCGACGTCAGGGCCGGGCCAAGCGACGCCAGAATGGCACCCCGCTCCGCCGCTGCCCCCCCTTTGCCATCGCCAGGCGATAGACCAGTGGGATGGCAAAGAGGGTGAGGATCGTCGAAAAGCCCAGACCCCACACGATGGTCGCCGCCACCGGACCCCACATCAGGGATTTGCCCCCCAATCCAATGGCCAGGGACATCAGGCCGCCCACCGTCGTCGTGGTCGTGATGAGAATGGGCACCACGCGCCGGCGCGCCGCGTAGATGGCAGCGTGGAGGACGCTCATGCCCGCCAGACGGCGCTCATTGGCGGCATCAATCAGCACGATGGCGGAGTTCACCGCAATTCCGGTAAGGGCAATCACGCCGTAGAGCGTATAAAGCGAGAGCGGGTTGCCGGAAACGATGAGGCCCAGCACCACCCCGGTGAACGCCAAGGGCACGGTGAGGAGGATGATGAAGGGCTGAAAGTAGCTGCGGAACTGGGTGGCCAGAATCAGGTAGATCAAGCCCACGCCAAGCCCGAACAGCATGATCATCGCATCCAGACTTTCCTGGATGTCATCCAGTTCGCCAGAGAAATCCAGTTGCGTGGCGGGAAAGCGGACCCGCAACTCCGCCCAGGCCGCCTTGAGGCGATTGTTGGCCTCCAGGGTGTCGATCTGAGTCTTGTCGAGATCGGCCTCCACCGTGATGGCGCGAACGAGCTGGTAGTGGCGAATGTAGCCCTTGGCTTGCCGGGTCTCGGCATCGACCAGACTGCCCAGGGTGGCGCTGCGGCCATCGCCAAGCAGCACTGGCCGCTGGAGCAATTCGGCGATGTCCACCATGGGCTCGGCGCGGGACCGCACCACCACCTCGACCTTCTCGCCGTCGTCCCGGGTGCTGGCGACCGTCTCGCCCTCGCCGTAAAGGCGCAGAAGGCGGGCGACCTCAGCGGGGCCGACCCCCGCCCGAGCCATCTTTTCCCGGTTGAGTAGCAAGCGCAGCTCGGCCCGCCCCGGCACGTCATCATCCACCACATCACGAGTCCCCGGGATCGCCCCGATGGCCGACTTCAGGGCATCGGCGGCCGCCCGCAGCTCCAGGTAATCGTCGCTCTTGATCTTCACGCTGATCGGCCGGGCCGTGGGAGGCCCGCCCTTGAGTTCGGTGAAGGACAAGGTCGCGGGGCCGGACAAGGCCATCACTGGCTCCCGCAGGGATTCGATGATCTCCCCCGCCCCCCGCAGCACCCCCCGCTGGGGCTGAAGGGACACCACCACCTGGGCGTACTGATCGCCGTAAAGCGGCTCGGTATCGGTGAATTTCAACCCGGCATAAGCCGTCACGGAGCGCACTTCCACCGGGTCGAGTCGCGCCTGCACCTCCTTGGCGACCCGGGCCGCCTGCTCGAGGGAGCGCTCCAGCGTGATACCCGGCGGCATATCCACGTTTACGTAAAAAATCCGCATCGAATCGAAGGCGAAGAACTGCACCTTCACCAACCCGCCGGCCGCCGCCGCGACGGCCGCCACCATCAGCACGACCATGCCCCCCAGCATCAGTTTGGGCCGCCCCATGGAGCGGATGAGGAGCCGGGCGTACTTGACCCGCAGCCAATGGGTGAAGCGCTCCCGCCAGCGCTGGGTGCGGGTCGGCCGCGCGGTGAGGTCCGGCCGGATGGCCAGCACGTGGGCGGGGAGCATCCAGAACGCTTCCAGCAGACTTACGAGCAAGCCGGAGGTGACCACGAAGGGGACAAGAAACATGAACTTGCCGAGGATCCCCGGCAACAGCATCAGGGGCAGGAAGGCCGCCACCGTCGTCGCCACCGAACTAACTACCGGCCAGGCCACCTCGCCCACGCCGCGGGTCACCGCATCGACGGTCGACTCGCCCCGCGCAAGGCGGTAATAGATGGCCTCGACCACCACCACGGCGTCGTCCACCAGCATCCCGAGGGCGATCACTACCCCCAGGAGCACGGTGAGGTTCAGGGTCGATCCCACCGCGGCGACCAGGAGAAACGTCCCCGCCAGCGCGAAGGGCACCCCCAGGCCAACGAGGAGGGACAGCCGCGAGCCGAGGAACACCCAACACAGCACGAACACCATGATCAGGCCTAGCAGGGCATTGGACTCCATCACCCCGATGGCGTGGCGGGTCATGTTGGTCTGGTCGTCAAGGAGCACCAGTTTGAGCCCCTGTTGCGCGAGGAGCGGGTTGCGCTCGGCAATTAGCGCACTGAGGCGTTCGACCAGCTCCAGCGTGTTGACTCGCGCCTGCTTGGTCACCGACAACATCACCGCCGGCTGACCGTTGTAGCTCACCATCTGGCTCGTGCGCTCGTGGGAACGCGTCACCGACGCCACCTCGTCGAGGGCGACGCGGCCGGTGGACGTCACCAGGGCCGCCTGGGCCAGCACCTGGGGATCGGGGGTCTTACCCTCCAGGCGCACCAACCACTCCTGGTCCTGGACCCGGACCCGCCCGGCGAGGCTGTTGCGAAACCATGCCGTCACGCCATCCGCCAGTTGCCCGGGGCTCAACCCCCGGGCCGCGAGCCGGGCGGCATCGAAATCGACATGCAACTCCGCCTCGTCGTAGCCGGCGGCGATCACCTGATCCACGCCCTTCAGGCGCTCCAGGTCCTTCTTCAGGGCGAAGGAGGCCTTGCGCAGGGTTTCCCCACCCCCGGCGCCCACCAGGGCCAGGATGGCGGTGGGAAATCCGTTGGAGGTGGTGATCTCCAGCACCTGGGGGTCGGTGGCCTCCAGGGGCAGCTCGGCCGACGCTTTGTTCTGAATCTCCCGCCGCAAGTCGTTGATGCGCTTGTCGAACTCCCGCTCCGACAGTTCGTTGAAGCGCACCAGGATCGAGGACGTCGTTTCCCGGCTGGACGAGGACACATAGCGGATGTCCTTGACCTGCTTGATGGCGTCCTCCAGGGGGCCGGTGATCTCCCGCTCGACGTCCTCCGCCGAAGCCCCGGGCAGGTTGGTGATGACGCTCACCCAGTTGAAATTGATCTCTGGATCCTGGGCCCTTGGCAGGGTCAGGTAGGTGGCCAAGCCCCCCAGCAAGACCAGGGCAAAAGCGATGTTGGCCAGGGGGTGATTGTCGATGAGCCGGCGGTACAAGCTCATTGCGGCGCCTCTCCCGCAGCCAGCCCGAGGGCCTGGCGCCCGCCATCCACCACCCGTGTATCAGGACTCCAATCCACCCGTGCTGGGCGGCCGGTCTGGGCCCCGGGCAGGGCCACGAACACCGGCTGCCCCCCCCGCTCGACATACGTCCCCAGCTTGCCGCTGCGCTGCTGGATGTGGCTCGCGGGCAGCCAGGGTGTCGGACTGCGCCAACGCACCTCCCCCGCCAGGCCGGGGGGCAAGGGGCCGTCCGCGACGAAGACGACCTCCTGGGCCTGACTTCCCCGGTCCACCAAGGGCGAGACCCGCCTGACCGCCACCGCCACCGCCTGCTCGCCCACCACCAGTTGCGGCTGGGCGGCGCGCAAGGCCGGCACCTGCTCCACCGGCACCAGGGCCCGCAGCTCCGGGTCCCCCAGGGCGGTGAGGGTCACCAGCGGCGTTCCCGGCGCGGCCAAATCCCCCACGCTGGCGTTGCGCTCCTTCACCACCCCGGCAAAGGGCGCCCGCACCGCCGTGCGGGTGAGGGCCAGACGGGCCGCCGCCAGGGATTCCCGGGCCGCCTGGGCTTCGCTGCGCAGCACTGCCAGCTCGGTCTGCCGGATGCGCAGCCCCTCAGGGCTCACGAAGCCCCGCGCCGCCAGCGCCTCGCTCTGGGCCAACTGGCTTTCCGCCAGGCGAATCCGATTCGCCACCAGACCCACCTGGGCCTCGGCGCGGGCTACGTCAATGCGGTAGCCGCTCGCATCGAGTTCCACGACGCTGGCGCCCTGGGCCACCGCCTCACCCACCCGGGCCGGCAGCCGCAGCACCCGGCCGCTGACCTCCGCAGCTAGGCGGGCCTCCTCCGCAGGAATCACCCGGGCCTGGACGCGGAACTCGGGGAACACTGCGATCTCGGCGAGGGGCCGGGAAGTCCATTCCGCCGCCCCAGCCGGCCGGCCTGCTCCCAGCACCACGATCAGCGCGATCGCCCCCATGAAATAAGCCAGAAGGCCGCGGGGCGGATTGGAAGAGTGGCATCGAACGAACATCGGGGCTCCCCGTAAAGCGGCGGCAGGGGCATGGCCTACCCCGCCGGCATGGATCATGCCCCGAATTATACGGCCCGCCCCGCGCCACCCAGCCCCCCTGGCTCCGGGGCTTCGGGGGGTCTGCTAGAATCCGCGTGTTGATTGGAGAATCCCATGCGCCGTTTCGCCCTCCTCGCCTGCCTCGCCATCGCTCTGCCGGTGTTGGCGCAGCAGCCCCCCAAGCTGGATCCGGTTCCCGAACCGCCGCCCCCGCCGCCCGGGATGCAGGATGACGTCGACGAACCCCAGGTCACCATCACCCGCCGGGGTGAGGACCGGGTCGAGGAATACCGTATCCGCGGCAAACTTTATATGGTGAAGGTCACCCCGCCCCACGGCGTGCCCTACTACCTCGTCGATCAGGCCGGCGAGGGCCAGTTCGTCCGTCAGGACGGACCGGGCAACCCCATGTCGGTCCCGATGTGGGTGATCAAGAGCTGGTAATCGCCACCTTTTCCCTTTCCGTTCCCGGGCGCGGGGGATCACCCTCGCTTCCGGGCGTTTGAACATGTCGGTCTTCACCCCCGTCACCCTCGAAATGCTCGGCCCCTGGCTCTCCCGCTACGCGGTCGGGCGGGCAGTCACCCTGGAGGGAATCGAGGCCGGGGTCCAGAACAGCAATTTCTTCCTCACCACCACGCTGGCGCGTTACGTCCTGACGCTGTTCGAGACCCTGCCGCGCGCCGCCCTGCCCTTCTACCTGCACCTCATGGCGCATCTGGCGCGCCATGGCCTGCCAGTGCCGGCCCCCATCGCCGATCGCGACAACGAATACCTCGGCACCCTGGCTGACCGGCCAGCGGTGCTGGTGATGCGGCTCAGCGGCCGTTCGGACATGGCTCCGGACACCCAACGCTGCGCCCGCATCGGGGCGATGCTGGCGGGGCTTCACCTCGCCGGCCTGTCCTACGGTCGTCGCCAGGCCCACCCGCGGGGCGCCACCTGGCGGCGTGAAACTGCCGAGGCGGTGGCGCCCTTTCTGCCCGCCGCGGAGCGCACCCTCCTGGTCGCCGAAATGGCGTTCCAGCACGGGCTGGACCTGGAGGCCCTGCCCCAGGGCATCATCCACGCCGATCTTTTCCGCGATAACGTCCTGTGGGATGGCGACCATATCGGTGGAATCATCGACTTCTACTTCGCCGGCCTCGACGCCCTGCTCTTCGATGTGGCGGTCACGGTCAATGACTGGTGCACGACGCCTGAGGGCGGCCTCGACCCGGCGCGCACGGCGGCGCTCCTCGCCGCCTACCATGCCGAGCGCCCCTTCGCCCCGGTGGAGCGGGCCGCCTGGCCTGCCATCCTGCGGGCGGCGGCCCTCCGCTTCTGGCTCTCCCGCGCAGCGGACTTCCACCTTCCCCGGCCGGGCGAGATGGTCCTGGTCAAGGACCCGGGGGAGTACCGGCATCTTCTCGAACGGCGCATCGCCGATGCCGACCGCCTGCCCGCCCTGCCCTGAGCGCGTGATGACCGACGCCGCCCCCCACGATCGCCACCCCCACCCGAGGGACCTGCCCCCGGGCAAAGGCCTGGAATGGCTGGCCGCCGGCTGGCGCCTGCTGGTCCTTGCCCCCGGGGTGTGGATCGCCCAGGCCCTGCTTTTCATCGTCGTCCTGTTCGCCCTGGGGCTGGTGCCCTTTCTCGGCTGGGCCGCGGTCCTGGTGGCATTTCCGGTGCTTTCCGCCGGCATGGTGGCGGGCGCGGCGGAGTTGGCGGCCGGGCGCTCGATCCGCATCGACCATCTCTTCGAAGGCCTGCGCCGGCACCCGGGCAATCTGCTCCTCGTCGGCCTCTTCTACCTGCTGGGCGGCATCCTGGCCGGTCTGATCGCCGCCGCCATCGGCAGCAGCGCCGCCCTGACCGGCTACATCCTGGGGGCCCTGGCCGGGCTGGGCCTGGCGGTGGGCGGCGTGATGCTGGCCTCGGTCATCTTCACCGTCCTGTGGCTGGGCCTGATCATGGCGCTGTGGTTCTCCCCCGCCCTGGTCCTTCTCCACGACGTGGCGCCCCTCGAGGCGATGCGGCTCTCGGTGAGTGCCTGCGTGGGCAACCTGCTGTGCTTCGCCCTGCTCGCCGCCATCCTCTACGTCCTGATCTGGCTGGCGATGCTCCCGGCGGGGCTGGGGACTCTGATCCTGATCCCGGTGATGGCCGGCGCCCTCTATGCGTCCTACCGGGACACCTTCGGTGACCTGCCCGTGCCAGCTGCGGGGCCGACGGAGTAGCCGATGCAAACCCGCAGTCTGCCCTTTTCCCGCGGTCACGCTTGGTTGAAGGAGGGCTTCGCCCTGTGGCGGAAGAACCCCGCCCTCCTCACCTTCGTCACCTTTGGCTATCTCCTGCTGCTCGTCCTGTTGAGCCTCGTTCCCTTTCTGGGCCAGGTCGTGGCCTCGGTGCTCATGCCGGTGCTGTCCCTGGGGATCCTCAATGGCTGCCGGGCGGTCGATCGCGGGGAGCGGGTCGGGCCGGACATCCTGCTCTCCGGCTTTCGTCAGCACCTGCCCGCCATCCTCGTCATCGGTGGGCTCTACCTCTGCGCCAGCATGCTCATCCTCGTCGTCACCATGCTCGCCGATGGCGGCACGCTGTTCCATGCCATGACCGGCGTGGCGCCGATCTCGCCCGCCGAGGCCAAGGCCCCGGGATTCACCCTGGCCCTCGCCATCGGGCTGGCCCTTTCCACGCCGGTGATGATGGCCTATTGGTTCGCCCCGATCCTGGCCGGCTGGCAGGGGCTGCCCCCCGCCAAGGCGCTGTTCTTCAGTTTTTTTGCCTGCCTGCGCAACTGGAAACCCTTCCTGGGCTTCGCCCTCAGCCTGGCCTTCTTTGGCGGCCTCCTGCCCGGCGTGGTGGTGGGGATCCTCTCCCTGGTGTCCCCCGTCCTGGGGAGCCTCCTTTCGATTCCCCTCCCCTTCATCCTCCTGCCGGTGGTCTTTGCCTCGTTCTACGTGAACGCCCGGGATGTCTTCCCCGACCTGGAGCCCGGCCGTGGCTGAGACGGGGCCGCTGGGAATTTTTGGCGGCACTTTTGACCCGATCCACCTGGGCCACCTGCGCTTGGCCGACGAGGCGCGGGAGGCCCTCGGCCTGGCCCGGATCCGGCTCATCCCCTCGGGCCGCCCGCCCCACCGGGAGGCACCAGGATCCTCGCCGGAAGATCGCCTGGCCATGGCTCGCCTCGCGGTTGCCGGAAATCCGGCGCTCGAGGTGGATGACGGCGAGGTCCTGGCGCCGCGGACCAGCTACACCATCCTCACCCTGGAACGGCTGCGGGCGGAGCAGGGGCCGGCGCGGCCGCTGGTGCTGCTCCTCGGCGCCGATGCCTTTGAGGGCCTGCCGTCCTGGCATCGCTGGACGGAGTTATTTGAGTTCACCCACATCGCCGTAGCCAATCGGCCGGGCTTTGCGCCCCACGGCCGACGCTGGCCGGGCGTTCTGTCTCCTGCCCTCGAGGAAGCCTGCCGGGAGCGCCTGGCAAATGCCCCCGCCCTGGCGGCGTCGCCTGCGGGTCGGGTAGTCGCCTTCGACATGACGCCGCTGGCCATTTCCGCTTCGGACATCCGGGCCCGGATCCGGGGCGGCACGAGCGCCCGTTATCTGTTGCCCGAAGCCGTTCTGGACTATATTCAAACCCACCACCTGTACCGATGACGGGCCATTCCCCGCGCCCGCCGGTCGTCACCCCAAGGATCTGATGGATATTCGCAAGCTGCAGAAGATCGTCGTCTCCGCCCTTGAAGACATCAAGGCCAAGGAGATCGAAATCATCAATACCACCAAGCTCACGGCGCTGTTCGACCGCATCGTGATCGCCAGCGCCGATTCCGGGCGGCAGACCCGGGCCCTGGCCCGCCACGTCCAGGAAAAGGTCAAGGAAGCCGGCGGCGACGTGGTGAGCGTCGAAGGCGAAGACAGCGGCGAATGGGTGCTGGTGGACCTCGGCGCGGTCGTGGTGCACATCATGCAGCCGGCGGTGCGCAGCTACTACAACCTGGAAGAGCTGTGGTCCACCACGCCCGCCCAGCGGCGCAAGCTGTCCGCCTGACCTCATCCTCGGTGCGGATTCCCCGGTGCGGCTGATCCTGGTTGCGGTGGGCACCCGCATGCCCGCCTGGGTGAACGCCGGCTTCGAGGAATTCGCCCGGCGGATGCCCCGGGAACTGCCCCTCGACCTCGTCGAAATCAAGGCCGAACCACGCACTGGCGGCAAACCCGTCGACGCCCTGACGGTGGCGGAGGCCGCCCGTATCCAGGCCGCTCTGCCGACAGGAGTCCGGCGGGTGATCCTCGACGAGCGGGGCGACGACCTCACCACCCGCGCGCTGGCCACGCGACTGGAGGCGTGGCGCCTGGACGGCCGCGACGTCGCGCTCATCGTCGGCGGGCCGGATGGCCTCGACCCCGCCCTCAAGTCAACAGCGGACGAGCGGATTCGGCTATCCAGCCTCACCCTCCCCCACGCCCTGGTGCGGCCGCTGCTCGCCGAGGCCCTCTACCGCGCCTGGACCCTCCTCAAGAATCATCCCTACCATCGGGAATGAGCCGCCCCGGGGCGACGTGGATCAACGGCCCGTGGACGCCGACGGGATTTGCTCCGTATTATCGAAGTTGGCGAAGCCCATTAGAAAAAATCAAAGTGAGCACCCTCGAGCCACACATCTACCTTGCCTCCAACAGCCCGCGCCGGCGGGATTTGCTCCACCAGATCCATGTGCGTTTCGAAACCCTCCTGTTTCGCAGTCCCGGCCGGCCGGACCACGACATCTCCGAGGACGTCCTCCCTGGCGAAGACCCCGTGGCCTATGTGCGACGGGTGGCGCGGGCAAAGTCGGAAGGCGGATTTCGCCGCATCGCCTGGCGGGGAAAGCGCGTCCAGCCCGTGCTGGCCGCGGACACCACCCTGGAGCTCGACGGCCAGATCATCGGCAAGCCCGACAATCCCGCCCATGCGGAAGCCATCCTTCGCCAGCTGAGCGGGCGCACCCACCAGGTGCTCACCTCGGTTTCCCTCACCGACGGGACGCGCACCCTGGAGCGGCTTTCGGTCAGCGAAGTCCAGTTCCGCCCCATCGAAGATGACGAGATTCGCCGCTACGTGGCGACCGGCGAGCCCCTCGACAAAGCCGGGGCCTATGGCATCCAGGGCCGGGCGGCGATTTTCGTCGAGCAGATTCGTGGCAGCTACACCGGCATTGTCGGCCTGCCCCTCTTCGAGACCGCGGGCCTCCTGCGGGAGATCGGGTTTCCGTTCTGACCAACCCCAAACCCCCTATGGCCCAGGAATTTCTCGTCAATTTCACCCCCCAGGAAACCCGCGTTGCCCTCATGGAGCAGGGGGTGGTCCAGGAACTCCACGTCGAACGGATTTCCAGCCGGGGCATCGTCGGCAACATCTATCTCGGCCGGGTGGTGCGCGTCCTGCCCGGAATGCAGTCGGCGTTCATCGACATTGGCCTGGAACGCACGGCCTTTCTCCATGTGGCGGACATCTGGAGCGAACGCCATGCCGGCGACTCGCCCAAGCCGATCGAGCGAATTCTTGCGGAAGGCCAGAACCTGATGGTTCAGGTGCTCAAGGATCCCCTCGGCACCAAGGGCGCCCGCCTCTCGACCCAGATCAGCATCGCCGGTCGCATGCTGGTCTACCTCCCTCAGGAAAAGCACATCGGCATTTCCCAGCGGATCGAAAGCGAGGCCCGCCGGGAACTCCTGCGCAATCGGGTCACCCAGTTGGTGCCGCCCGAGGAGCCCGGGGGATTCATTGTGCGCACCATGGCGGAGCTGGCCTCCGACGAGGAGCTGGCGGCCGATATCAATTACCTGCGCAAGCTGTGGACCGAGATTCAGTCCCGCGCCACCGGCGCCACGCCCCCCGAAGTGCTCTACCAGGACCTGACCCTGGGCCAGCGGGTGTTGCGGGATCTGGTGGGGGAGGAAACCGGGCGGATCGTGGTGGATTCGCGGGAGAACTTCCAGAAGCTTTCGGCCTTTGCCCAGGAGTACATGCCCAAGGTCCTGCCGCTGCTTTCCCATTACACCGGCGAGCGGCCGCTCTTCGATCTCTACAACGTCGAGGACGAAATCCAGCGGGCCCTCGCCCGCCGGGTGGACCTCAAATCCGGCGGCTATCTGATCATCGACCAGACCGAGGCGATGACCACCATCGACGTCAATACCGGCGGCTTCGTCGGATCCCGCAACTTCGACGACACCATCTTCAAGACCAATCTGGAAGCGGCACAGGCCATCGCCCGCCAGCTCCGCCTGCGCAACCTGGGCGGCATCATCATCGTCGACTTCATCGACATGGAGAACCCGGAGCACCGGGAGGCCGTCCTCGCCGAGTTTTCCAAGGCCCTCACGCGGGACCACACCAAGATGACCGTCAATGGTTTCACTGCCCTGGGCCTCGTCGAGATGACCCGCAAGCGGACGCGAGAATCCCTCGCCCACCTGCTCTGCGAGTCCTGCCCCACCTGCGACGGCCGGGGCGAGGTCAAGACCGCCCGCACGGTCGCCTACGAGATCCTGCGGGAACTGCTAAGGGAAGCGCGCCAGTTCAACGCCCGGGAGTTCCGCGTGGTCGCCGCGCCGGTGGTGGTGGATCTCTTCCTCGAGGAAGAATCCCAGGCGCTGGCCATGCTCTCCGACTTCATTGACCGCACCATCTCCCTGCACGCGGAAACCAGCTACACCCAGGAGCAATTCGACAT
>JAEUNY010000052.1 GCA_016791005.1 Zoogloeaceae bacterium
GCCCCTGGGGCAGGGGCGCGTGGCTTTGCATCGCTTCCTGCAGCTCCGCCACGGTGACGCTGGCCGTCCCGAGTTTGCCGACCACCACGCCGGCGGCGAGATTGGCCAGGGCGGTGGCGTCCCGCAGGCTGAGGCCTGCCGCCAGGCTACAACCCAGGGTGGCGGCCACGGTGTCGCCGGCGCCGGTCACGTCGAAGACCTCCCGGGCGCGGGTGGGCAGGTGGAGCGGGGGGCGTCCGCGCTGCAGCAGGCTGTAACCGTGCTCGCCGCGAGTGATGAGCAGCGCCTCCAGATCCAGTGCCGCCCGCAGGGCCTCCCCGCGCTGGGCGAGGGTCGCGTCATCCGGGCAGGGGCCGACGATGGCCTCGAACTCGGCCAGGTTGGGCTTCACCACCGTGGCGCCGCGATAGCGGGAGAAGTCGTCGCCCTTGGGGTCTACGATCACCGGCTTGCCGGCGGCCCGGGCTTGGGCGATGAGGGTCGTGACCCCCGCCAGGGTGCCCTTGGCGTAGTCCGACAAAATTACCGCGTCCGCCTCAGCTAGGGCGGCGTCCACGGCGGCCTCCACCGTCGGTGCGTGGTGGGCGGCGAAGGGGTCCTCGAAATCGAGGCGTATGAGCTGCTGGTGTCGGCTGATCACCCGCAGTTTGGTGATCGTTGGGGCGTCGCTGATGGTCTGGAACCGGCAGACGACCCCCTGTCCAGTAAGACGCTCGGCGAGGAGGCGGCCGGCTTCGTCGTCGCCGACCAGGCCCACCACAGTGGCCCGGCAGCCCAGTACTGCGGCATTCAGCGCGACGTTGCCCGCGCCGCCGGCCCGCACTTCGTCGCCCCGCACTCGCACCACGGGCACTGGGGCCTCGGGCGAAATGCGGGACGTGGGGCCATGCCAGTAGCGGTCCAGCATCACGTCGCCCGCCACCAGCACGCGGGCGGCGGAAAAGTCCGGCAGGGGCAGGAACATGGGCGGGACGGGCGCGGCGGGGGCCACGCGTTGCCAAAATTGGCGGCGATTATCGCATCAAGGCGGCGGGACGGGCCAATGCTGCCGCGTCCGGGGGGTTATTCCCGACACAGACGCAGGAAGGTGAGGATGTCGAGGGTATAGCGACGGAGGAGCCGGCGGGGTTCCTGGGCGAGGCGGAAGAGCCACTCCAGACGCAGGGATCGTACCCAGCCTGGCGCCCGGGGGACTTCCCCCGCGAGAAAATCGAGCAGCGCCCCCGCCCCGATGAGGAGGCGTGGTCCCAGGCGGGCCCGGTGGGTCAGGATCCAGCGCTCCTGGAGCGGATTGCCTAGGGCGACCACCACCACCTCAGCGCCGGAATCCGTAATGGCTGCGACCACCGCCGCCGTGTCGGCGAGTCCGCCATAGCCGTTCCGGCTGCCGACGACCGCTACCCCGTGGGTACGGGCGAGGGTCGCGGCGGCCCGTTCTGCAATGCCGGGACGACCGCCGAGCAGGAAGACCGGGGCCTGCAATTGGGTCAGCAGCCCGGGCAGGAAGTCGGTGCCATTGAGGTTTTCGGGGAAGCGGTGGCGCTTCATCAGGCGGGCCGCGATGGATAGTCCGATGCCGTCATTCACCAGCCGCACCCCGGGCTCCCGGAGTTGCGGAAGCAGGGGGGCGCACTGGACGAAGAAGTTGGTGTTGGCGAAGAGGAGCACGGTCTGGCGCCCCCGCCGCAGTCGGCGGGCGAGGTGGGCGATAAGGGGGGCGGAGCGCGTGCTGAGGAGCGGGAAGCCCCCCAGCCGGAGGCGCCGGGAGCGGTCGCCGCTCATCGCCCACGCCTCGGCGCGTCGGGCTCGTGGACCCCTCTGGCGATGACGCCGGCCGCTTCGAGTTGATGGAGGGCGTGGGCGTAGGTCTGATGGCCCAGGTAGGTGGCGAGGTAATGGCGGGCGGCTTGCCCCCGGGCCTTGGCGCTGGCCCGGTCGTCGTAGATACGGCGCAGTTGGGCGCTGGCGGCGGCGACATCCGGCTCGGCCCAATGCGCCGTCCCGGCGAGGGCGCGGAAATCGGGGTGAGGGTCCGCCACGGCAACCTGCGTGGCCGGGACGGGGTAATAGAGCTGCGGTGGCGCCAGATCAGTATTGCCCGAATAGGCGGTGGCCACCACTGGCGTGCCCCGCAGCAGGGCCTCGGCAATGGTGAGGCCGAAGCCCTCGGAGCGGTGGAGCGAGAGATACGCATCGGCTTCCCCGAGGACCATGGCGATCTCCTCGGCCGGCCACAGTTCGCCCTCGATGCGGATCCGCGGGTGGCCGGCGATCGCGTCGGCGAGGCGGGCAAGGCTCTCCGGGGCGGCCCGCAGGCGATTGGTCTTGAGGATCAGGAAGGCGTCCTCTTCCTCGCCCAAAGCGGCGTGGAAGGCGGCAATGGCGGCCAGCGGGTTCTTGCGTTCGAAGCTGGAGTCGCAGTTGAACACCAGGGCCGTGACGAAGGCGTCCGTCGGCAGGTCGAGCCGCCCCCGGAGCCCCTGGGGGGCCTGGGTCAGGGCGATGGGGTGGGGCACCACCTGCACCGGGCAAGGTGCATGTTCGGCGATCACCTCGGCGGTGAAGCGGGAGGGCGCGAAGATCGCGTCCATGGCCCGGGTGGCCCGGATCCATTCGGGGGGCAGCCGGTCGAGCTCCCAGGCCCAGTAGCCGATGTTGAAGCTGCCATGGAAGGCCTTCAGCCCCAGTTGCAGCGCGGCGGGCGGCAGCAGGGGGGGGTTGAGGTGCCAGATCCGGCAGTCCGGGTGGGGGTCGGCGGGCAGGGTTTCGGCCAGGGGAAAGGGCAGCTCGTGGCGGCGGGAAACGTCGCGCAGCGCTACCCGGCGACCCGATTCTGACAAGGCCACGGCGCACAGGCGGGCCGACTCGCCCAATCCGGTGGCCTCGTGGAAGTGCCCCACCACCTCGATGCTCGCGCCGGCCCTTAGCGGCAGGCCATGGCGAAGGGTGGCGAGGAGGGGTTGCAGGGCCTGGGCCCGCACCGACCGGTATGCGCGGCGGGCGTACTCCTCAAACGTGGCAACCGTCATGCCGCCGCCTCGCGGGCCAAGCCCTGCACCTGGGCGTACAGGGCCAGGTCCCATCGGTTGCGGTGGCGGAACTCGGCGCGAAACGCCTCCGGCGGCGGCGACTTCGGAAATCGGAGGCGGTAATACACGCTGCGCAGGCGGCCTTTCAGCAGCGCCTTGACGAGCTGCCCAGCGTGGGCATCCGAGGCGTTCTCGCGAACGTCGGCGGGTTGCCAGCCCACGGCCTGGGCAAGGCGCTCCAGGCCCGCCTCCACAGTCCCACAGTAATCGAACAAGGCGAGCCGGGCCTGGGCGCGGCGAAATCGGGCCTCGCCCGGGTCCTCCGCCCCGTCGCCGTCCGCGCCCAGCATCCGGCAATAGTAGTTGTGCTGGCAGAAGGCTTCAGGGCCCGATCCCGGATAGGTCTCCAGGCTGCGGGCGTCGGTGTGGCCGCCGTAGAGGTCGTAGTAGTAGTTCGAGACGAAGCGCTTGAGAGGGTCCCGCAGACAGGTGACGAGGCGCACGCGGGGGTCCTGGGCGAGGCATTCCAGGTGGGGCACGCCCCATTCCGTGGCGACGAAGCTCACGCCCCGGGCCTCGCAATCGTCCACGAAGGCCTGCAATTGGGTTGGCGAAAACCGCCAGAGCGGAATGGGTTGTCCCGCGTCGTCGAGGGGATTGCCGTTCTCATGGCGTGGAAAGAAGCGTTCGCCGTTCTGGCGCGCGAGTTCGATCACCGAGGTGCCGGCGGCTTTGTGGAAATGCTGAAACCAGACCAGGTGGTAGTCGATGGCGGCGGGGGGCGTCATCATGAGCCACCCCCCAGGGGAGTCACCTGGCCCGGAGCCCTTCCGGCCGTCCGGTGGTCTCGGCCCGGCGCAGCCGTGAGGGGCCCGCCACGGGGCTGCGACGGCCAGGAACGGTGGGAGCAGGCCGCCGCGCAGCCAGCGGTCGGCGCTCCGCAAGGACGACTCTCCGGAGGTCATGAGTATCCCTGCGCGGCCGGCTGCTGCATGAGTCGTGGGGGCGGAGGGCCGTCCGCCTCCTCCCGACGGGTGGTGCCCGGCTCCGCCCATTGGGCGAGGAAGCGGTCGTAGGCCGCCCGAGCCCGCGCCTCCAGTACCGGATCCAAGGCGATATGGTGGTAGTTGCTTGGCTGGGCGACGATGCGACCGGCCTTGATCGGGCCAACTGGATCGCCATAACCGGGTTGGCCGGTGGTTTCGAAAACCCGGTATTCGGGGCTCAACGGGGCGGAGAGGTCCAACCAAGCCGAGAGACGGGCCAACTCGGCTTCTGGAGCGGCGAGAAGATCTTCGGCACACATGAAGAAGGCCAGACGGTGGCGGCTGCCGGGATCGAGACGGCCCAAATAAGACCCCAGTCGGGATAGCCGGGCGCAGTAGTAATCGGTCACTTCCGAGGGATTCTGCGTCCACTCAGGCGCTGTCTTTTCACGCGAACCCATGTGGAGGATGCTGCGCAGGGTCTGCACTGGATCCCGCACCAGGAAGATCAGGCGCAGGTCCGGACGGGCCAGGATGGGGTCACGAATCAACAGGTCGTCGTGGAGGATCTTGTCCAGAACATAGGTTCCGTCCAAGCCATCGCTGTCGAGGAAGACCTTGCAGCGCAGCTTCAGGAGGTCCCAGGCGTGGCGGTAAGAGATGCCCATTTCCGAGTGGCCGCTGATCTCGGGGTGACTCCCCAGCAGATGGGAGAGCAGCGAGGTATTGCTTCGCATGTGGGAGAGTACGAAGAGGTAGGTGGGCCGCCGGGCAAGTAGGCCCGGCTCCCGGCCCAGGGCACGCCCCATGGTGCGCAGGGTCGCCAGGCGCCAGGTCCACTTTTCGAGCATTTTCGCCACGCTCATCCCTTCGCCCCTTGCTCGACGCGGGTCAGTAGTCCCTCCACCCGCCCACGGGCCACCGCCCAGCGCAGGCGCGAGAGATCCTTCCGCAGGGACAGGGCCGCCACCAGGGCCCCCGCCATTGGGCGGGCAACCATCCAGGTCCGGTAAGCGGCGGGATACGCCTGCTTGGCGAGGACCCGGCCCATTCCGGCTGCGTAACGCCGCACCCGGGCGAGGCCCTGGGCGCCGGGGATTTGACTCTTGTTGGGGTGGTGGACCGTGAGGCCCGCCAGGTATTCGAGGACGGCGCCGCGGTCAAGGGCACGGATGAGGTAGTCCGTCTCCTCCCCGGAGCCGAAGGGCGACTGGGCGCCCACGCCCAGGGTTTCGTCGAAGGGGCCCACCGCCTCGCAGACCGCCCGGCGCAGGAAGATCGTGTAGGAGATGGCGCTGGTCCACACGTTGTAACGGTCGAGGCGCCGATTCTCCCGGGCGAAGAAGGGGTCGCTGGGCTGGCCCTCTCCGTCGATGGAGCGGCCGCTCACTCCGTCGCGGCCGGGGTCGCCTTCCAGCGCCGCCGCGACGGTGGCCAGGAGGTCCGGGGCGTACCAGCAATCGTCGTCGGGAAAGCCCACCACGTCGCCGGTGACGGCGCGCAGTCCGATATTGCGCGCCCGGGAGAGACCAGGGAGGGAGCGCAGGTGGCGCACCTCGCAGGTCCAGGGCAGCTCGGCAAGGCGCCGGGCGACCCGGTCATCCTCATTCTGGTCGACGATGATCAACTCGATCCGGGGGTGGGTCTGGGCGGCGATGGACGCCAGGCAGCGGGCGAGTTCCTCGTCCCGGCCGAGGGTGGCGAGGATGAGCGAAAACTTCATGGCTCGGTCTCCTGGGAGGTGGGGAATGGGGGCGGGGCCCGCCGGGGGAGCAGGCGGACGAGGGCGCGGTAGCGGTCAGGCCGGAAAAGGTCTCCCACGGCCTGCAGCTTGAGGGTGTTGTTGCGGCGGGTAGCGGGAATCAGGGCGTCGATGACGAAGGCCGCGAGGCACTGGCTCGCCACGACGCTCCAGGCGGCGCCCACCGCGCCAAAGGGCGGAATGAGGAGGGCGCAGGCCAGCCCGGCCAGGAGGAGGCCCGTTAGGGCTCGCCACAGCATCTGGGCGTCGGCCCCCGTAAGGCTGTAATAGAGGGTTCCGACCGTGGCTAGGACCAGCCCCGGCAGGGCCAAGGCGAGGATGGCGAGCACCTGGGCCGCCGGGGCGAACTCTGCCCCGAAGGCCCAGCGGATGATCCAGGGTGCCCCTCCGCCCAGGACCACAGCGGCGGCGAGGGCGCCAAGCAGCGCCACGAAATAGATGTCACGCAGGCCGGCTTCGGTGGTGGCGGTGCTGCGCCGGCTCAGGGCTGGCAGGAGGATGCCATTGACCATCATCACCAGGATCAGCATTTGTTCGATGAATTTGTAGGCGGCGGCATAGAGGCCCAGGTCTTCCGGGCCACCGAGGTGGCGCACCAGCAGTTGGTCGGTCCGCCAGGCCAGTTGCTGCACCAGGGCCGCGGCAAATCCCCACAGGCTGCGGCGGGTGAGATAGGCCTCGATGCGGCGCAGGCGGCGGGGCGTGGCCCGGAAATTCCCCCCATCGTCGAGGCGGCGGCCCAGAGCGGCGACGATCAGGTTGAGGGCGACGGCGGGCAGGACGTAGGTCGCCGCAATGGCCGTCAGGCCCTGGTCGCTCCAGCACAGGCCGACCCGGACGCCGGCGAGGAGCAGAGCCAAGGCGACCCGAATGCGGGCGAGGAGATCATTGCGCAAGCGTGCTTCAAAGCGATAAACGTGGACATCCAGCGGCGAGGCGAGCACCACGGCGAGGAGCAGCGCGTATTCCCGGGGAATCGGCAAGAGACTCAGGGCGGCGAGCAGGACGAGACTCGCGAGGGCGGCCAGGGCCAGCTTGAGTCTCAGCGTCGCAGCGGTAATGAGGCCGAGGCCACGGCTGCGGGCGACGCTCAGAAAGACCCGGCGCAGCCCGAAGTCGGTGCAGATGGTGAGGATCGCCAGGGCCACCTGGAACAGCGCGAGATGGCCGAAATCCTCGGGGCCAAGATAGCGGATCACGACGATGTTGGAGCCGAACACCACCAGAGTGGTGACGATCCGCTCCGCCACCAGCCACAGAATAGAGTGCGAGATCGTGCCCGCACCTTTACGGGCCCCGGGCGGGGCGGGGGGCAAGGGCAGCGTGGCCTGGGGCGGCACGCTGCTCATTGGCCCAGGTACCGGGTAAGGATGGCCATCTGCGGGGCATCGCTTCCGTCGGGCCGTGGCGCGATGTTTAGAGGATAGGTGCCCCACCAGGCCCCGGCCGCCCAATAGGTCCATCCCGCCCAGGCTGCGCCGCTGGCGTGATGGAGTAGCCGATCCAGGCTGGCGAGACAGTCCGCGCTGGCAGCAGTACCAAATTCACCCAGGAACAGCCGGTGGCCGTGGAGCTGGGCCCACTCCGCAAGGGCCCGGAACATCGGGTCGAAATGGTCTGGCGGATGACAAAGGGTACCGGTCCCCGAGTAGTTGGCGTCGGCGTATTGATGGACTTCGATGGCGAGGCGCCCGAGGGGGTCGCGGAATCGCGCCAGGGCCTCGGCGTTGGAGACGCCGGCGAAGGTCTTGAACCATTCGTGGGCCCCGCTCCAGCGGCCCCCCGCCACCAGAATCAGGTTCGGCGCCCCCCCTTCACGCAGGCCTGTCAGCGTCCGGTGGGCGATGTCCACCCACAGGGCGATGGGAAGGCGATGGGGCTCATTCATCAGGCCCAGGGCCACGTGGCGCTCGTCGGGGAAGCGGTGTGCCAGGCGCTTCCACACGTCGAGTAGGGCCTCGACGGGGGCGGTCTCACTGCCTAGGGGCTGGCCACCGTAGCCGCCGTAGTTGTGCAGATCCAGGATCAGGCACAGACCCAGCTTGGTGGTCACTTCGACGGTCTCGGCGATGGCGGCGAGGTAGGTGGGGTCGAGGGGTTCAAAGAGGGCTGGCTGGAGGCGCCCCCACAGTACTGGCAGCCGCACTGCGGTGATGCCGCGCTGCGCGAAGTACTCGATGTCGGTCCGGCGCGGGAAGGTGTAGTTGCGGTCGCGGATGCCTGGGAGGGTGCGGGCATTGAACTCGGCGCCGGCGAAATTGACCCCTCGGAGTGGGCGTCCGTCCAGGCACTCGGCTCGGGCCCCACCGGCGGCCAAGGCAAGGAGGAGCAGGGCATAGGCGAAGAGCCGGGGCGGGTTCATCGGCTGCGCTCCACATCGGCATAGACCTCGAAATAGCGCTGGGCGACCTGGCTCCAGTCGTAACCCTGGGCAAAGGCGAGACATTGGCGCCGCCGCTCCGGCGCGTCCACGCTGGCCGCTTGATGGGATTTGGCCAGCCGGATTGCCGCCGATGGGAGATCATCGCGGTTCACCAGCAGGCCCTGGCCAGACAGCTCGACCAGGCGACGGAAGGGGGGGATGTCACTGAGGACGGGCTGCAGCCCGGCGCTCAGGGCTTCAATGGCGGCGAGCCCGAAGCCTTCGTGCCGCGACAGGCTGACGAAGTAGCTGGCCTCTCCGATGAGGGCGGCGATCTCGCCCTCCGTGGGGTCGGCAACGATGCGCACGGCGTGCTGGAGTCCCCTGGCGGCCGCCCAGCCTGCGAGGTCCCCGGCATGGTGATCGAAAGGGCGCCCGGCGAGGATCAGCCGCCACGCGGGGTCCAGGGCTTGCAGGTGGGCGAGGAGGTCTAGGGTTTCGGCGAGCCCCTTGTTGGCTGACCAGCGCCCAAAGCAGATCAGGGTTGGGGTCGGGGACGGGGCGGCGGCGTCCCGGAACTTGGCGATGTCGACACCGTTCTCGATCACCGACAATTGCCGGTCCGCGAGGATCGGGGCGAAGAGCGTGCCGTCATGCTCGCTGGTGGCCACGATCCGCGCGTAGGCCCGGGCGCTCTGCCGGGTAATGGTGCGAAAGTACGCCCGCTTCAGGGGCGCGGCAAAGGCGGTATGGAAGAAGCCGCCATGGGTCGATGCCACCAGGGGCCGGCGGTGGATCCGTTGGGTGGCGGCCAGGTAGTCGAAGAAGAAGTCGACGCCGTGGACGTGGATCACGTCGGCCTCCCCCAGGGCGCCCAGGGCCTGGGGGCAGAGGGGGTAGCGGCGGGATCCGGCAAAGGCCAGCCGCTGGACCGGCACGCCCTCCACGTCCTCGGCGGCCGGGAGGGGGGCGCGGCGGTCGTGGAAGATGCGATCGAGGGTGACGACCCGGGGGTGCTGACCGGCGGCAAGCTGCTGGCGGGCGATCTGGCGCACCACGTCCTCCATGCCGCCCACCGAGGGCAGGTACTGGCGGACGACGTGGAGCACGCGCAGGCTCATGGTGCCCGCCTTGCCGCGCCGCTGGCGCCCAGGCAGCCCATCAGGAACCACAGCATCGCCGAGGTCTTGAGGGCGAAGACGGAGGTGCCGCTCACGCACAGGATCAGCGACACATACAGTGCGGCCAGGGCGCGGAAGCGCCGCCCGGTGTCGTCCGCCACCGGCATCAGCCACCAGGCCGCCCAAAGCAGCAGGGTGGCCAACACGCCGTTGCGGCTCAGCAGGTAGGGGTAGCCCATGTCGTAGAACGGGTCGGTGATGGGCGCCACGCCAAAATACTGGTCGAGGCCCATGGCGAGGAGGACGTGGCCGGTCACGGCGAGCCGTCCGGCGTAAGAATCCGAATAGGCGGTGCCGTTGAGCCAGGCGGCCCCCACCAGGCCTGCCAGGGCAAAGAGGGGGAACAGGATCGCCACCCATTCGCTGCCCCGCACCAGGGCCAGGCGCAGAAAGACCATCAGGCCAATCGCGCCTAATCCAAAGCGGGAGTCCGAGAACACCAGCATGACCAGGGCCGCGATGACGAAGAAGGCCCCCTGGCGCCATTGCGCGCGATCCCGGGCAAGGCCCCAGGCCGCGCAGATCGTAGCGAAGTTCCCCAGGGAGACCGGCTCGATGAACACCGAAGAGGCCCGGTGGGGGCCCAGGAAGGGCAACAGCGTCCGGCCGATGCCTTCCGGCCGGATGCCGCTCGCCACCAGCTTGTCGGTCCGATACTCGGCCATGCTGGCATCACCGACGCCCCGGGCGAGGTAGTAGCCATAGACGTCGAACAAGCGGGTGAACAGATCCAGCGCCCAGAATTCAAAGGCCGCGAAGGCCAGCACCAGCCAGATGGCCCAGCGCAGGACCCGGTCGCCGGTCTCCAGCCCGGCAAACCGCCAGCCGAGGCCAAGGAACAGGACCGGCGCGAGGAGGTCCCTCAGAATCTTGGCGTCCACGTCGCCCCGCGCCACCGCCAGGGCCACGCCATTGGCCAGCAGCAGGGTCAGCACCGCCGCGAGGGAGACGGGCACCTGTCGGGCCTGGAGGGCGGCGCAGGTGACCACCAGGGCCAGCTCGGCCAGGATCACCATGGCGTTGCCCCCCAGCCCCAAATGGGTTTGGAGGGCGCAGAGCCAGAGCTGGTAGCTCAGGGTGAAGGCCATGAGCGTGGGCAACACCCAGGGGGGAAGATCCCCGGTCTTGGTGTCCGCGGTGAGGGGTGAGGCCGGTGGGCGGCCGGGGAGCACGAGGGTGGTCACGGCCGTTCCGCTCCGGGGGTCACTGGTTCACCACCGCGCCGAGGATCGGGGTGCCGATCGAGGCGAGGGCACCCTGAAAGGCCTGGACCCGGGCGAGGGGGGTCTGGTCCCGCCGGGTCACGATCAGGGCGCCGCCTGTGGCCGCTGCGACGAACTGGGCGTCCGCCCCGGAGTCTGCCGCGGAAGTGTCCACGATCACCACCTGGAAATGCTGCTCCAGGGCGCGCAATTGATCGGCGAGGAGAGGCTGGCTCAGGAGTTCCTGGGGGTTGGGCGGCACTGGACCGGCGGGGAGCACGCACAGGGCGGACAGGCCGCCGATGCGCACCACGGCCTCTCCTGCGGCCCGTCCGGCCAGGAGCGACGAGAGACCGAGGCGATTTTCGATCCGGAACAGGCGATGGACGGCCGGAGTTCGCAGGTCCGCATCGACGAGGAGGGTCTGCAGGCCGCTCTGGGCGAACATGACCGCCAGGTTGGCGGCCACGAAGCTGCGGCCCTCGTTGCGCCCGGTGCCGGTGATCGCCAGGGAGGGTGGCGTGGTGGCCGGGCGCAGCCAGCGCAGCGTGAGCTGGCTGCGCAGGTGGCGGAGAGCCTCGGCCACCGGGCCAAAGGGTTGCAGGGCGCTCACCAGCTCCGGGGCCAGGGCCGGTGCGGCGTCGGAGAGGTATTCGTAGTGATACTGGCGGGCCAGGGCAAACTGGATGTCCGCCGGCGCGAGCAGGCCGAGGCGAATCGCCACGGCGCCGAACTCGCCCCCACGTGCCGCCTGATCGGCGAGGATCCGCTCGACGTCGGCGCGACAAATGCGGCCGCTCTCCTCCAGGATCCGGCCGATCGGAGAGCCCGCCGGCGCTGGAACAGCTTGAGGGTCGGCCGGGGTACGCTCGGGGGCCGCAGCCAGGGTGGCGACGCGACTCATGCGGGGTCTCCTTGAGGGAGGGGCGCAGAGGGAATCACCCCCAGAACCGGAATGCCCAGGGTCGCCGCGAGGTCGTCGGCGGACCGTACCCGCCGGCAGGCCAGCTCCAGCACCAGGGCCGTCCCGACGCCGAGCAGGCCCCCCAGAACAGCGAACAGGGCCACGAGTGGGAGTCTGCGCGGCTGAGAGGGCGCAGTAGGCGCCGCGGCGGGAACCAGGACGAACACGTTGGTGGATTGCGCCTGACTCTCCAGGCTGGTTTCCGAAAACCGGCCGGTCACCAGGTCGTAGGCTCGCTGAGCGTTTTCGACGTCTTTCTGGAGGACCGCGGCTTCATCCCGCAGGGCCTTGAGGCGCAGGACTTCCGCCTTCTGCGCGGCCTCGGCGCGCTGAAGCTCCGCTTCCCGGGTGGCATTCACCCGTTCGATGTTGCGCACCGAGCCGACGATGCGCGTCGTTTCGGCGCCAATTCGTCCCTGGAGGGCGCCGATCTCGCCGGCGAGCTTGATCATTTCCGGGTGGTTGGCGCCGTAGCGGGCCGCAAGCTGGGCCCGCAGGGCTTCCCGCTGGGCGAGTTCCGCCTTCAGGTTGGCGATGAGGGAGCTTTGAATGACTTCGGGGATGGTTTCTCCGGAGCCAGACTCGGCCCGGCGGGAGCGGCTGGCGCTGTGCTCGGCCTGGACTGCCACGAGTTGGCGGGAGAGTTCGGCCAGACGGGCGGTTTCCACATCCACCCGCTCGTCGGTGGCCACCAGGCCGTGTTGGCGCTGGTAATCCGAGAGCTTGCGCTGGGCCTGCTCCAGGGCGTCGCGCATGCTGCGGGTGCGCTCGTCAAACCAGCCGGCGTACTGCCGGGCGGGTTCGACCTTCATCTCGAGATTGATCCGGATGTAGCTGTCGGCGACGGCATTGGCGACCCTCGCGCAGCGCTCCGGGTCGGGGCAGGTGTAGGAAAGGGTGACCGTGCCGCTTTCCCGCACCGGGCTTACATCCAGCTTGCGTTGCAGGCGGGCCCCCAGCCAGGGAGCAAAGGGCGTGGCTCCGCCGGTGTCGTCTTTCCACTCGGCCTGGAGGACGGGGTCTTCCGCCAGGGCGGGGAGGGCGGCCGCACCTTCCGTGACGCGGCGGCTGGTGAGGATATCGACCTGGGTGGCAAGGTAACCGGGGGTGGCGGTGGGGGATGGGTTAGCCGCGAGAAGATTGTTCGCCGCTTTGGCATCGATCACCAGCACCACGCTGGCCGTGTAGCGCTTGGGCAGGACCAGGGCGAGGATGACCCCGATGCAAGCGGTGGCGAGGAAGATTTTCAGGATCAGAATTCGGCGGGCGCGCAGGAGAACGATCAGCTGGCGAAGATCCATGGTCGCGCTCCTAGAACAGGCTTTCCCGGACGATCACCACGTCGTCTGGCTGAAGGCGGTCGGTGCGGGCCAGGGGCAGCGGCGCGACCTGACCCCCCGACTGGCGGCGATGGACTTCCATGCCGCGCTCGGTGCCGCGGCTGGTGAGTCCGCCTCCGGTGGCCAGGGCCTGCATCACCGTCATGCCCGGTTCCAGGCGATAGGCGCCGGGCTTCTGGACTTCGCCGTAGATGTAGAAGGTCGGAGCTCGATCCGCGAAGAGGATGTCACCGCCCTCCAAATCCAGATTGACCGTGGAATCACGGGCGAAGAGGTCAGCCACCGGGATCTCGCGGCGAAAGGCTTGCCCTTGGCGCCGGCCCGTAAGCACCACCACGTCCGCGCCCCCGGCGGCCACGCCCCCAGCCAGGGCGATCATGTCGGCGACCCGCACCGGGAGCGTTTCCATGGGGTAGCGGCCTGGCCGGTTGAATTGGCCGAGTACCGAGACCTGATTGCCCCGCATCTGGGTGGGCAATACCACCACCTGGGGGTCCAGGACGAAGCCGCCGCGCTTGAGCCCCAGGGCGATGCTGCGCTCCGCGTGGGCGACGGAGAGACCACCGAGAGCCACCGGCCCGAGGAGGGGAAAGGTGATCTGGCCGTTCTCCGACACCCGGACATCGGTGGTGAGATCCGGGTTCTGAAAGACGGTGATGCGGATGATGTCCCCGGCCCCCAGCACGTATTCCGGACCCGTCGCGGCCAAAGGCCCACCGAGGGTGGCGAGCCACAGGAGCAGGAGGGCGAGGCCGCGCTTCATGGGGCCTCCTTCGACATCACCGGCACGGCCGGCCAGGCGCCGCGAGCGGAAGTGCGGGGGCCGCTCGGGGTGGGCGCTGCCTCGGGCTCATAGCGAATCATGGCCAGTTTGCTCAGGCGCGCGAACTCCTCGGAAACCGCCGCCTTCTGGCGCTCGGCCCAAAGCCGGGCTTCGATGCTCGGCCAGGCGGTGACCAAATCAAGGGGCGCGGCGCGGCTGCCCACCAGCTGGAGGAGGAGAAGGCCGTTCGGCGCCGGCAGGACCGCGACCTGACCGGGGCGCAGCGACGGCAGGCGCTTTGCGAGGGGAGGTGGGAGGTCCTCCGTGCCCACTTCCGCGAGATTCATGGCGAAGCGGAGATTCTCGGCACGGAGCCATTCCAGCAGGGCCTCCACGTCGGGCTGGCTGGCGATTTGGCGGCGGATCTCGTCCCCTCGCTCGGGCGGCGCTTGGATATCGACCTGCCGCAATTCGAAGACTTGGCGGCGGGCGTAAAGGCTCGGGCTGGCATGAAAGGCGGCGCGGATCTCATTGGCAGTGGGGCGAGGCACATCTTTCATCAGCCCGGCGACGAAGCGCTGGGCGAGGGCGTCGCGGCGCGCGGCAGTGACCACCGCGCGATCCACCGCAGCGCTGCCCGGTACGGCACGGAGGTATTGTTGGGCAAAGAGTTCCTCGATCACCAGGCTCTCCAGGGCGAGGCGTCGGGCGGAGCCGACCGCATCGGCAGTCGGGGGGGCGTGCCGGAGGGCGCGATCGAGGTCGCTCGCGAGGATCGGGTTGCCATTCACCCGCGCGACGACTTCCGGGTCCCCGACCGGCGAGCATCCCGCGGCGCCGACCAGAAGAAGGAGGCCCAGGCAGCGGGAGGCAAGCGCAAGCCGGCGGCTGGCGCGGGACGTTGTGCGTCGGGGGTGGACACCCGGCGAACGCGAGGCCCGAGGATGCGGCAATCGACCAGGCATCGGCCGTTCAGCGGCTATGCACCCGCCGCCACATCAGGACCGTGACGGCGGCCAGGGCGGCGAGGAGTTGAGCGCCCCAACCCGCCACGCCGGCTGGGGCCGGCCCGGAAGGGGCTGAGAGGGGATTGGGCACCATGCCCGCCGCCATCAGGCTGAGCTCCCGACCTTCGACCCAAGGCGAGCCAGCGCCATCGATGAAGCCCGCCGGCATCCGGCGCCAGACGCCAGGTGCGGCCACGAGCCCTGCAGCCGCCCCGACCTCGCGGCTTTCCGGCGAGGACAGACTCGGGGTCCGGTAGGCGACTTGAGGCACCGGCAAGGCGATTCCCAGGTCAACTGTTTCCAGCGCCTGCGCCGAAAGCGCACTGCCGCCGAGCCCTGCCACTATCCCGATCACTCGAACAAACTTACCCATGGCATAGCTCCAGAATGCGACACGCTTATTCTAAATATAGTTAGATGCAGCGCAGCAAATCCCGGCAAACTTTGTTTCGAATTGTGAGCAAAAAAATTTATCTATTGAGTTGGGGGGAGGGTGGGTTTCTTGCCGAAATTGGCAGGCCTTGCAGGCTGTGCGGACTGATGTGCGGAATGGCGGGCGGGTGATTCGACAAGTTCCGCTGAAAAAACAGCTGGATGCGGGCGCTCTTAGTTTTGTGAGGGGGTTTTCGATTGTATGTGGATGAGGAAGGGAGCTGCTTTGAGCGCGAAGTTGCGATTAAAAATTCTGATATTAGAGTTTTTTATAACGTGAGAAAGTGCCTTGAAATATGATGTAGCCCTATCGGAAATTATTGCCGCAAAGCAAAATTCTGCTCAATGAAGTCTGGGCTTTTGCCTGTTTTCGAAATGCCATCCGAATTTGGCGGTCTGTGGTGAATGGAAGGGTTTAACGAGCCTAGAACTGGATCTTCAGGTCCAGGCCAACGGTCTGGGCGGTGTAATCGAGGTGGTTGTCGGCGGCGGAGCGGGCGGCATGTTGATAGGTGGCGGCAAGGCTCACCGTTGGGCGTGGTTGGTAGATGAGGCCCAATCCCAGGCTCCGTGTCCGCTGGGTTCCCGAGCCCGCGTCGGTGGCGGAGTCGGAATTGCGCTGGAGCCACTCGGCCATGCCCTGCAGGGTCAGCTTCGCGGTAACGGACCAGCGAGGCTCGAGGGTCAGTGCGCGGGAGACGACATCGTTGTCGAGCACCTCATCCTCGGAGCCGAGTTCCCGACGGAGGGTGGTCCGCAGGCCCATTTTGCCGGTCGGTTCCCAATCGACGACGATGCGCCCGGCCGGGCCGCTGAAGTCTGGGCGTCCGCCCCCTTGCCGGCGGGTAAAGCCCAGGGCGGCGCTCGCCACGGTTTTCCCGGAGAGCGCCCATTCGCCGGTGAGGCGCGCATCGGATTGCTGATAGTCCCGGTCGGTGGCCGCCGGCCCCGAGAGGTAGCGGCCCTCGGCTTGGCGCAGGCCGAACCCGATGCGGTTGCCGCTCCTGGGGAGGAAGTCGATGCCCGCTTCGACCGCAGCCTCGTCGTACTCGGATGCGCGGGATTGGCGGTCCGAGTAGCGGCTGCTTCGGGTGGTGAGACCCAGCCGTGTGCGCCAGGCAGGGTGCCAGCGATAGGCGGCCTCGGCGTTGGCTTCCCGCAGCGTGTTGAGGCTGAGAATGCGGCGCGAAGTATCGGCGAAATTGCGGGGCGCTTCCCGCTGGAGGATGCCCAGCCGGCCACTCCAGTCGCTGCCCAGGGCCCAATCCCAGCGCAGGTGGCCCTGGGTGGTCGTGCTGTCGAGGTCGGCGTGGCGGGCATGACGGCGGTCGGTCACGCCCAGGCCGGCCGAAATGTGCTGGAGGCTGTACGCGTGATCGAAGGCGACTCCGAGGCTCGCCTGGCTCCAGTGGTCGCCGCGGGAACTGCCATCGGGCGGGGATTCATCGTCGGGGAGGCGGAAGAGGTTGTCCTCCCAGCGCGCGGACTCGGCGAAATTGACGCGAAGGCCTTCGGTTGGTGGCTCGGCAGGATCGCCGGCCCCCCAGGCCGCCGGCACCACGCTCACGAGGGCGATGCCGGCTCTGCGGACCAGCTGGCGCGAGAGCGCCAGGATGCAAAACGATTTTACATTTGTCATGGTGCCGGTCCTCGAGCGGGGGCGGGGGCGATGGCGTGGTGGCGGTAGGGAAAGGAAGTGACGATGTCAGAGCGATTGAATGCCATCCCGACAGGCTTGGCCAACCCGGTACTCGGGAAGCATACCGGGCTGTTCTCCGGCAGCTTCTCCATGGCGACCCTCGTCGAGTCCTTGCTGGACCCGGTGGTCACGGTGCTCACGCTGCTTTTTGCCATCGCCTTCTTTCAAATCACGCCGGACGGTCACTACGTCATCCTGGCCCTTCTGGCCTTCTCCCTGACCTTTCCGGGGGAGATCCACCTCGCCGAAAGCCCGCAGAGGGTGATCTTTCGCGTCATCCTAGATTGGGGGGTGGTGGCCGGTGTCCTCCTCGTCCTGGGTTACGTAACCGGATATGTCCATTACTTCGCCCCGCAGGTCCTGCTGGTCTGGCTGGCGGCCACGCCGATCGCCCTGGTTGGCACCCACTTTGGTGCGCTGGCGCTCCTCCCACGCGTCATGTCGATGAAGCAGGCCCAGCGGAGGGTGGTGATCGTGGGCTGGAACGACAACGCGGACCGTCTCGCCCAGGAGATCAAGCACAATTCGATCCTGGGTTTGAAGCTGGTGGGAATTTTTGATGACCGCGGGCCCAAGCGTCTCAAGGGGCTGGATGCCCGGGAGCACCGGGGCCGCATGAGCGAGCTGGGCGATTACGCCCGCAATCATCCGGTGGACCACGTCTACATCGCCCTGCCGATGACCGGCCAGCCCCGCATCCTCAATGTGTTGGACGACCTCAAGGACACCACGGCGTCGATCTATTTCGTGCCCGACATGTTCGTGACCGACCTCATCCAGGGGCGCGTAGACCATGTGGCCAGCATTCCAGTGGTGGCGGTCTGCGAAACGCCGTTCACGGGCATCGACGGAATGGTGAAGCGGGTGTCGGACTTCTGCCTCGCCCTCGCCATCCTGGTGCTGATCTCGCCAGTGATGCTGGCCGTGGCGGCGGGGGTGAAGCTGACGTCACCGGGGCCGGTGATCTTTCGCCAGAACCGCTATGGCCTGGATGGGCGGCGGATCCTGGTCTACAAATTTCGCTCCATGACGGTGTGCGAGGACGGCGCCCAGGTGGTTCAGGCGCGTCAGGGGGACAGCCGGGTGACGCCGTTCGGCGCCTTCCTGCGGCGAACCTCCCTCGATGAGTTGCCCCAGTTCGTCAACGTCCTCCAGGGCCGGATGAGCGTGGTGGGGCCGCGGCCCCACGCGGTGGCCCATAACGAAACCTACCGCGGTCTCATCAAGGGCTACATGGTGCGGCACAAGGTTAAGCCTGGCATCACGGGCTGGGCGCAGGTGAACGGCTGCCGGGGCGAGACGGACACCGTGGAAAAGATGATGCGGCGGATCGATTACGACCTCGACTACCTGCGCAACTGGTCGCTGGGGCTGGATCTCCTCATCATCCTGCGGACCATCCGCCTGGTCCGCCACGACGCGCAGGCCTACTGAGGGGCCGGTTCAGCGGTTGAACCAGCGCAGCAGTGCGCCCCACTCGAAGAGATCGAGGCGGCTGGCCTGACCGCAGGCGAAGTCGAGATTGAGCCAGCGTTCTGGCGGCAGGCCGAGCAAGGTCCCCGCGATCGCGCGCAGGGGGCCGCCGTGGGCCACCACCACCTGGGGCTGGGTCGGCGCCGTCTCCAGGAGGTCATCCAGCCAGGCGCAGACCCGCTCGGCCAGTTCTGCCGCGCTCTCGCCACCCGGGGCCGCGAAGTGGATGGGGTCCGCGACCCAATCGTCCAGGGCGTTGCCAATGGCGGCGAAGGTTTCCCCTTCCCATTCACCGAAGTTGATCTCCTTCAGTCGCCCGTCGAGCTTCGGGCGGCCGAGAATTTCTGCCAAGGCCCGGGCACGGAACAGGGGGCTGGCGTGGAGATCGAAGGATCCCGGCAACAGGGGGCGCAGGCGGTCGGCCACCGGCTGGGCCGGCTCGGCCAGACCAACGTCGAGATGGCCGTAACACATGTCCTCGGCTACATCGGGCCGGGGGTGGCGAATCAAATAGAGTTCCATGCAGCAATCAATCCAAGATAGATGGCCAACTCGGCGAGTTGCTGGGCCGCGCCCAGGCAATCTCCGGTGTAGCCGCCCAGGCGGCGGCGAAAGAGTTGGCGTGCGTAAAGGGTCGTGAGGGTGGCACCCACCAGGGCGCCGAGAGCCGGTCGCCAGCCGAGCATGAGCAGGGGGGCGAGGCCCCAGGCCGCAGCCCAGGCGAGGCCCCCCGGCGGCAGGGTGCCGGCGGCAGCCTGCGCCCGGGCAGACTCCTCATCCCGCACATAGGGCAGGGTTTGCATGACCACCACGGGGGCGAGGCGGGACAGGGCATGGCCGGCAAGAAGCGCTTGGGCGAACTGGGCGAGGCCGTGGGGCGCCAGGGTCATGAGGGAAAAAGCCTTGGCCAGCAGCAGGAGGACGAGGCCGATGGCACCGTAGCTCCCCATGCGTGGGTCTTTCATGATGGCCAGGGCCTGGGTCTTGTCCCAGCCCCCGCCGAGTCCGTCGCAGGTGTCCGCCCAGCCATCCTCGTGCAGGGCGCCGGTGAGGCGGATCGTCGCCGCCATGGACAGCACCACCGCCACCCCGATCGGCAGGGCCCAGGCCGCGAGGGCGTAGGCGCCGACCCCCGCCGCCGCCACGCCCCATCCCACCAGGGGGAGGTGGCGAGTGGCCGCGCGCTGTGCCTCGGGGGACCAGGCGGCGGGCGTTGGAACCGGAATCCGGGTAAAAAAACCCACGGCCAGCCAGAAGGAGGACAACCACGCGCCCACGGGTTCAGTTTGCGCTGGCGCCGCTCACCCCGGCCGATTCGAAGCTTGCCATCTCGGAGAGGAAATTCACGGCCGCCTGGACCAGCGGCCAGGCCAGCGCCGCCCCGGTTCCTTCGCCCAGGCGCAAATCCAGTTGCATCAGGGGCTCCGCGCCGAGGAAGGTCATCTGGCGTTGATGGCCTGGCTCCTGGGAGCGATGCGCGAAGATGCAGTAGGGCAGGATGGACGGAGCCAGCGCGTGGGCGACCAGAAGCGCGGCGGTGACGATGAATCCATCGATGAGGAGCAGCATCCGCCGCTCCGCGGCCCCGAGCATGGCGCCCGCCAGCATGGCGATTTCGAAGCCGCCGTATTCGGCCAGCAAATCCAGGGGGTCGGCGGGATGCCCGCCCCGAGCCAGGGCCTGTTCCAGCAGCTGACGCTTGCGGGCGAGGCCGGCGTCGTCCAGCCCGGTGCCACGCCCGACCACCTCGGCCAGGCTTGCGCCGGTCAGGCAGTGGGTGAGCAGCGAGGCCGAGGCCGTATTGCCGATCCCCATCTCGCCAAATCCGAGGGCGTTGCAGCCTCCCTCGGCGAGCTGGTGGGCGAGGGCGCGGCCTCGGGCCAGGGCGTCGTCGCGTTGGGGCGCACTCATGGCCGGGGCTTCCAGATAATTGGCGGTGCCCGGCGCAATCTTGGCGTCCACGAGGCCGGTGCGGGGGCCGAATTCGTGGGCCACGCCAGCATCCACCACGGTCAGCCCCAGCCCCATCTGACGGGTGAACACATTGATCGCCGCCCCGCCGGCAAGGAAGTTCTCCACCATCTGCCAGGTGACGTCCTGGGGGTAGGCGGAGATGCCAGCCCGGGCGGCGCCGTGGTCGCCGGCGCAGACCAGGATGTGGGGTGCGGTGAGGTGGGGGTCAGTCCGGCCCTGAATCAGGCCGACCTGCAGGGCCAGTCGTTCCAGGCGGCCGAGGGCGCCGACAGGCTTGGTCTTGCCGTCGATGCGCGCCTGCAGGCGCGGAGCCCAGGCGGGATCGGGCTCGGAAATGGCGTAGGGCATGGCGACGGTCGACGGAAATCCGGGGCGGCGGATGGTAGCACGCAGGCGCGGATTCTCAAGGCGCGCCTTTGAGGTCCAGGGGGAGACCGGCGGCGACGAAGGTGACCCGTGCGGCCAGGGCGGCCACCTGTTGGTTGAGACGCCCAGCTTCGTCGCGGAAAAGGCGGCCCAGGGGCGTTTCCGGCACCAGGCCAAGCCCGACTTCATTGGCCACCAGGAGCACCCGTCCAGGGAGGGCGGGCAGCGCCTTCAGGAGAGACTCGCGTTCGGCCGCCAAGGCCGGAAGATGGCCCAGGTCGTGGGGCTCCCTCAGGCCATCGGCGCCGTCCATGAGGTTGGCGAGCCACAGGGTCAGGCAGTCCACGATCAGGCAGCGGTCCGGCGCGGCTTCCCGGTCGAGGATCGAAGCCAGGCCGCGGGGCGCCTCCAACGTGCGCCAATGCTGCGGGCGGTCCGCCCTGTGGCGGGCGATGCGCAGGGCCATCTCGGCGTCCAGGGCCTCGGCGGTGGCGATTACCGTGACCGGACGGCCATCGGCGGCAGCGCGGGCTTCCGCCAACCGGCTCTTGCCTGATCGGGCGCCACCTAGAATCAATTCACAAGCCATGGGGAGAGTGGTGCGATGCACAAGATGCGATTCTGTTATCATCGCGGCGCCTTCGCAAGGAGGTGACACGTTTCAGGTGCCCAAAGGCCATCCGGCCCCAGGGATAATCGGGAAACAGGTGCGCGAAGCCTTCGCAAAGCCTGTGCTGCCCCCGCAACGGTAAGTGGAACACGGAGCGTCTCCCCGCCACTGGACCCCAGGGTCCGGGAAGGCGACGCCCCGTCCGGCGCCTCGGCGCGCTGGAAGCCACCAGCCCGGAGACCGGCCCGAAACGTTCTGGCGGAAGTGCTGCGGGGTGGCGGCAACCGGCTCATCGGCCGATTTTGCTCCCGATTCCCGCGCTTCCGGTTGATCGAACATCCGGCCCGCGGGGACGTGCGGCCGGGATTTGGAGCCCCTTCATGACCATCCGTCTCTCCCTGGCCGCCCTCGCGGTCGCGTCTGCTTTTGCGCCGTTTTCCGCCTCCGCCGTCGATACCGAAGGCGAACCGGTCATCGTGACCGCCACCCGCACGCCCCGCAGCGAATCGGACACCCTGGCCTCGGTCACCGTGATCACCCGGGACGACATCGAGCGCCAGCAGGCCCAGTCCCTGACCGATCTCCTTGCCGGCCTGCCTGGCATTGCCGTCGCCAACAATGGCGGCCTGGGCAAGAGCAGTTCCATTTTCCTGCGCGGGACGGAGTCGGATCACGTATTGGTCCTGGTGGACGGGATCAAGATGGGGTCGGCCACGCTGGGCTCGGCGTCGATTCAGGATTTTCCGATGGAGCAGATCGACCGCATCGAGATCGTCCGCGGGCCGCGCTCCGGCCTGTACGGATCCGAGGCGATCGGTGGGGTGATTCAGATCTTCACCAAACGCGGCGGCGGCCCTCTCACCCCCTCGTTCATGGTGGGTGCCGGATCCAACCGCACCTATCGCGCCGGGGCGGGGATCTCCGGTGGCGGCAAGGATGCCTGGTTCAATGCCAATTTTTCCTACCTGGACACCGATGGCTTCAACGCTTGCTCCGGACGGGGAGCACCGAATTTTGCCGGGTGCTTCACCGACGAGCCGGACCGGGATGGCTACCGCCAGGTGGCGGGTTCCGTGCGCGGGGGGCTGCGCCTGGGCGACCATGCGGAGGTCGACCTCACCTGGCTGCGCAGCAAGGGCGACAACCACTACGACGGTAGCTTCCAGAACGAAAGCGAGACCGTGGTGGAGTCTGTTGGCGCCAAGCTCACCGTGACGCCGCTGGCCGCCTGGAAGGCCATCCTTTCGGTGGGGCAGAGCAAGGACCATTCGGACAACTACAAGGATGGCGTCTTTGCCGGGCGCTTCGATACCAATCGCGATCTCTTTTCGATTCAGAACGACATCACGGTCGGACGCGGCCAACTCGTGACCGTGGGCTACGACTATCAACGTGACAAGATTGGGAGTGACACGCCGTACCCCGTGACCTCCCGCGACAACAAGGGCGTCTATGCCCAGTACCAGGGCAGTTATGGCGCCCAGGAAGTGCAACTGGCCCTGCGCAGCGACGACAACGAACAATTTGGCCGCCACGGCACCGGCAGCGTGTCCTGGGGGTACCACTTTGGCCCCGCACTGCGGGCCTTCGCCACCTACGGCACCGCCTTCAAGGCGCCGTCTTTCAACGAGCTGTACTTCCCTTTCTTCGGCAACCCGGATCTCAAGCCAGAAAAGGCGCGCAGCACGGAAATCGGCCTGGCTGGCCAGGCGCCGTTTGGGCGCTGGAGCGCAAGTGTCTTCCAAAGCCATGTGGACCAGCTCATCGCCTACGATTCGTCGATCTTCGCCCCCAACAACATCGACACCGCCCGCATCCGTGGTCTGGAGGCCACCTGGGGTGGGCGCCTGGCGGACTGGGACCTCAACGCCAACCTGAGCCTCCTGGATCCGGAAAACCGCTCCGACGGCGCCAACCGCGGGAATGTCCTGCCGCGTCGCGCCCAGCAGAGCCTGCGGCTGGATGCCGACCACAGCTTCGGCCCCTACCGGGTGGGGGCTACCTGGCTGCTGGCCGGCCATCGCTATGACGACGTGGCCAACAACCGCCGGCTGGGGGGATATGGCACCGTGGATCTGCGCGCCGAATACCTGGTCACCCGTGACTGGCGTCTCCAGGCTCGCCTGGAAAACCTGCTGGACAAGGAGTATCACACCGCCGCGTTCTACAATCAGCCTGGCCGGGGCGTGTTCTTCACCCTGCGCTACCAGCCTGCCCGGTGAGGGCAGGGGCGGATGAGGGGCGATGACGAGGCGACAAACTGAGGGGCGAGGCGACTCCCCGGGCGGGCATTCGCAATGGGTCCGCCGGGTGAGCCCGGCCGGGAGGGCTGGGTGATGGCAGACGCCCACGGCGCGGCCGCGGCGGCTCCGGTGGGGCAAGCCAGTCCCCTTGGCCGGCCCTTGGGGCGTTGCCTGGGGGTGCTGGGAGGATTATTCGTCGCCGGGCTCTTTGCCTTCGTCCTCGCGCTCCATGCCGGCGAAGTCCCGGTGTCCTGGGGAGACGTGGCCGGCGCGATGGGCCTCGGTTCCGGTAGCGGCGCGGCGGAGGTGGTGCGTGCCTTGCGCCTCCCCCGGGCCCTGGCAGCCTATGCTTGCGGCGCACTCCTGGCCCTGGCGGGGACCCTGATGCAGATCCTTCTGCGCAATCCCCTCGCCGATCCCTACGTGCTGGGCATCTCCGGCGGTGCGGCGGTGGGGGCCCTGGGGGCGATAGCCCTGGGCGCGGCGGCGTGGGTGGTGGACGGTGCGGCCTTCACCGGGGCGCTCACGGCCACCTTCCTGGTCTTCGGGCTCGCCCGGGGGGACGGGGCGTGGACTCCGACCCGGCTGCTCCTCACCGGCGTGATCGTCGCGGCAGGCTGCGGGGCGGCGGTGAGCTTCATGCTGGTGATGACCACCGACATCCGCGTGCAGTCCATGTTGTTCTGGCTGACGGGCGACGCCTCCGGGGCCACCCGGCCCTGGCCCGCTTTCCTGCTCCTCCTGGGGGGGCTGGCCCTGGTACTTCCCTTCGCGCGGGACTTCAACGTCCTCGCCCGGGGCGATCTGTCGGCCCGGGCGCTTGGGCTGCGGGTCGAGCGCTTGCGCCTGCTGATCTACGTGCTGGCCTCGCTCCTCACCGCGGTGGCGGTGACCCAGGTGGGTTCGGTGGGCTTCGTCGGACTGGTGGTGCCCCATCTGGTGCGGCTCGCCCTGGGCAACGACCAGCGCGTCCTCCTGCCCGCCGCCGCGTTGGCGGGGGGCGCGCTGCTCACCGCGGCGGATACCGCGGCCCGGACCGTGATGGCGCCGACCCAGTTGCCGGTGGGGGTGCTGACGGCGCTGATCGGCGTGCCGCTGTTCCTCTTCTTGCTGATGCGTCACCCACGATGAATCCGGCTACCCTCCTGGAGGCGGATCAACTGGCGGTCCGGGTGGGGCCGCGCTGGCTGTGCTGCGAATTTTCCCTGCGTCTGCACGCCGGGGAGTGTCTGGTCCTGCTGGGCCCCAACGGTGCCGGCAAGACCACCCTGCTCCATACCCTGGCGGGTCTGCGGCCGCCCTCCGCCGGCCGGGTGGCCCTGGAGGGGCGGGATTTGTCGAGCTGGCCGGCCGGGGAGCTTGCCCGCCAGCGGGGTCTGCTGGTCCAGCAGCAGCCGGATTATTTCGCCGCCTCGGTGCTCGAAACGGTCCTCGTCGGGCGTCACCCCCATCTGGGGCGCTGGCGCTGGGAAGGGCCGGAGGACGTGGAGCTTGCGCGCCGGGCGCTGGCCCAGGTGGGGCTCGACGGATTCGAGGGGCGCGACGTGCTGAGCCTGTCGGGGGGTGAGCGCCAGCGGGTGGCCATCGCCGCGCTGCTCACCCAGGCGCCGCGCCTGTTCCTCCTCGACGAACCGACCAATCACCTGGACCTCCATTACCAGATCGCCATTCTGGACCTCTTCCAGGGCCTCGCCCGGGCAGGCCACGCCGTGGTGATGGTGCTCCACGACATCAACCTCGCCGCACGGTATGCCGACCGCGTTATCCTGCTGGATGGGCTGGGCGGCGTGCTGGCCGGTGGACGGCAGGAGGTGCTGCAGGCGGAGGCCCTGTCACGGGCCTTCGGCCACCCCTTACGCCACATCGCGGTGGCGGGGCGCGCGCATTTTATTCCCGATTGAAAACCAGGAGACGTTGACCGATGCAGCAGGGGCAAAGCCGAAGCGGGGCCAGGAAGCGGACAGTGCGGAGCCCAAGGCGATGGTGAGGGACATGGACGGGCGCGAGGCGCGCCACGCGGCGCGGATGGCGCGCAAGAAGGCGATCGTGGACCAGCGCATTGCCGACGCCCAGGAGGAGCGCGGGGTGTTGCTGGTCAACACCGGCAATGGCAAGGGCAAGTCCAGCGCCGCTTTCGGATTGGTCGCCCGCGCCCTGGGTCACGGCCTGCGGGTGGCGGTAATCCAGTTCGTCAAGAGCCGATCCGACACCGGCGAGGAAGGCTTTTTCCGCGATCAGCCCGGGGTGGCGTGGCATGTGATGGGGGAGGGCTTCACCTGGGAAACTCAGGATTCCGCCCGGGATGCCAGCGCGGCTCAGGCGGCCTGGGCGGTGGCGGCAGGCTACCTGGCGGATCCGGCCATCGGACTCGTGGTGCTCGATGAGCTCACCTACGCCTTCAAGTATGGCTGGCTCGACCTCGGCGAAGTGCTCGATACCTTGGCCCGGCGGCCCGAGGGCCAGCATGTGGTGGTGACCGGGCGCGCGGCGCCCCTGGGGCTGGTGAATGTCGCGGATACGGTGAGCGAAGTCGGTCTGGTCAAACATGCCTTCCAGGCCGGCGTGCGGGCCATGCCCGGCATGGAGTTCTAATCTTCAGAGCGGCGGCACCACCAGCCGCCCGGTGAGGCGGCGGACCTGTGGCGAGACGAAGAAGAGCAGCGGCACCGCCACGACCCAGGCGACCATGAAGGCGCGTCCCCAGCGGGCAAGAAAGTCCGGGGCCGGACCGACATTGGTCAGGGTGACCAGGGCAGTCATGATGGTCACCATGGTGGTGCCCATGACGAGGGAAAAAACGAGATGGAAATAGCGCGGCGGCAGGCGGCTCATGGTGCACAAGCGTTGAAACATGGAGACAATCCATCTTATCGTCACCCAGGCCCGTTCGTCCCATGACTTCTGCTCCGCGCTCCCTGCCCCTGCGCCCGGGCGCCCGCCCCGGCCATGTCTATTTGGTGGGGGCGGGCCCGGGCGA
>JAEUNY010000062.1 GCA_016791005.1 Zoogloeaceae bacterium
AGCGTATCGACCCGCGCGGTGGGCACGCCGACACAACCCGCCATGGCGCGGTTCTGGGTAACCGCCCGCACGAACATCCCCAGCCGCGTCTTCTGCATCATCAGCCAGATGAGAAAAAGCACGAAGCCAGCGAAGCCGACGATGACGATGCGGTTCCAGGGCAGGACGACATCCCCCACCAAGGCCACGCCACCGCTCATCCAAACCGGATTGGCCACCTCCAGGTTCTGGGGGCCAAAGATCACGCGCGCCGCCTGGATCAGCACCAGGGACAAACCCCAGGTGGCCAGCAACGACTCCAGCGGCCGACCATAAAGGAAGCGGATGACCGTGCGCTCCATCAGCACGCCAACCAGGGCTGCCGCGAAGAATGCCACCGGGACGGCCGCCACCACATACCAGTCCAGTGCTCCGGGCAGATATTGGCGGAACAGCCCTTGCACCAGGTAGGTGGCGTAGGCACCGACCATCAGAAGCTCGCCGTGGGCCATGTTGATGACCCCCATCACGCCGTAGGTGATGGCGAGCCCGAGGGCGGCGAGGAGCAGGATGGAGCCGAGCGACAGGCCGGTGAACAGGGAGCCCACGCTTTCAGCCAGAGCGATGCGGCGTTCGATCGCCCGCACGGCGTATTCGATGGCGGTACGCACTTCGGCGGCGGGCTCCCGGAAGGCTTCGCCCTCCTTGACCAGCCGGTCCGCGAGCATGGCCCGAACATTAGGGTCGGAAGATTCCGCCAGGGTCTGCACCGCTTTCAGGCGTTTGGCCACATCGGCGGCGGTGAGATTTGCCCGGGCGCTCGCCAGGACGAGGATCTTGCGCACATCGGCGTCCTGCTCGGTCGCCAGGGCCTTGTCGAAAACCGGAACCAGCCGTTCGGAAGCCGCGTCGCGCAAGATCTTGGCGGCGGCGAGGCGGGTCGTCCGCTCCGAGGCGAATACACCCATGGCAGCCTTGGCTTCTTCCAGGGCAAGGCGGACGCGGTTATTGACCGTGATGGTGTCGTACTCCTCCGGCGGGGGCGTGATCGCCTCGCCACTCCCCGCTTCAACGATTTGCTCCCCATCCAGGATCACCAACTGCGTGCCGGCAACCGCCAGGGCGTCGTCTTCGAGGGCCTGAAGAATGCGTTGGGATGGGGCATCACCATCGATGCCAAGGGACTGAATCGCCGCGATGCGAGCATCAAAATCGTCGGAAGCGAGGCCCTTCAAGGTCGCCGCGTCAGGGGCAGCCCGGGTGAGGCCGCACCACAGCAACAGCCAGAGGAAGACGAATCGGCGCATGAAGGCACTCCGAGGGTAAGGCAAGGGAAACTTCCGCAATCACATTGCGGCATTGCAACATTCGCGCCAGATGGCCCGCGAATCGCGAGGGATCCCGGCCGCGCTGCGGCGGGGACCAGAATTCGCGGAATCACCACCGGGGCTCAGGCCCCGGTGGCGGAGGAAGGGCTTAAATTCCCTGCTTGCCTTCGTTACCCGGGATGAACGGGCTCCAGGGTTGGGCGCGGATGGGCTCCTTGGTCTTCCAGACCACGTTGAACTGACCATCGGCCTTCACCTCGCCGATGAACACCGGCTTGTGGAGGTGGTGATTGGTCTTGTCCATGGTCAGGGTGAAGCCAGATGGCGCCTTGAAGGTCTGACCGCTCATCGCCGCAATGACCTTGTCGGTATCGGTGGACTTGGCCTTCTCCACCGCCTGGGCCCACATGTGGATACCGACGTAGGTCGCTTCCATGGGGTCGTTGGTCACCACGGTATCGGCATTGGGCACGTTGTTCTTCTTGGCCCAATCCTTGTACATCTTGATGAAGCCCGTGTTGGTGGGGTTCTTCAGGCTCATGAAGTAGTTCCAGGCCGCCAGGTGGCCGACCAGGGGCTTGGTGTCCACCCCCCGAAGTTCTTCCTCACCCACGGAGAAGGCCACCACCGGCACGTCCGTCGCCTTCAGGCCGGCATTACCCAGCTCCTTGTAGAAGGGCACGTTGGAGTCGCCATTGATGGTGGACACCACCGCCGTCTTCTTGCCCGCCGAGGCGAACTTCTTGATGTTGGCGATGATGGTCTGGTAGTCGGAGTGACCGAAGGGCGTGTAGTCCTCCATGATGTCCTCGTCCTTCACGCCCTTGCTGTGCAGGAAGGCCCGCAGAATCTTGTTGGTGGTGCGGGGATAGACATAGTCGGTGCCCAGCAGCACCCAGCGCTTGGCTTCGCCGCCTTCCTTACTCATCAGGTATTCCACCGCCGGGATGGCCTGCTGGTTGGGCGCGGCGCCGGTGTAGAAGACGTTCTTCTCCAGTTCCTCGCCCTCGTACTGCACCGGGTAGAAGAGCAATCCGTTGAGTTCCTTGAACACCGGGTTCACCGACTTGCGGGACACTGAAGTCCAGCAGCCGAACACCGCCGCCACCTTGTCCTGGCTGATGAGCTGCCGCGCCTTTTCCGCGAAGAGCGGCCAGTTGGAGGCCGGATCCACCACCACGGGCTCGAGCTTCTTACCCATCACCCCGCCCTTGGCATTGATCTCCTCAATGGTCATGAGCGCCGTGTTCTTCAAGGCCGTCTCCGAGATCGCCATGGTGCCGGACAGCGAATGGAGGATGCCGACCTTGATGGTGTCGGCCGCCTGGCTGGTGGCGGGCAGACCGATGGCCGCGATGGACGCGGAGAGGGTGAGGGCCTTGATGAAGCTGCGACGACTTTGCATGGAACACTCCCTGGCTGGATGATGGATGGCGGGCGAGAAGGCCGCCGTGCTGATTCGAGCACGCCGCAAGCATAGGGGTCGCCTCCCGGCGGAAGGAATACGCAAGATGGCGTAGTGCCGCCCATCCAGGCGCACCACCGTGGGGCGAGGGCTGGCCGACGCGCCCCGGGATAGCGAATTTCCGCCCCCACGAATCGCGCGCAACCCCCGTATCGGGGGACGATACCCCGGCACGATCCTCGCTAATGGCTCGGGCTACCCCCGCCGCGGGGTGTCACGCATCCCACACGAGGAAGAGGAAATGAAGACATTCATCCAGGTCGCGGAAATCTGGACGCCATCCGAAGACGGCAGCCTGCTGGAATTCCATTCTGGGCTCTATGGCCCCCACAAAGCCTTCGGCGGCATCACCCGGATGATGTGCTTCGGCTTCGACGAAGGCTTGCCCGGCAAAGCCTGGGCCGAGCGCCACCCCATCGTGCTGAAGGATCTCCAGCACTCGTATTTCCGCCGCGGCGAGGCGGCGGCCAAGGCCGGCCTCACCTGCGGCGTCGCGATTCCCCTCTTCGACGGCGAGACCTTGAAGGCAGTGCTGGTTTTTTTCTGTGGTGACGACGCCGAGCACGTCGGGGCCATCGAGGTCTGGCACAACGACCCCACCCAGGACATCGAACTCGGACTGGCAGACGGTTACTATGGCCGGGCCGAAAGCTTCGAAGTCGTCTCGAAGCGGACCCGCTTCCAGAAGGGCTTTGGGCTCCCGGGCTTGGTCTGGGAAAGCGGCTTGCCGGTGGTCATGGCCGATCTCGGCATGTCCCAGCGCTTCCTGCGGCGGGACGAGGCCCAGCGCATCGGCATCAACAAAGGCCTGGGCTTCCCAGTCGGCAGCGTGCCGGGCCACCAATACATCATGGCCTTCCTGTCGGCGCTTGGCACCCCGATCGCCCGTCGCTTCGAGGTGTGGACCGCCACCGCCGAAGGCGACGCCCTCACCTTCCAGTCCGGTGACTGCGACAGCGTGCCCGACTTCGCCACCGCTTTGGCCGGCGCCCGCATTGCCTCCGGTGCCGGCCCCATCGGCCA
>JAEUNY010000064.1 GCA_016791005.1 Zoogloeaceae bacterium
GGACAAATCGGGCAATTCCCAGCCGGGCAGCCCGAGGACGACGAGATGGATCAGCACCGAGGCCACAAAGGCCGCAAGCACCCACTTTTTGGCCCGCGTTCCCATGGTTCCTGGGGTGGGACCCCTCAGGCCCCCGCCTCCTCTGGCGGTTGGACCAGAGGCGGTCCTCCCGGTCGGGCCTCGCGAACCCGGACGTGATTGCCGATCACGTCCACCCGACCCTCGACGATCCAGCGAATGGCTTGAGGATAGATCCGATGCTCGGCCGCCAGCACCCGTGCCGCCAACCGGGCTTCATCGTCGCCCTCCTCCACCGGAACCGCGGCCTGGATGACGATGGGCCCCGAATCGAGGTCTGCGGAGACGAGGTGCACCGTCGCTCCGTGGAGTTTGACCCCGCTCTCGAGGGCCTTCCGGTGGGTGTGAAGACCCGGGAAGGCCGGTAGCAGGGAGGGGTGAATATTGATGAGACGCCCGGCGTAGCGCTGGACGAATTCCGCGGTCAGGATGCGCATGAATCCGGCCAGCACCACCAGGTCAGCGCCATAGTGGTCGATCTGGCGGGCCAGTTCGCCGTCGAACGCTTCACGGCTGCCAAAGTTGCGATGATCGAGGATCGATGTCGCAATCCCCCGCGCGTGCGCGAAGGCCAGCCCCGCTGCGTCCGGTCGATTGCTGATGACCGCTGCAATACGGGCCCCGGGAATGGCCGCGTTCACGATCGACTCCATGTTGGAGCCGCGGCCAGAAATCAGGATGACGAGATTTTTCATGCACGACAGGATGGCGTCCGGGTCGGCGAAACGACGCGGGTCACCACCGAAGTTGAAGGTAGCCTAGCCCTGGGGCACTGCTGCCAGACGATGACGTACCCAGCCCACCGCGATGGGGAGCAGGGAGAGCGCAATGATGCCCAGGATCACCTGGGTGAGGTTCTCCCGCACGAAGGGAAGGTTTCCAAACAGGTAGCCGCCCAGGGTCAGGGAAAAGATCCAGATGCATCCCCCCAGGCAATCCAACGCCAGGAAGCGGGGATAACTCATTCGCGCCACGCCTGCGACGAAGGGCGCAAAGGTGCGGACGAGGGGCAGAAAGCGGGCGATGATGATCGTCTTGCCGCCATGACGTTCGAAGAAATCGTGGGTCTTTTGGAAGGCCGCTTTATTGAAGAAGCGCGAGCTCTCCCAACGGAACACCCGCGGACCGACTGATCGACCAATCCAATAGTTGGTGTTATCCCCGAGGATTGCCGCGGTCAGCAAGACCGCGCAGAGAATGCCAATGTCCATTCCGCCTCCGGCGGCCAACGCCCCTGCGACAAAAAGCAGGGAGTCGCCAGGCAGAAACGGAAAGATCACCAGACCGGTTTCACAGAAGATGATGAGGAACAGAATCAGGTAAATCCACGGTCCCACGTCGGCGAGCAGGGCCGCCAGGTGAGTGTCGAGGTGGAGGATCAGATCGGCAAAGGCCGCGAGCAATTCCATGGAGGGGGGCTGTTGGAGCGAAACGCTTATGATACCCGAGCCTGCCTAAGGTTCCCGCAAGCAGCGGGCCGGACTCGCCCCGCCTGGGCCGCTTTCAGGCCCCCGAGAGCCACTCCCGGGCAAAATCCGCCGCCGGCAGCGGATGGGCGAAGAGATAACCCTGGAACTGATCGCATCCCATCGCCTTCAGCGCCCGCTGCTGGTCTGGAGACTCGACGCCTTCGGCCACCACCTGAAGATTCAAGGCATGCGCGAGGGCCATGATCCCGCGCACAATGGCTTCGTCCGCCGGGTCCGAGGCAATCTCATGGACGAAGGAGCGGTCGATCTTAAGGATGTCCACGGGCAGCCGCTTGATGTAGCTCAGGGAGGAATAACCGGTCCCAAAGTCATCGATTGCGAGGCGGATGCCCAGATGCTTGAGGCGGTGCAGAGTAGACAGCGTATCCGTGGCGTGCTCCATCCACACGCTTTCGGTGATTTCGAAAACCAAGCGCTGGGGATCAGTCCCCGTGCGGCCGAGCAAGGCCTCGAGCCGCCCGAGGAACCCTGGATCCTGCAACTGGATGCCGGAAAGGTTCACCGCCACGCAGAACCCGGGAATATGCGTCATCCACGACCGGGCCTGCTCACAGACCGTTTGCAGCACCCATTCGCCGATGGGGATGATGAGCCCGGTCTCTTCCGCCAAGGGGATGAACTCGCTGGGCGACACCAGACCGCGG
>JAEUNY010000145.1 GCA_016791005.1 Zoogloeaceae bacterium
GCAACAGCAAGACGACCGTCGAGGCCGAGGCGAAGAGCAGCGTCAGTTTGAAGGTGATCGACTTCCGTACGTTCAGTCGCACTCGGGCGCCTCCAGCATGTAGCCCATGCCGCGCACCGTATGGATGAGCTTCGGCTCGAACTTGTCGTCCACCTTCCCCCGCAGCCGCCGCACCGCCACCTCGATCACGTTGGTATCGCTGTCGAAGTTCATGTCCCATACCTGCGAGGCGATGAGCGAGCGCGGCAGCACTTCGCCCTGGCGGCGCAACAGCAATTCGAGCAGCGCGAACTCCTTGGCCGTCAGGTCGATGCGCTTGCCGGCGCGCACCACCCGCCGCCGCAGTAGGTCGAGCTCGAGATCGGCCGCCCGCAGGATCGCCGCTTCCTTGCTTTGCCCGCCCCGCCGCAGCAGGGTCCGCACCCGCGCCAGCAACTCGGCGAAGGCGAAAGGCTTGACCAAGTAGTCGTCCGCGCCCAGCTCCAGGCCCCTGACCCGGTCATCGACATGGTCGCGCGCGGTCAGGAACAGCACCGGCATGTCGCCGGCCTTTCGGATGCCCTGCAGCACCTGCCAGCCGTCGAGTCCCGGCAGCATCACGTCGAGGACTACCAGATCGTAGGCCTCGGAGAGCGCGAAATGCAGGCCATCCATGCCGTCCCTGACCAGATCGACGACGAACCCCGCCTCCACCAGGCCCTGCTTCAGGTAATCCCCGGTCTTGGGTTCGTCCTCCACAACAAGAATTTTCACGCTCGCACCTCTTCGCCGCACGCTCAGGCGTCGCATTTTGCGCCGCGTAAAGCGCGTTTCCCGATGCTTACGGGAATGTAATCGGCGAGTCAGCGCATTGTCGGTTTTGCGCAAGCATCATCTTCATGCTGGGCGAAAAGACCCCCTCTACAGCCAACGGAGAATTTCATGCGACTTCTACTGCCATTCGCGGCGGCGCTTGCGGCTGCGCCGGCATGGGCCGCCGAGCCGCCCTCGGCCGATGCCGCGCCAAGTCAGCCGGCCTACCGATCGGCCTTTGCCGACTACCGCAACTTCAAGGATGAGCCGGTCGGATCCTGGCGCGAGGCCAATGACGAAATGGGGCGTGTGGGCGGCCACGCGGGCCATACGAGTCACTCGGGAATGCCCGCGTCCACCCCGCCCCAAGAGAGGCAGGGAGACGCGAAGAGCGGTTCCGACCATGCGGGGCACCATGGCGGAGGACAACGATGATCGCCGCCCCCGCGGCGCGGGTCCTCGCCCTGGGGCTCGCCGCCGCCACCCTGGCCGGTTGCGCCACCTTCTCCCAGGATGGCGGTTTCGCGAGCGTGCAGCGCACCGCCAAGGAGCGCCTGGACAAGGAAGTCCAATGGCCCCGCAGCGACGACGAGCGTAGTGCCCTTAGGGGCCGGGTCGACGAACTGCTCGCCCAGCCGCTCGGCGTCGAGGACGCCGTCCAGGTCGCGCTCTTCAACAACCGGGGCCTGCAGGCCGCCTTCTTCGATCTGGGCATCAGCGAAGCGAATCTGGTGCAGGCCGGGCGCTTCCCCAATCCACACTTCTCCATGCTGCGGGCGAGCCGTGGGGACGACTACAAGATCGAGCAGGCGCTGACCTTCAACATCTTCGCCCTCATCACCCTGCCCATGGCCGTCGAGGTCGAAAAACGTAACTTTGAGCAGACCCAGCGCCTGACCGCCATCGAGGTGACCCGGCTGGCTTCCGAGACCCGCAAGGCGTATTTCACCGCCGTCGCGGCCGAGGAAACCGTGCGCTACATGCGCCAGGTGAAGCAGGCGGCGGACGCCGGCGCCGAGCTGGCGCGCCGCATGGCCGGCGTGGGCAACCTCAACAAGCTGCAGCAGGCGCGCGAGCAGGGTTTCTACGCCGAGGCGGCGCTCAATCTGGCGCGCGCGGAACAGGCCAATGTGCTGGCCCGTGAGCGGCTCACCCGATTGCTCGGCCTGCCGCGAGCCGACGCCTTCCGGCTGCCCGAACGGCTGCCCGATCTGCCCAAGGTCGCGGACGAGCTTCCCGCCGTCGAGCAGACGGCGCTCGATCAGCGTCTGGACCTGCAGGCGATCCGCCTGGAAACCGAGGCGCTGGCGAAGAATCTGGGGCTTGCCAAGACCACCCGCTTCTTCAACCTGATCGAGCTGGGCCCGGCGCGGGTTCTGGAAGGCGAGCGGGACAGCGGTTACAAGAAGGGCTACGAGTTGAGCTTCGAACTTCCCCTCTTCGACTGGGGCGGTGCCAAGGTCGCCAAGGCCGAGTCGATCTACATGCAGGCGGTTGAGCGCGCCGCCGAGGCCGTCACCAACGCCCGTTCCGAGGTGCGCGAAGCCTACGACGCCTATCGCACGAGCTATGACATCGTCCGCCACTATCGCGACGAGATCGTGCCGATCAACAAGCGCATCGCCGATGAGAACCTGCTCCGCTACAACGGCATGCTGATCGGCGTGTTCGATCTGCTCGCCGATGCCCGCACCCAGATCGCCAGCGTCAATAGCTACGTCGAGTCGCTGCGCGATTTCTGGATCGCGCAGAGCGACCTGCAGATGGCCATGATCGGCAAGCCCTCGCTGTCTGCCGGTGCCAAGGCCGCCGTTTCCGCCACCGGTCGCCCGGAACACTGAGTGAGCGCAAAGGATTCCCCATGACTTCCCGTCGAGACTTCTTCAAGCACATGGGCTTGGCCGGTGGCGCGGTCGCCGCCGCCTCGGTCAGCTCCGTCGCCATGGCCGCGCTGCCCGAGGTGGCGACGATGGATAAACCGAATACCTCGCCGCCGCTCGTGCCTCCCAATGGCCGTCCCTACAACCCGGTCGTGACCCTCAACGGCTGGACCCTGCCCTGGCGCATGAACAATGGCGTCAAGGAATTCCACCTGGTGGCTGAGCCGGTCGAACGCGAGCTCGCCCCCGGCATGACCGCCCGCCTGTGGGGCTACAACGGCCAGTCGCCCGGCCCCACCATCGAGGTGGTGGAGGGTGACCGGGTGCGCATCTTCGTCACCAACCACCTCCCCGAGCACACCACCATCCACTGGCACGGCCAGCGCATCCCCAACGGCATGGACGGCGTGGGCGGGCTCAACCAGCCCCAGATCCCCGCCGGCAAGACCTTCGTGTATGAGTTCGTCGCCCGCCGACCAGGCACCTTCATGTACCACCCCCATGCCGACGAGATGACACAAATGGCGATGGGGATGATGGGTTTTTGGGTCACCCATCCAAAGGGCCGGCATCCGCTGATCGAAACCGTGGACCGTGACTTCTGCTTCCTGCTCAGCGCCTACGACGTCGAGCCTGGAAGCTACGTACCGAAGATCAACACCATGCTCGATTTCAACCTATTCACCTTCAACAGCCGCGTCTTCCCGGGCATCGACTCGCTCAACGTGCGCCAGAACGACCGCGTGCGCATCCGTATCGGCAACCTCACCATGACCAACCACCCGATCCACCTCCACGGCCACGAATTCGAGGTCACCGGCACCGACGGTGGTCCCACGCCGAAGGGGTCGCGCTGGCCGGAGGTCACCACCGACGTGGCCGTCGGCCAGATGCGCCAGATCGAATTCCTGGCCGACGAAGAGGGCGACTGGGCCTTCCACTGCCACAAGTCGCACCACACCATGAACGCCATGGGCCACGACGTGCCGACCATGATCGGCGTCGATCACCGCGGCGTGGCGAA
>JAEUNY010000107.1 GCA_016791005.1 Zoogloeaceae bacterium
GCCGACCACGAGTGGGGTGATGGTGAAATGGTCCAGCACGGTCTGGAGGAAGGGCAGATGGACCTCAAGGCAGTGTTCCCGATCATGGGGGAGATCATCCACCACCACGCCAGGCAGATTCTGCAGGGCGAGCCAATGGGCCCGGTCCACTTCCACCGCGCCAAGTGGACTGTCGAAGGCCAGGGAGGCCGGCAGCGCCATCCCGTTCAGAGGGGCCCTGTGGTTGGGGCCGAGGAGGATCACCCGGCGAATCACCGCGCGAAGTTCCCGCAGCGTTACGTAGCCGGTGGCCGCGACCGCGCCGGAATACACGTAGCCGGCGTGGGGCAGGATCAAGGCTTTGGGCGGACCCATGGGTTCCAGAGGCAGCGCCTTGGCGAGGAACTCCCCCACCTGGGCCTGGAGCACCCTGGGGTCGGAAGGGTAGAACATGCCGGCCACCGCGGCCGGACGGAGTGAGGCATTGGCCATCGTGGGAACCCTACTGGCGGGCGCGGTGCGGACACCGCGCGTTCCGATTCATTTCACTGTTTCATTATAGACCCTCGGTGGACCCTGTTTTCGCCACTTGGTTGCGATGGTGAGGCCCGGCTGCCCGGGGGCGCCGGGCATTAGCTTCAGTCGGCAATGATCTGGATGGCGGTCACCATGGCGGCTGCCATCTCTGGGGCGAAGGGGTCGTGGCCTGCGCCGTCCACCCAGGTCAGCTGACTTCCGCCGAGCGTTTGGTGGATGCGCCAGGCATTGATCGGCCGGCAGACCAGATCGAGGCGTCCGTGGAGGAGGGTGGTGGGGAGCCCATGGAGGCGGGCCGCGCAGTCGAGCACCGCTGCTTCGCCGAGGAAACAGCGGCGGCGGAGGTAGGCGCTCTGGATCCGGTACTTGTCCCGCAGGGCGGCCCTAAGCGCCGGGTCCGCCACGTCCAGCGGGGTGGGGGCCTCCGCAGGACCCTGGAGCGCCGCTTCCCAGGCTTGCCAATGGGCCACGGCCAGGTCGGCGGCACCCTCGTCTGCCCCCGCCAGGGTTTTGGCATACCACGCCAGGGGGTCCCGGCGACGAGGCTTGGGCACGGGCGCGAGGAAGGCTGCGTGGGCTTCGGGCAGGAGGGCCCCGGCCCCCCGGAAGAACCAGTCCAGGTCCCGATGGCCGGTGAGGAAGGTGCCCCGCAGGAGCAATCCCCGGCAGGATTCACGGTGGGTCGCGGCGTAGGCCAGCGCGAGGGCCGCGCCCCAGGATCCTCCCACGACCCACCAGGGGCCCAGCCCCAGGTGGTGGCGGAGGGCTTCGGCGTCTGCGATCAGGTGAGCGGTCGTGTTGGCGGCGAGGCTGCCCCGGGGCGTGCTCCGCCCGCAGCCGCGCTGGTCGAAGAGGACCACCCGGAATCGCTCCGGGTTGAAGAATCGCCAATGGGCGAGGCTGGCGCCGCTGCCGGGGCCGCCGTGAAAGACGACCACCGGGATCCCTCCGGCCGGGCCGGCGACCTGCCAAAAGGTGCGATGTTCGTGATCCCGTGCAAGCCACCCCTCGGCATCAGGCTCGCGGGCGGGAAAAAGGGGCGACGAATCGATCATGGGTCCGATCCTAACGCTGTGCCCCCCCGACGAGGGAGAGATACAGATTTTCATGAGGCCTGTCGCCGGAATTCCCGGAGGCGGTCGGGCGCTGTCCAGGGCATTCTTTGTCCGGTGCCGGAGCCATACCGGCCCCCAACCCCGACCCTAACCTCATCAGGAGAATCACCATGCAGTGGGAAACCCCGAACGCCATCGATTTCCGCTTCGGCTTCGAAATCACCATGTACATCGCCACCCGCTAAGGGCGGCGCTGGGGACCGCGCTTCGGCGCGGCCCC
>JAEUNY010000111.1 GCA_016791005.1 Zoogloeaceae bacterium
TCGGTTTTCCCGATTTGCCCGGAGCCCGCCATGGAAGCCGAACGCCTCAACGCCATCGCCGCCAAGATCGACGACCTCAAGGAACGGGGCCACGATCTTCGGAGGTATCTTTGACTACGACGAAAAGGCTTCCAAGCTCGAAGAGGTGAGCCGGGCCCTCGAAGACCCGGCAGTGTGGAACGACGCACCCCGCGCCCAGGAACTGGGACGCGAGAAAAAGGCCCTCGAAGGCGTGGTCCTGATCCTCCAGACGGTGGATCAGCAGGTGCGCGATCTGAAAGACCTCTTCGAACTGGCCGGCATGGAAGACGACGAGGAAACCTACCTCGCCGTCGAAGCCGACCTCGTCGAAGTGGAAAAGGAGGTGGCGGGGCTGGAGTTTCGCCGCATGTTCAACAACCCCATGGATCCGAGCCCCTGCTTTATCGAAATTCAGGCCGGGGCGGGCGGCACCGAGGCCCAGGACTGGGCCAGCATGATCGAGCGCATGTACCTCAAATACTGCGAAAAGAAGGGCTTCACGTCCGAGTTGCTGGAAGAGTCGGAAGGCGAAGTGGCCGGCATCAAGAGTGCCACCATCAAGGTGGCCGGGGAGTACGCCTACGGCTTCCTGCGCACCGAGACGGGCATCCATCGCCTGGTGCGCAAGAGCCCCTTTGACTCCAACGCCCGCCGCCACACCAGTTTCTGTTCTGTCTTTGTCTTTCCCGAGGTGGATGACTCGATCCAGATCGACATCAACCCGGCCGACGTGCGCACCGACACCTTCCGCGCCTCCGGTGCCGGCGGTCAGCACATCAACAAGACGGACTCGGCGGTGCGCCTGACCCACATCCCGACCGGCATCGTCGTGCAGTGCCAGAACGACCGCTCCCAGCATCGTAACCGGGACGAGGCGTGGTCCATGTTGCGGGCACGCCTGTATGAACTGGAGCTGCGCAAGCGCCAGAGCGAGCAGCAGAAGCTGGAAGACGCCAAGAGCGATATCGGCTGGGGCCATCAGATCCGCTCCTACGTTCTGGACCAGAGCCGTATCAAGGATTTGCGCACCAACTATGAAGTCGGCAACACCCAGGCAGTGCTGGATGGCGACCTCGATGACTTCATCGAGGCCAGTCTGAAGCAGGGGGTGTAAGGCCCCCTCGGCCGATGGCCAAGTCGCGCTTCAGTTTTTGGTGACGTCACCGTTAGTGGCATCACGCAGAACAGCAGCGCGGACATGTCATCGGCCACCGCTCCGACCCTCCTGAAAATCCTCGACAGCGTAGAGAACCTCTCCCGTCTCCGCTTTCGGGATGATTTGTTTCGCGCCTTCGCGGTACGGGCGCTGGACCTGGTTCAGGGGCGGATGGCCATCCTCTACCGCGCCACCACAGGCTTCTATGGCCATGGCCTGGTGCCCCTCGGATGGTGCGTGCCGGGTGACGACGAACCCCACTGGGAAGAGTACGCAGAACCCGAAACCGTGCTCCCCGCCGATCCTTTCCTCGTCGAGGTCATGACGGAAGTCGAGGAGAACCCGGCGCCAGCCTTGAGCGTGCAGGGCAGCGGCGATGGATGGCGCCTGGCCTGCACCTTGGAAACCCACACCCACGATCGCTTGATCCTCGAATTGCAGACCCCCTACCCCCCGGAGCGGGAGGTCCTCGAGGGCATCCGCATCTTCCTGCAATGCTTCGAGAACCAGCTTCGCCAGTGGGAATACGCCAATCTCGACACCCTGACCGGCCTCCTCAATCGCAAAACCTTTGACGAGCAGTTCGATCAGTTCATCGCCGAGGCAGAGCGCGCCCAGCGGCGCTTCAGCGAACGGCGGGGCGACGATTTTCGCGGCAACCGCCCCTGCTGGCTGGGGGTGGTGGACATCGACCACTTCAAATCCGTGAATGACCGCTTCGGCCACCAGGTGGGCGATCAGGTCCTCCTGGAAGTGGCCACTTCGATGCAGGGCTTGTTTCGCGCAAGCGACAAGCTCTTTCGCTTTGGCGGTGAGGAATTCGTAATCATGTTGCGGGGCGTGGGCGAGGACGACGTCTTCAACATTTTCGATCGCTTTCGCGCCGCCATCGGGGCCCAGGACGTCCCGCCCGTCGGCGTGGTCACGGTCTCGGTGGGATACGCCCGCATTGACCCTTCGTACAAGCCGGCGGAACTTCTCGGTCGCGCCGATCAGGCCCTCTACTACGCCAAGGCCCACGGCCGGGATCAGGTCCAAGGCTTTGACGATCTGGTGATGTCGGGAGCCATTCCGATGCCGCTGGCGGCAATCAAAGCCAAAGAGTCCACGAGCGAGTTGTTCTTCGACTGATCCGCCGGACCGCCCGGCGGACCGCGGCAAGGACTTTCACCCCCCGGTTGTGGCAAAATCAAGCCCTTTTTTGATCAGCCAGGGCTGGCCTTGCCGCCCGTCTCCCAGACCATGCCGGAATTAGACACCGCCCTTCAGGACGAAAACCACATCATGGCCGAGCGCCGGGCCAAACTGGCCGAATGGCGCGCCAAGGGCCAGGCCTATCCCAATGATTTTTTGCGGGAAAATACGGCCGGCAAGCTGGACGAACTCTACGGCGACAAATCGTCTGAGGAGTTGGAGGGCTTGCCGGTAGAGGTCAAGGTGGCCGGCCGCCTGATGCTGAAGCGGGTCATGGGCAAGGCGAGCTTTGTCACCCTCCAGGACCTCTCGGGACGCATCCAGCTTTACGTGATGCGGGACGCCGTGGGTGAAGCGACCTACGCCGAATTCAAGCACTGGGACATGGGCGACATCGTCGGCGCCGTCGGGAGCCTGTTCAAGACCAAGACCGGCGAACTCACGGTGAAGTGCTCGGAAATCCGCCTGCTCTCCAAGAGCCTGCGCCCCCTGCCCGACAAGTTTCACGGTCTGGCGGATCAGGAGACCAAATACCGTCAGCGCTACGTCGATCTCATCATGAGCGAGGAGTCGCGCTTCACCTTCGTCGCGCGCAGCCGGCTCGTCCAATCCATCCGCAACTACATGAGCGGCCATGGTTTCCTGGAAGTTGAGACGCCGATGATGCATCCGATTCCCGGCGGCGCGGCGGCCAAGCCCTTTGTCACCCATCACAACGCCCTGGACATGGAGCTTTACCTGCGCATCGCGCCGGAGCTCTATCTCAAGCGCCTGGTGGTAGGCGGGTTCGAGAAGGTCTTCGAGATCAATCGCAATTTCCGCAACGAGGGGCTGTCCCCGCGCCACAACCCCGAATTCACCATGATGGAGTTCTACGAGGCCTATGCGAATTACCGGACTCTCATGGACTTCACCGAAGGGCTGCTCCGCCATGCCGCCCGGGAGGCCCTAGGCACTGAGGTGTTCCAATACCAGGGTCGGGAACTGGACCTCTCCAAACCCTTCCACCGCCTCACGATCGTGGAAGCGATCCGCAAGTTCCACCCCGGTTTCACCGAGTCGCAACTGGCTGATCCGGACTGGCTGCGCCAGAAGATCCAGGATTTTGGGGAGTCCATCAAGCCGGGCGGCCTGGGCAGCCTGCAGTTGCAGCTCTTCGAAGCCTGCGCCGAAGCGGAGCTGTGGGAGCCCACCTTCATCATCGACTACCCCGTCGAGGTGAGCCCG
>JAEUNY010000127.1 GCA_016791005.1 Zoogloeaceae bacterium
CAGGGCCGTGCCCAGGAGGGCGGCGAGGAGCAGCATGACGGTGCGGCCAAAGGTGAGCATCGCGTCCAGGCGCTGCACCCACAGGCTGTCCACCTGGACGTGCTCGATGGCGGCATCGGCGCGGTAGCGCTGGGCCACCGCTTCGAAGGCTGACGGGTCGGCGCGCTTCAGGGTGAGCACGAAGCCGTCCGGCAAGGGGTTGGCGGGCAGGGTGTCGAGGACGTCGGCTAGGCCATTGCGGGCGAGCACGCTGCGGGCGTCGTCCCGCGAGACGAAGCGCGCTTGGGCGAGTTGCGGGTCGGCCTGGAAGGCGCGTTCCAGCCGATTGCGGTCTTCCCGACCGCTGCCTTCCTTGAGGAACAGGCTGACCTCTGGGGTGGTGTTGAAGCTCGCGGCGAGGGACTGCAGGCGCTCGAAGAGGGCGAGCCCGGTGGCAGGCAGGGCCAGGGCGAGTCCGATGACGAGGGCCGAGAGCAGGGCGCTGAAGGCCTGGCGGCGCAGCCGGCGCAGGGCCTGGCCGAGGGCGCGCCCGTGGGCGGAGAACCAGCCGATCATGGTGCCTCCTCGTACACCAGGGCGCCCTGGGCGAGGCGCAGGGTACGGAGGCGGTCGGTGGCGAACAGGCCCAGGTTGTGGGTGGACACGATCACGGTCACGCCGGCGTCGTTGAACGACTGGAACAGCTGGGCGATGTCCTCGGCGCAAGCGGAATCCAGGTAGGCGGTGGGCTCGTCGGCGATGAGGAGCGAAGGGCGATTGATGATGGCGCGGGCAATGGCCACGCGCTGCTGCTCGCCTCCGGAAAGCGTGATGGGCCGCTCCTGGCCCCGGTCCTTCAGGCCCACCCGCTCCAGGGCGGCGTGGGCGCGCTTGCGGGCCTCCCGAGTCGGTTCGCCGGCGATCTCCAGGGGCAGCATCAGGTTTTCAAAGACGCTGCGGTCTTGCAGCAGGGGATGATCCTGCAGGATGAGCCCGAGCTTGCGCCGCAGGTAGGGAATGGCGTCCGCCCGCAGCTTGCCCACGTCCTGGCCGTTGATGAGGACGCGCCCCTGGGTGGGCCGTTCGATGGCCGCGATGAGCTTAAGGAGCGTGCTCTTGCCGGCGCCGGAGTGGCCGGAGAGGAGAAGCAGTTCCCCGTGACGGATGCTGAAGCTGACCCCGGCGAGGGCCAGATGGCCCCCGGGGTAGCGCTTGCTGACTTCTTCGAATTCGATCATGCGGTGCTGCGCGGCCCTTCTTCGAACAAGGCCTCGACAAAGCTGCGGGCTTCGAACGGCTGCAGGTCGTCGATCCCTTCGCCGACGCCGATGAAGCGCAGGGGTTTGGGCGTCTGGCGGGCAATGGCGGCGATCACTCCGCCCTTGGCGGTGCCGTCGAGCTTGGTGACGATGAGTCCAGTGACGCCGATCGCGGCGTCAAAGGCCTTGACCTGCTGGAGGGCGTTTTGCCCGATGTTCGCGTCCAGGACCAGGAGGACCTCGTGGGGGCCACTGGGCTCGGCCTTGGCGATCACCCGGCGCACCTTGGCGATCTCCTCCATGAGGTGCAATTGGGTGGGCAGGCGGCCGGCGGTGTCGGCCAGGACCACATCAATGCCGCGGGCGCGGGCCGCCTGGATGGCGTCGAAGACCACCGCCGCCGGATCGCCACTCTCTTGGGCGATCACGGTGACGCCGTTCCTCTCGCCCCAGGTGACGAGTTGCTCCCGGGCGGCGGCCCGGAAGGTGTCGCCGGCGGCCAGGAGCACGCTCTTGCCCTGGGCTTGCAGCCAGCGGGCGAGCTTGCCGATGGAGGTGGTTTTGCCGGAGCCGTTGACCCCGGCGACCATGATGATGAAGGGCGACTGGGTCCCGATCTGCAGCGGTTTTTCGAGGGGGGCGAGGAGTGCGTGCAACTCGTCGGCCAGGGCCGCCTGGAGTTGCTCGCCGGTTTCCAGGCGATCGCGCTTCCAGCGCTGACGCAGTTGGGTGAGCAGGTGGGTGGTGGCTTCCACCCCGCAATCGGCCATGAGCAGGGTGGTTTCCAACTCCTCCAGGAGATCTTCGTCGATCTTGCGGCGGGAAAAGAGGGACGCCAGCCCGCCGCCCAGTTGCTGGCGGGTGCGAGCGAGGCCGGCCTTGAGGCGTTCGGTCCAGGAGCGCTTGGGCGCCGGCGTCGCCTCGGAATCGCCGGGTTGGGCTGTGGTAGCCTGTTGCGCCGCGTCGGGCGAGGCGCCGGGTTTTTTCAAGAAACCAAACATGGAATTCCGCAGTCAGACGGGGTCGTTGGCGACGGCCGCAATGGCAGAGGCGGCGCCGAAAAACGGGAGAGAGGATTTTAGCAGATGGCGACGAAGCAACCGACGCGGCGATGCGGGGCGCGGGGATGGCTGGGGATCGTGCTGATGGCGGCCGGGGTGGCCTGGGCCAATCCCTATGAAACCACCCTGGGCAATGGAATGAAGGTCATCGTCAAGGAAGACCGGCGCGCACCTTCGGTGGTGCACATGGTCTGGTACAAGGTGGGGGCGATGGACGAGGTCGACGGCCATTCGGGCGTCGCCCACCTTCTCGAGCACATGATGTTCAAGGGGACCAAGAAGCTTGGCCCGGGGGAGTTCAACCGCCAGGTTGCGGCCGTCGGGGGGCGGGACAACGCCTTCACCAGCAGCGACTACACCGCCTATTTTCAGCAGGTGCCCCCGGGGGAGCTGGGCCGCATGATGCAGCTTGAGGCGGACCGGATGCGCAACCTGCGCTGGTCGGACGAGGAATTCCACAAGGAGCTGGAGGTGGTGAAGGAGGAGCGGCGCCTGCGCACCGAGGACAAGCCCCAGGCCCTGGTCCATGAGCAGCTTGAGGCCAGTGCATTTCTTGCCCACCCCTACCGCCGCCCGATCATCGGCTGGATGACCGACCTCGATGCCATGCGTCCGGCGGACGCCTGGGCCTGGTATCGGACCTGGTACGCCCCCAACAACGCGACCCTGGTGGTGGTGGGGGACGTGGATCATCGCAAAGTCTTCGAACAGGCCAAGCGGGAGTTCGGCGGTCTCGCCCCCAGCGTTTTGCCCCCGCGGCGGGAGATCGGCGAGCCCGAGCAGCGCGGCCGGCGGGAGTCCGCAGTGCGGGCGCCTGCGGAACTGCCCTACGTCGCACTGGCCTGGCATGTGCCCACCGTGCGCAATCTGGCCGATGCGCGGGACTTCTTTGCGCTGCAGGTCTTGGCCGCCGTGCTGGATGGCTACGACGGTGCGCGGCTCAACACCCGACTGGTGCGGGAGCAGCGCCTTGCTGTCTCCGCCGGCGCGGGGTATGGGGGCATGGCCCGGGGCGCTTCGCTGTTCATCCTCGATGGCACGCCCACCCCGGGCCACACAGTCGCCGAACTGGAGACAGCCCTGCGGGGTGAGATCGCCCGCATTCGCGATCAAGGCATCACCGAGGCGGAGCTGGCCCGGGTGAAGGCCCAGGCCATGGCGGCCGAGGTCTATAAGCGGGACTCCCTCATGGGGCAGGCGATGGAAATCGGCATGCTCGAAATGGCAGGGTTTTCCTGGCGGGATGAGCAGCGATTCCTGGAGGGGCTGCGGGCGGTGAGCGCTGCGGACGTTCAGGCCGTGGCGGCGCGGTTCTTTGCTGCGGAGGGCATGACGGTGGCGAGCCTCGATCCCCTGCCCCTGGCCGCGGCCAAACCCCGGGCCAAGGGTCCGGCAGTGCGACATGGAGGTGGCGAATGAAGCGCCTGGTCAGCCAGTTTTTGTGGTTCGTGGCGAGCGGATTCCTGGCGGCCGGGCCGAGCTGGGCGGCGGTGGATATCCAGAGCTGGACGGCCCCCTCCGGGGCGCGAGTCTTTTTCGTGGAAAGCCATGCCTTGCCCATGGTCGACGTGCAGGTGGATTTTGCCGCGGGGGGGGCGCTGGACCCGGCGGACAAGGCCGGGGTGGCGGCGCTGACCCGGGCTCTGCTTGACGGCGGCGCCGGGGCGCTCGACGAGGCGGCGATTTCCGACCGCTTGGCGGATCTTGGTGCCCGGGTGGGGGGTGGGGCCGACGATGACCGGGCGAGTGTTTCGCTGCGCACCCTGTCGAGCGCGGCCCAGCGGGACGCGGCGGTGGATTTGCTGCGCACCCTCCTGACCGAGCCGACCTTTCCGGTCGCCGTGGTGGATCGGGAGCGGGCCCGCACCCTGGCCGGGCTGAAGGAGGCGGAAACGCGCCCGGACAGCATTGCGGCGCGGCGCTTCAGCGCGGCCATCTACGGCAGCCATCCATACGGCAACGATCCCACTCAGGAGAGCGTGGCCCGCATCACCCGCGAGGACCTGGTGGCCTTCCATCAGGGCCACTATCGGGCGCCTGGGGCGTCCGTCACCCTGGTGGGCGACATCGATCGGGGGGAGGCGGCGCGCATTGCCCAGGTGCTTACGGCGGGGCTGCCGACCGGGGAGCCGCCGCCACCGCTGGCGGCGCCGGAGCTGCCGGCGGAATCGGTCATCCGGGTTGCCCACCCGTCTGCCCAGGCCCATATCCTCGCGGGCATGCCGGTGCTGGCCCGGGATGATCCGGATTATTTCCCGCTCCTCGTCGGCAACTACGTGCTGGGCGGAGGGGGTTTCGTGTCGCGCCTCACCCATGAGGTGCGGGAACGCCGCGGTTTGGCCTACAGCGCCTACAGCTACCTGCACCCCGCCCAGGTGGCGGGACCGTTTCAAATCGGGTTGCAGACCAAGGCGAGCCAAGCGGACCTGGCCTTGGGGGTGGTGAATGAAACGGTCCGCGGCTTCCTCGACAAGGGGCCCACGGCGGCGGAGGTGGCGGCGGCCAAATCCAACATCGTCAATGGGTTTGGCCTGCGGCTCGATTCGAACCGGAAGATCCTCGACTACGTGGCGATGATCGGGTTCTATCGCCTGCCCCTGGATTGGCTGGAGGTCTATCCCAAGGCCGTTCCCAAAGTGACGGGTGCCGACATCCAGGACGCCTTTCGTCGGCGCATCGATCCCAGGCACATGGTGACGGTGGTGGTGGGCGGCACCGAAGCCCAGGGCGATACACCGGCCCCCAGCGCGCCCAAGTGACGAAGGTCCGCATCGTCGGGGGGCAATGGCGCTCCCGCCTGCTCGACGTTGCGGCAGTGCCGGGGCTGAGGCCGACCCCCGATCGGGTGCGGGAGACTTTGTTCAACTGGCTCGGGCAGGATCTGACCGGCTGGGCATGTCTGGACCTCTTCGGCGGCAGTGGCGCTCTGGGCTTCGAGGCCGCTTCCCGCGGCGCGGCGAGGGTGACCCTCGTGGAGGCCGACCCGCGGGCCTACGCGGCCCTGATCAGGTTGCAAAAAACCCTACAAGCGTCGCAGGTAGAGATCGTCAAGGGGGATGCGGTAAAATTCGCCACTTTTTGCGGGCGGAAGTTCGATTTGCTGTTTTTGGACCCCCCTTATCGGCAAGCTTGGCTCCCCCGCATCGAGCCGTTTGTGAATTCGTTGATGAATCCTGGGGGCGCCCTCTACGTGGAGGCCGAGGAGGCCTTGGAGCGGCTCGGTGACTGGCGGGTGGTTCGTAGCGGGAAGGCGGGTCAGGTGCATTTTCACCTTCTGCGAAAGGAAGCGGAATGAGAGACGCGGTGGCCGTGTATCCCGGGACCTTCGACCCGTTTACCCGCGGACACGAAGATCTCGTGCGTCGGGCTGCGTTGCTCTTCGACCGGGTGGTCGTTGCCGTGGCCGCCAGCAACACCAAGGGGCCGATCTTCTCCCTCGAGGAGCGGGTGGATATCGCGCGGGACGTGGTGCGGGTGTTTCCCAACGTGGATGTGGTGGGCTTCGATTGTCTGCTCATGGAGTTTTTGCGGCAGCAGGACGCCCGAGTGATCTTGCGGGGGCTGCGGGCGGTGTCGGACTTTGAATACGAATTCCAGATGGCGGGTATGAATCGCAAGCTCTTCCCCGATGTCGAGACGGTATTCATGACCCCGGCGGAGGAATACATGTTCATCTCGGCCACCATGGTTCGCGAGATCGCGCGCCTGGGCGGGGATGTGGCGAAATTTGTCCAGCCGTCGGTCCTGGCCCGCCTGGCCGGGAAGATCAAACAAAATTGAATGCGAGGAGAATGCAATGGCACTCATGATTACCGACGAATGCATCAACTGCGATGTGTGCGAGCCGGAATGCCCGAACGGGGCGATTTCTCAGGGCGACGAGATCTACATTATCGATCCGAATAAATGCACTGAATGCGTCGGACATTTCGATGAGCCGCAGTGCCAGCAGGTTTGCCCGGTGGATTGCATTCCCCATAATCCCGACTATTCCGAAACCCAGGATGAGCTGATGGCCAAGTTCGTCAAACTGACCAGCAAGGGCTGAAGGCGCTTTCTCTGAAAAAAACAAAGCCCGCTTAAGCGGGCTTTGTTTTTGTGGATGGCCGGTATCAGGCGGCGAGGCTTGAGACGGCGACGCTATCCAAACCGGGGCTTCCAAGGGTACTTTGCAGCGTGCTTTCAAGGCTGGCCAGTTCGGCAAGTTGCCGCTCCATGGTGTGTTCGGATTCGCGCAATTCCCCGACCCGGTCCTCAAGGGTGTCGGTGGCCTGGTGAATGCGTTTGACGCTTTCGAGTCGCCGCTTCAGGTGGAGTTGATATTCCCTGACCTGGGTTTCGAGGGGGGACATCACGGCGCGGATCCATTGCTCGGCATCGCGATTGGCGCCCTCGAAAGTCCGCCTGGCCTGGGCAGCGACCGTGTCGAAAAACTTCTGGGTCAGCGTGTGCTTTTCAGTCGTCGCCAGGATCAGGGCTGTGTTGATCTGGCGATTGAAGGCTTGCTCGAGGTGATCGATATCCTGCTCGTAGCGGATGGTGGAGAAGCCCGGCGGCGGCGTGAGGGTCAGGCCATGCTCGACGGTGAAACGTTTGTGCATCGCGTCCAGCATGCGCATGATCTCCGCCACTTCTTCCGACGAATTGCGCAGATTGGCGCGCAGGCGGACGAAAAATCCCTCCATGGCGTCGCGTAGGCCACGGGAAAATGCTGCTTCCATCATCATCTCCCGGGTGCGCCGGGTTTCCAGGCGGAGGGTGTCCAGACCCAGGTGATGGAGGAGGTTGTTGGTCAGGGTCGAAAAGACGCTGCGCACGGCGTAGTACTTTTGCAGGCCCTGGTCGAATTCGTCCTTCTCGCTGCGGATCTTCCGCATCATGTATTCGATGACGCTTTGATTCTTGCCCCGCAGATCGGTCAATTCCCCCAGTTGCTCCCGCAGTCCGGCCAGGCGGGCGTGAACCAAGCTCCGGGCCTGGGCCACTACGTCGGCGGTTTCCCCGACGACGCTGTCGCCGATGATCTCGCGCTTGGCGGGGAGCAGGTCCTCGCTCAAAGCCAGTTCGAGGGCGGGCAAGCGGGATCGGGCAAGGAGGGCGTCATCTGAAGTGATTCGGGCGACCAAGCCCTTCTGGGCCGATACGGGAAATACGTGTTCCGCCGTGGTTCCGAGGGTTTCGGCCGCCGAGGACACCTGGGCTGCGATTTCCGCGTCGATCCGGTCGTTATCCCTCAGCCCGTCCCACAGGCTGTCGATCTTGTTCAGGACCACCAGACGGCCCTTCTGCCGCCCCCGTCCGGCACGGACATAGTCCCGCCAGATCGTGAGATCGCTCTGGGTGACCCCGGTGTCGATGCCGAGGATGAAGAGCACCGCGTGGGCGCTGGGAAGCAGCGAGAGCGTCAGTTCCGGTTCGGCGCCGATGGCATTCAGCCCCGGGGTGTCAAGCACCACCAGGCCCTGCTCCAGGAGCGGGTGGGGAAACTGGATGATCGCGTGGCGCCAGCAGGGAATTTCGACAAGACCGTCGGCTCCAGGGCGCAGACCGCGTTCTCCCTCCGGGTCGATGGCAAAGCCGAGGCCCGCCGCTTCCCCCTCGTTGACCCGCTTGGTCTCCCCGACTCGGGCAAGGGCTTCTTGGAGGGTGGTCGCCGAGGCGGTGGACAGCGGGGCGGTAAACCAGGCCTCGGCCTGATTCTTCAACTCCGACACGGTGGCGTGGGTGGCGCGGGTTTCGATGGGGAGCAGACGGATTTCTTGCTGCGCCCCCGCCGACCACTGCAGCTCCGTCGGGCACATGGTGGTGCGACCGGTGCTGGAGGGCAAAATGCGGTCGCCAAAATCGGAGAAGAAGATGGCGTTGATGAGTTCCGATTTGCCCCGGGAAAATTCCGCGACGAAGGCCACTACCAGCTTGTCATCACGCAGGCGATCCAGCGCATATTGGAGGCGGAGGTCGACCTGGGCATCACCGAGTTCATTTTGGTTGAGCCAAGCGCGTAGACGGGTCACGGCCTCAGCGCAGTCGTGCCGCCAACGGCTGTAATCGGAAAGATGCTGGGCAAGGGTCATGGGAAATTTACGGCGCTCCCCCGCCCGCCTTTAGGTTTTTTGGGTGGCGAAAATTCAGGGAATCAGCCGCGGCGGCGCTGGCAGCGCGGACAGAAATAGGTGGCCCGCTGGGCCATGACAAGCCGTTCGATGGCGGTGCCGCACACCCGGCAGGCTGCTCCGGCGCGCCCATAGACAAAATACTGCTGCTGGAAGTAACCCAGTTTTCCGTTGCTGTGCACAAAATCGCGCAAGCTGCTGCCGCCCGCGGCAATCGCCGCTGAAAGGGTGCTCTGGACGGCCTCGACGAGGCGGCAGCAGCGTGCCGGCGTGAGATCGCGGGCCGGGGTGGTCGGATGGATGCGGGCTTGGAACAGGCTTTCCGAAGCGTAGATATTGCCCACGCCAACAATCTTGTGGCTGTCCATGAGCAGGGTTTTGATGGGACTCTTGCTGGCGGCGGTAAGTCGATGGAGTGCGTGGCCGGTAAACTGCGGTGCCAGCGGCTCGAGCCCCAAAGCTGCCAGGAGGGGATGGGTCATGGGGTCTTCCTCCGTCCACAGCATCAGCCCGAACCGGCGAGGATCCCGGTAGCGCAGGAGGGTGTTCCCGATGGTGATGTCGATGTGATCGTGACGGCTGGCGGGCGTCGAGTTGGGGACGAGTTGGAGGCTCCCCGACATGCCCAGGTGGCAGATCACGCTCCCGGAATCCAGGAAAATAATCAGATACTTGCCCCGCCGCTGGAGATCGATGATGGTCCGCCCTGCCAAGAGGGTGGGTAGCTCGATCGGGACGGGAAAGCGCAGGGCGGGTTGGCGGACCGTCACCGTGTTGATGGTTTGTCCCACCAGTGTGGGGCTGAGACCGCGCAGCACGGTCTCGACCTCGGGTAATTCGGGCAATGCATCCTCCTTCAGGCGGTTGGGAAGCGCTCCCTTGATGCGCGTTCCCAAGTTCCATAACATCCGGCGAACCAAATGGTATTCCAGCCTTCCAACGCGCTGTAATCCGCGTGCGGGGGGCGACCCGGCGGGCCCTCCCGTGCGCCATCCACCTTTTTCCAGCGAGTGACTTTGATTTGAATAATCGTCCGACAAAATGGGCCTTGCGAGCCTGCATCCCATGGCTTCTGGCTGGAGGGGTGGCGTCCGCCGCCGGCCCTGGGACTCCAGCCGAGTCGGTTCGCCGGTTGCCAGGACAGGAATTGACGGCGCAGATCTTCTATGAATTCCTGCTCGCCGAGGTCGCCGGCGCCCGCGGCCAGTTTCAGGTGGCGATTCCGGCCTACCTTGACCTCTCCCGCCGCACGCGGGACCCGCGCATTGCCCGTCGGGCAACGGAGATGGCGCTTTACGCAAGACAATTTGGCGCGGCCGGGGAAGCGGCACGTATCTGGAGCGACGTGGATCCGGATTCGGCGGATGCCCGCAAGGTGCTGGCTGGGTTGCTGATCGGGCGTGCCGCTCCGCGCCTGGAAGAAGCCCAGGCCCATCTCGCCCGGGTCCTGGCGCAGTCGGGTGAGTCGCTGCCCCAGAATTTGCTGGGGCTCAATCGCGCATTTGGCGAAGTCCAGGACAAGGCAGCGGTGCGCACGGCCATCGAGCGCGTGACGGAACCCTATCTGCAATTGCCCGAGGCGCACTTTGCTCGGGCGCAGGCGGCCTATGGCGCTGGCGATTCTGCTGCAGCCCTTGCGGAACTCGATCTGGCCGATGCGCGGCGGGGGGACTGGGAACTGGCGGTGCTGCTGAGGGCGCAAATCCTGCAGACCGAGGATCCGGCGCAAGCATCGAAGACCATGGCCGCGTATATCGCACGCCACCCGGATTCTCTGGCCGGTCGGGTCGCCTATGCCCGGGCTCTGGCCGGTGAACGTCGGCTCGATGAGGCCTACCAGGAGTTCAAGCGTCTGCTGGCCGATCGTCCGGATGAGCCGGACCTCCTCAACGCGGCGGGGGTTCTGGCTCTAGAACTCGATAAGTACGATGAAGCCGACGAGTTGTTGCGCCGGTTGCTTGCCCGCGGTCCGCGGGACATCGATGGCGTGCGCCTCCTTCTGGGCCAAATTGCGGATCAAAAGAAGCAGTTCGCCGAAGCGGTGGACTGGTATGCGGCGGTTGAAGGGGAGACGCGTCGCCCGGAGGCTAGGCTGCGCATGGCCCATAGCCTGGCGGCGGCGGGGCGTATCGACGAGGCCCGAAATATCTTGCAAAGTCTGCCCCAGGACGCGCCAGATGCCCAGGCGCGGATCCGGCTTGCCGAAGCCCAAATCCTTCGGGATGCCGGCAAAGTCGCGGAGGCGTTCGAGGTGGTGGAAGCGGCCTTGCGCGGTCAGCCGGACAATACCGACCTGCTCTACGAAGCCGCGATGCTTGCGGAGCGCCAGAATCACTTGGAGGTGATGGAGTTTCGTTTGCGCAAGCTCATCGCCCTCAAGCCGGATAGTGCCCACGCTTACAACGCCCTGGGGTATGCCTTGGCGGATCGAGGCCTGCGGCTGGAGGAGGCGGAAGCCCTGATCCGCAAAGCCCTGGAGTTGTCACCGGACGATCCCTTCATCACCGATAGCCTGGGCTGGGTGCGGTTTCGCCGTGGCGACGCCACGGGCGCTGCCCAAGTGCTCGAAACTGCGTATCGGCTACGGGCCGATCCGGAGATTGCTGCCCACCTCGGCGAGGTATATTGGTCCCTCGGCCGCCAGGAAGACGCGCGACGGACCTGGAATCAAGCCTTGCAGGCCCATCCCGACAACTCGGTCATCAAGGCCGCGATGAAGCGTCTGATGCCATGAGGTGGCAGGCGTGGGGGGTGGCGGCCGCCGCCGCTTTGGGGGCGGGGTGCGCCCAGATTCCGGTGGAGACGGCCCCCCTGGTTGTGCGGGAGCGGGTTTCCGAGTTCGAAATGGCCGGGCGGGTTGCCGCCAACGACGGGACCCAATCGGTGTCGGCCGGGGTGGAGTGGTGGCACCGCGGGACCGATGAGTGGCGATTTCTGAGCCCGATCGGCCAGGTCCTGGCCACCATCGAGGCCGGCCCGACAGGGGCCGTATTGAAATCCGCTGGCCGGGCGCCCGTTGTCGCTCGGAGCGCGGAGGAATTGATGGGCCGGGTTATCGGTGTGGCGCCGCCCCTCGATGGAGTCGTGGCCTGGGTCCAGGCGGCACCCCGGGATAGGGCGGTGGTTCGCGAGGTGGACGAACGCGGACGGCCGCTGCGGATGGTCGACGCCGGATGGGTGGTGGAATACCTCGAGTATGCCGGCGACGGTCCGCTGGACCGCCCGCGGCGCCTCGAGATCAGCCAGGGCGACGCGCGTTTGCGGCTGGTGATCGACGATTGGCGGTCGCTGCCGTGACCCTTGTGGTGGAGGGCTTGGCGCCGGCCAAGCTCAACCTTTTTCTTCATGTTGTTGGCCGTCGCCCTGATGGCTATCACAGGCTACAGACCGCATTCCGAATGCTGGACTGGGGGGATTGGGTGACCCTCCGCCGGCGCGAAGACGGATGCATTCTGCGGAGTTCGGAGCTCGCCGGCGTGGCCCCCGAGGCGGATCTGGTGGTTCGGGCTGCCCGCCGGTTGCAGGAAATTTCGGGGACCTCCCTGGGTGCGGAGATTTCCGTCGCGAAGTCTCTTCCCATGGGAGGCGGGCTGGGGGGCGGCAGTTCGGATGCCGCGACGACACTGTTGCTGCTGAATCGCCTGTGGGGGCTGGGTCTGGATCGAAAACACCTTCAGGAACTGGCACTTCCCTTGGGCGCGGACGTGCCATTCTTCGTGTTCGGCCGGAGCGCCTTCGCGGAGGGGGTCGGCGAGGCACTGACCGCACTGCCGGAGAATTATCTGGCGCCACGCTGGTACGTTGTCGTGTGGCCCGGCGTGGCCGTACCCACTGCACAGATATTTGCCGACCAGGAGTTGACGCGAAATTCGCCGCCCATCAAAATAGCGGACTTCTCAGCGCCTGGTGTCCGGAACGATCTTGAGCCGGTGGCGCGGAGGTTGTTCCCGGAAGTCGACGCGGCGCTGAAGTGGCTGGAATCCTTCGGGTCCGCTAGGATGACGGGGTCTGGAGCGTGTCTCTTTGCCGAATTTGAGTCGGAGGGAGCCGCCAGAAAAGTTGCAGCGCAGTGCCCTGGCCCCTGGCAGGCGTGGTGCGCAAAAAGTCTGGACGTCCACCCGCTGTGGGGTTGGGCCGAGGACAGACAGTAAAGGTTTTGCAGTGTTTGGGGAGTCGCCAAGTCGGTTAAGGCACCGGATTTTGATTCCGGCATTCGAGGGTTCGAATCCTTCCTCCCCAGCCAAAATGTGACGGGCAGGCCGCTGGCCTGCCCGATTTTGTTTGTGCCTCGCAATAAACGGTAGCGCTTGGAGTGCGTTGATGGCCTACGGCAGGTTGATGGTTTTTACCGGGAACGCCAATCCCAAGCTCGCGTCGGATGTGGTCAAGCGCTTGGGTATTTCCCTGGGGGCGGCCACCGTGGGGCGTTTCTCCGATGGTGAAGTGACCGTCGAGTTGCTGGAAAACGTGCGCGGCAAGGACGTCTTTGTCCTCCAGCCGACCTGTGTGCCCACCAACGACAACCTGATGGAGATGGTGATTCTCGTGGACGCCCTCAAGCGGGCATCGGCGGGGCGGATCACCGCGGCCATTCCCTATTTCGGCTACGCGCGGCAGGATCGTCGGCCCCGCTCTGCCCGGGTTCCCATCACCGCCAAGGTGGTGGCCAACATGCTGCAAGCGGTCGGCGTTCAACGGTTGCTGACCATGGATCTCCATGCGGACCAGATCCAGGGATTCTTCGATATTCCGGTCGATAACGTCTATGCCGCGCCGGTGCTGCTCGCCGACCTCGACAAGCACAATTACGACGATCTGATGGTGGTGTCGCCGGATGTGGGTGGGGTGGTGCGGGCCCGTGCCTTTGCCAAGCGGCTGGAGTGCGATCTGGCGATCATCGACAAGCGGCGCCCCAAGGCGAATGTCTCGGAAGTGATGAACATCATCGGTGAGGTGAAGGACCGCACCTGCGTGATCATGGACGACATCGTCGATACTGCCGGAACGCTGTGCAAGGCGGCCCAGGCGCTAAAGGAAAATGGTGCCAAGCGGGTCCTCGCCTACTGCACCCATGCGGTCTTGTCCGGCGCAGCGGCCTCCCGAATCGGGGATTCCGAACTGGATGAACTCGTGGTGACGGATACCATCCCGCTGCGTCCGGATGCCCTAGCCTGCCCCAAGATTCGTCAGATCTCCGTGGCGGCACTCCTGGCCGACACCATGTTGCGAATCAGCAACGAGGAGTCGGTGAGTTCGTTGTTCATGGAATAAGTTTTTTGCCGGCCAAGTGGCCGGCCCTTCCCCCGTCGCCTGGTCGCGGGCGGCGGATTTTTGACCTAGGAGCCAACCATGCAAATTGAAATGAAAGCCGAAAAGCGTGACGCGCAAGGATCGGGTGCGAGCCGCCGCCTGCGTCGTACCGGTCGGGTCCCCGCCATCATTTATGGGGGAGGCAATGTCGCCGAGGCGATCAGCCTGGATCACAACGACCTGTACCACCTGCTGCAAAAAGAGGCTTTCCACGCCTCCGTGCTGAGCGTCGACATCGAGGGTGCCAAGCACTCGGTGATTCTGCGCGACACCCAGTGGCATGCCTACAGACCCCAGGTGCTGCACGTGGACTTCCAGCGCGTCGATGCAACCCACAAGATGCACCTGAAGGTGCCGCTGCACTTCGTCAACGCCGAGGTCTGCCCGGGCGTCAAGTTGGAAGGCGGCATGGTTTCCCACGTGCTGAACGAAGTCGATGTCGAGTGCCTGCCAGGGAATCTGCCGGAGTTCATCGAGGTGGATCTCAAGGATCTGGCCGCGGGTCATTCTATCCACATTTCCCAACTCGTCCTGCCGGTCGGTGTCGAACTCGTCCAGCACGGCGAAGGTGATCCGGTGGTGGCCACCATCCTCAAGACCAAGGGTGGCGACGAGGCGGCCGCGGAGGCAGGTGAGTCCGCTTGACCTATCGATCGGCGCCCAGCGCTGAGCGTGGCCTGCGGCCATGACCCAAGGGCCCCCGAAGTTGGTAGTCGGCCTCGGTAATCCGGGGCCCGACTATGCTGAAACCCGGCATAACGCCGGGTTTTGGTTTTGTGACGCGTTGGCCGAGGCGCTCGGCGCCCGCTTTGCGGCCGAGTCGCGATTTCACGGCCAGGTGGCGGTCGCTCGGGAGGCCGGAGTCACCCTGCTGAAGCCCATGACCTTCATGAACCGGTCGGGGTTGGCAGTGATGGCGCTGGCGCGCTACTTCAAGATTCCACCGGAAGCAATCCTGGTGGTCCATGACGAACTCGATCTCCCCCCCGGGGCGCTGCGTCTCAAGTTCGCCGGCGGCACGGGCGGTCACAATGGCCTCAAGGACATCACCGCCCATTCCGGCACGGCAAACTACTGGCGGCTGCGCATCGGCATCGGGCACCCGGGGGATCGTCAGGAGGTCGTGAATTACGTGCTCAAGCCCCCGCGGCTGGAAGAAGGCAAGGCCATCGAGGAAAGTATCGAGCGCGCGCTGAGCCTTTGGCCGTGGATCGTCCGGGGCGATTGGGCGGCCGCCACCCAGCGGGCGAATACTCGCCCTGCCGCCGCCCCCCAACAGGAAAGCAAGACCAAATGAGCCTGAAATGTGGAATCGTCGGCCTGCCCAACGTTGGCAAGTCGACCCTGTTCAATGCCCTCACCAAGGCCGGGATCGCGGCGGAAAATTACCCCTTCTGCACCATCGAGCCGAACGTCGGGATTGTCGAGGTGCCGGATCCGCGCCTGTCGCAGCTGGCCGCCATCGTGAAGCCGCAGCGCGTGCAGCCGGCGATCGTCGAATTTGTCGACATCGCCGGGCTGGTGGCCGGCGCATCCAAGGGCGAGGGGCTGGGCAACCAGTTTCTGGCGAACATTCGCGAGACAGACGCCATCGTAAATGTGGTGCGCTGCTTCGATGATTCGAACGTGGTGCATGTGTCCGGCCGGGTGGACCCCATCGCTGACATCGAGACCATCGTCACCGAACTGGCGCTGGCCGATCTTGCTTCGGTCGAGAAATCCCTCAACCGCGAAGGCAAAAAGGCCCGCGCTGGCGACAAGGAGGCGCAGAAACTGGTCGCCGTGCTGGACCGCCTGCTGCCCCATCTGAACGAAGGTAAGCCCGCCCGGACTGTTGCATTGACGGACGACGAGCGGGCCCTGGTCAAGCCCTTGTGCCTGCTCACCATCAAGCCGGCCATGTACGTCGCCAACGTGCTCGAAGACGGGTTTGCCGACAATCCCCATCTGGCTCGCCTTCAGGCCTTCGCGGCACACGAGGAGGCTCCGGTGGTGGCCGTTTGCGCCAAGATCGAGCAGGAACTGGCTGATCTGGATGACGCCGACAAGGCGTTGTTCCTCGCCGATCTGGGCCTCGACGAGCCGGGCCTTAATCGCGTGATCCGCGCCGGCTACGACCTCCTCGGCCTGCAGACCTACTTCACCGCCGGGGTCAAGGAAGTGCGCGCCTGGACCATCCACAAGGGCGATACCGCACCCCAGGCTGCCGGCGTGATCCACACCGATTTCGAGCGCGGCTTCATCCGTGCGCAGACCATTGCCTTCGCCGACTTCATCGCCTGCAAAGGCGAGCAGGGGGCCAAGGAGGCCGGCAAGATGCGCGCGGAGGGCAAGGACTACGTGGTCCAGGATGGCGACGTGTTGAACTTCCTGTTCAACGTTTAGGGTCGTGCCGCCGATCACACGCCACTTGGCCGGCTCACGGCCGGGTCCAAAGGGTCAGTAAGGTTGGCCCACTTCCCAGAATGCCTTGGGGCTAATCGCGAGAGCCGAGCGCCTGGGGGATAGATTCGGGATCGGTCGGAAGGGGCTTGGCATGAATCGCGGGGAGTACGTGGGACGGTTCGCCCCCTCGCCGACAGGGCCCCTCCACTTCGGCTCCCTGGTGGCCGCGGCGGGAAGCTTTTGGGACGCCCGAGCCCGGGGAGGGCAGTGGCGGGTGCGGATCGAGGATGTGGATGGTCCGCGGTCGGTGCCGGGGGCAGGGGACGGAATTTTGCGGACCCTGGAGGCCTTCGGGTTGGAATGGGATGGGCCGGTCGTCTGGCAGCACCAGCGAACCGACGCCTACCGAGGCGCCCTTGAAGAATTGGCGAGCCAGGGGATGGCTTACCCCTGCGCCTGCTCGCGTAAGGACCTGGAAGGGGCACCCCTTGCGCGGGATGGTGCCCGAATTTATTCCGGGCGCTGCCGAGATGGGCTTCCGCCGGGGGGGCGACCCCGGGCGTGGCGCTTTCGGGTGCCTACCGGGCTGTTCGGCTTTTTGGATGCGGTGCAGGGACCGGTCCGAGAAAACGTCGAAAAAGAAGTTGGGGATTTCATCCTGCTGCGCGCGGATGGCTGCTTCGCCTATCAGTTGGCGGTGGTCCTGGACGATGCGGCTGCGGGGGTCACCCATGTCGTGCGGGGTGCGGATCTGCTGGAATCGACGCCCCGTCAGGTTGCGCTGCAAGCATCGCTCGGGCTCGTCGAGCCCATTTTTGCTCACCTGCCGGTGGTCCTGAATGAGCAGGGGGAAAAGCTTTCCAAGCAGACCCGGGCGCCGGCGGTGGACCTTCGGCAACCGGCGTCCGTCCTCACCGAAGTCCTCGCCTTCCTCGGCCAGAAGCCCCCCGCGGGGCTGGCGAGTGGCACGGTCAAGGCTGTTCATGAGTGGGTGCTCGAGCACTGGGCGCTGGAACGGGTGCCCCGCCAACGGGGCTTGCCGTGGCAATCACCGATTAGTGGTGTTGGCCTCCGTAGCCGGTGAGGCCGACCGCAAACCGGACCAGGGAGTAGGCCGCCCAACTGGCGACCCGAGCGATCAGTGGCCGGCGTTCCCAATCCTCGGCGCGCAGGGCCACGGCATCGGCCTGAATCGCCGCTTTCAGGCGGAGGTGCAGGGCGTGGGCGAAGCTCCGGTCAGTGACGATGACATTGGCTTCCCGCGCGAGGAGGAGGCTGAAGGGGTCGATATTGCTCGAGCCCACGGTCGCCCATTCGTCGTCCACCACCGCGACTTTGGCGTGAAGGTAGCTCGGCATGTATTCATAAATGCGGATGCCGCGAGCGAGAAAATAGGGGTAGAGCGCCTGGGTGGCGTAATGCTGGAGAAAGTATTCGACCCGTCCCTGGAGGAGCAGGGTGATCCGGACGCCGCGACGGGCGGCCTCGACGAGGGCCTGGCGGAAGCGCCGGCCGGGCAGGAAATAGGCATTGGCGAGGATGATCTCCCGCCGCGCGTTCTGGATCGCCTCCAGGTAGGCTTCCTCGATGTCTCGCCGGTGGCGGAGGTTGTCTCGGGTCGCCAAGGCGGCCCGAAGCTGGCCTGCCGGCGTGGCATCCACCACCGGAGGCTCCGGCGGCGGGGGGCGGCGCCGAAGCTGGGCCCAGCGGACATGGCGCCAAAGGCGCTCCATGCTCGCCTGGACTTGGGCCACGAGGGGCCCTTCCAGGCGGACCGCATAATCGTGGCGTGGGTGCCGGGGCGCGGCGGGGTCGAAGTCATCGATGATGTTGATGCCGCCCACGAAGGCAAGCTTGCCATCGATTAACGCCAGCTTGCGATGGAGGCGGCGAAGCCGGTGGCGGCGTAGGGAAAGCCGGCGGATTTCACGCCGGAACACCAGCACCGAAACGCCCTGGGCTTCCAATTCCGGCATCAGGGTGGCAATGAAGCCCTGGCTGCCGAAGCCATCGACCAATACCCGCACCCGGACCCCTCGCCCGACCGCGTCGGCCAGGGCGGCGCCGATGCGCCGACCGACCGAATCATCTTGGAATATGTAGGTTTCGAGCAGGATGTCGCCGCTGGCCGCCTGGATTGCCGTCTCGAGGGCCGGGAAGTAGGCCTGACCGGTTTCCAGCAGGGTGAGGCGGTTTCCGTCCAGGAAGGCTGGACGAACGGTCATTGAAGGGTCAGGTCGGCGGTGAGTGCGGCGTGGTCGGAAATGCGCGACCAGGGGGGGCCGAAATGGGCCGTGGATCGGCTGACCTGGAAGCCGCGCACGTAGATCCGATCCAGCCGCAGAACCGGCATCGTGCTCGGGAAGCTGCGGGCGGGGTGGCCATTATGAATGCCGAACACTTCGGTGAGACCGAGGCGTCGGGCAAGCACCGTGTCGGCATGATTGCGCCAGTCGTTGAAATCCCCCGCGATGATGAGGGGGGCGTCGGGGCCGGCCAGCGCTTCCATGCGCTCCGCCAGCGCCTCCATCTGGCGCCGCCGGCTGCCGGCGATGAGGCCAAGGTGAACGCAGACACAATGCACCGGCGTCGCCAGCCCAGGGTGGGCGATCTCGCAATGGAGCAACCCCCGGCGCTCGAAGCGGTGATCCGAGACGTCCTGGTTGTCCGAACGGAGGATGGGATAATGGCTCAGCATGGCATTGCCATGGTGGCCCTTGTCATAGATGGCGTTGCCACCATAGGCGGTGGCGGACCAGATGTCTTGGGCGAGGAATTCGTGTTGCGGGCTGGCGGGCCATTCGGGGTGCCGGTGGGCATGGCCCAGATGGAGCCCCTGCACTTCCTGGAGGAAGACGATATCCGCGTGAAGGCTGCGCAGACGGTCCCGCAGCTCGTGCACCATCATCCGCCGATTGAATTGGGAGAAGCCCTTGTGAATGTTGTAGGTGCATACCCTCAGCTGCATGGTGCGGATCCTCGGGCAGGTGTTGTTAGGCGACGGCTTCCGTGGCGGGAGCCCCTCGTTCGACGGCAAAAACCGGTCGCTCTTGAGGGGCGTGGTCCCCGCGCCAGGTTCAGGAAATCTCCAGCATCCGGTCGAGCGCCAGGCGCGCCAATTCCGCTTCCCGGTCGGGCACCTCGATCCGGTTCACGACCTGGCCCTCCGCCAGATTCTCCAGGGTCCAGGCCAGATGCTGGGGGTCGATCCGCTGCATGGTTGAGCACATGCAGACGGTGGGGGCCATGAACTGCACGATCTTGCCTTCCGGCTTCATTTCCTCGGCCAGACGATTCACCAGGTTCAATTCGGTGCCCACCAGCCAGCGGGTCCCCGGCGCGCCGGCCGCGATGGTCTTGATGATGTACTCCGTGGAGCCGACGAAGTCCGAGTTCATGCAGACATCGAGATTGCTTTCGGGATGGGAAATCACGATGCCATCGGGATGCTGCATCCGCCAGCGCCGGATGTGGCTTTCCTGGAACATCTGATGCACGGAGCAGTGCCCCTTCCACAGCAAAACCTTGGCGTGGCGGATCTGCTCGGGGGTGAGGCCGCCGTATTCCTGATCGGGATCCCAGACCACCATCTGATCCAGTGGGATCCCCTTCTTGAAACCCGTCCAGCGCCCCAGGTGCTGATCGGGAAAGAACAGCACCTTCTCCCGGCGGCTAAAGGCCCAGTCCATGATCGTGGGCGCGTTGGTCGAGGTGCACACGATGCCGCCGTGCTCGCCACAAAAGGCTTTCAGGTCGGCGGCGGAATTGATGTAGGTGACCGGGGTGATGCGGTCGTCCGGGTTGTCGAGCACCTCGCCGAGTTCCCGCCAGCAGCGCTCGACCTTGGCGAGATTTGCCATGTCCGCCATGGAGCAACCGGCTGCAAGGTCGGGCAGGATGGCGATCTGGTGCGGCTTGGAAAGGATGTCGGCAACTTCCGCCATGAAATGGACGCCGCAGAAAACGATGTATTCGGCATCGGTCTGGGAGGCCAGCTTGGCGAGCTTCAAGGAGTCGCCGGTGAGGTCTGCGTGCTGATAGACATCTGCCCGCTGATAGTGGTGGCAGAGGATCACAGCACGGTCCCCGAGGCGGGCTCGAGCCGCGCGGATGCGTTCCTGGGCCTGGGCGTCCTGGAGGACGTTAAATTGGTCGAAGCTGATGGTGGCGACTTGCATGGAGCGACCTCAATGGAACAGATCGGGCGTCAGCCCTGAAACCATGGCAGGCCAGCCCGTCGCCAGCCCCCGATGTGATTGCGCTGGCCGTTGGCGTCCTTGTCTCCCTCGAATCCTTCCAGGACGTTGTAGGCTTCGGCGTAGCCAGCGTCGCTAGCCGCCCGCGCGGCGCCGTCGGAGCGCGCTCCGCTGCGGCAAATGAACATGACCAAGGCCTCGCGGTCGACCTGCTGGCGCAATTGGGCGAGAAAATTGGGATTGGGGCGATTGCCGGGATAGGTCTGCCACTCGATCTCGATCGCGTCGCGAATGCGTCCCACCCAGTCCCACTCCGCCCGGGTGCGTACATCCACCATCTTGGCGCCCGGAGCGAGTTGCCAGATCTCCATGGCTTCTGCCGGTGTCAGGGCCCCGGCGTAGGGGAGCGATGCGGACTGGGCGCGTTGTTGCGCCAGACCCAGAATGTCGGTGAGCCGTCCCATGGATGCAAACACCTAGGGGTAAAAGGGGTGAAATTATACCTCCGGGCCTGCTGAGACTGCCGGCACCTGATGAGGTTCAAACCCCGCCCGCCGTTGCGCGCTCCAGTTGCGCACCAATATGGGGATGAACTGGCATAATTGCACGCAGGTGGTGCCTGAAATTCTTGGGTCGGGCGTGGTTTTCCTTATGGCACAATACCGGCGCGAATTTTTGGGGTTTGGCATGTTTGCTGCTAAGTGAGCCCCCACGGATATTGCGTCCCACCTGATAACCCTGCCTGTTCCGCTAGGAGTAAATGCATGAATGCTCAAGATGTAATGAAGATGATCCAGGAAAATGAAGTCCGCTTCATTGACCTGCGTTTTACGGATACCCGTGGCAAGGAACAGCATGTGGGGCTGCCCGTGGCCGCTTTCGAGGAAGAGCACTTCGAGGGTGGTCATCCCTTCGACGGCTCCTCCATCGCGGGCTGGAAAGGCATCCAGGCTTCCGACATGATCCTTTTGCCCGAAGCGGATTCTGCTTACATCGACCCGTTCTTCGACGAGACCACCCTGGTTCTGACCTGCGACGTCATCGAACCCTCCGATGGCAAGGGCTACGACCGCGATCCCCGCTCCATCGCCAAGCGTGCCGAGGCCTACCTCAAGTCCACCGGCCTGGGTGACACTGCCTTCTTTGGTCCGGAACCCGAATTCTTCATCTTCGACGCTGTGGAATGGAGCGTCGATATGTCCGGCGTCTACAGCAAGATCATTTCCGAAGAGGCTGCCTGGTCCACCGCCGACAAGTTCGAGGGCGGCAACACCGGCCACCGTCCCAAGGTCAAGGGTGGCTACTTCCCCGTGCCGCCGGTGGATAGCCTGAACGACATCCGCGCCGCCATGGTGCTGGCCCTGGAAGGCGTGGGCATCCCCGTGGAAGTGCATCACCACGAAGTGGCCAACGCCGGCCAGTGCGAAATCGGTACCAAGTTCAGTACCCTGACCAAGCGCGCCGACTGGACCCAGACCCTAAAGTACATCGTGCACAACGTGGCGCATCAGTACGGCAAAACCGCCACCTTCATGCCCAAGCCCATCGTTGGTGACAACGGTTCCGGCATGCACGTCCACCAGTCCATCTGGAAGGACGGCCAAAACCTGTTCGCCGGTAACGGCTACGCTGGCCTGTCGGAAATGGCCCTGTACTACATCGGCGGCATCATCAAGCATGCTCGCGCTCTGAACGCCATCACCAACCCCGGCACCAATTCTTACAAGCGTCTGGTGCCCCATTACGAAGCGCCGACCAAGCTGGCCTACTCCGCCCGCAACCGCTCCGCTTCCATCCGGATTCCTTACGTCGCCAATCCCAAGGGCCGCCGCATCGAGTCCCGCTTCCCGGATCCCGCCGCCAACCCCTACCTGTGCTTCGCCGCGCTGCTGATGGCGGGCCTGGACGGTATCCAGAACAAGATCCACCCGGGCGACCCCGCCGACAAGAACCTGTACGACCTGCCGCCGGAAGAGGACGCCCTGATCCCCACCGTGTGCACCAGCCTGGATCAGGCCCTGGAGTACCTGGACAAGGATCGCGCCTTCCTGACCGCAGGTGGCGTGTTCTCCAGCGATTTCATCGACGCTTACATCGAACTCAAGATGGAAGAGGTGAATCGCCTGCGCGTGACCACCCACCCGGTGGAATTCGACATGTACTACAGCCTGTAAGCGCACCGCTTCTCGCTGGATGGAAAAGGACGGGCATTGCCCGTCCTTTTTTTATGGGGTCTAATCGACGAGACCCGGAACAGGATCGGAGGAAGCGGATGCGGTGGCTGGTTGGCATGGCCTGGGTGGTTGGTCTATTTGCCCAAAATGCGATGGCGGACATCTTCAAGTGCGTCGATGATCAAGGGAAGGTGACCTATACCAACAGCAGGACCTCCAAGGGGTGTTCGACCTTGAGCCGGGATCTCCCAGTCTCTTCGGTCCCTGCGCCGCCATCCTCCTCGCGGTCGGCGTCATCAACCGACAGTGGTGGGTTCCCCAAAGTCAGCGAAGATACCCAGCGGAGCCGGGATTCGGATCGCAAGCAGATTCTTACCCAGGAATTGTCGGCCGAAGAAAAGTCGCTGGAAGGTGCCAAGAAAGCCTTGGCCGAGCAGGAGGCGGTGCGCTACGGCGATGAAAAGAACTACCAGAAAGTGCTCGATCGTCTCCAGCCATTCAAGGAAAAGGTTGAGTTGCACCAACGAAACGTCGATGCCCTCAAGCGGGAGATCGGTGCGCTCCGCTGAGGGGAAAGGCGTGGCACCCAAATTGCGTGGATGGCCGGGTTATGGCCAACAGTCAGCCAGTTTCCGCTCCGTTCGCAGGGCTTGACCTCCTTTCCAGCGCCGTTGTCCTGGTGGACGGCGAGCTCCTGGTTCGCTATCTCAACGCCGGCGCAGAGAACCTTTTCGAGCTTGGCCGGCGCCGGGTGCTTGGGCAGCCGCTGACACGAATCCTGGGGGAGCCAGTGGGGTTGGGCGCCGCCCTGGAAAGCGCCTTGCGCAACAACTGGAGCTACACCGGTCAGGACATCAAGGTGCAGCGGTCGGACCGGCAGGTGCTGTATCTCGACTGTACCGTCAGTCCGGTGGAATCCGCCGGCGTTTGCTTGCTCCTGGAGTTCCGCCCCATCGATGCCCAGATGCGGGTGGCGCGAGAAGAACAACTGGCCCAGCAGCAGCAAGCCAATCGCGAACTCATCCGCAATCTCGCCCATGAAATCAAGAATCCCCTGGGGGGCATCCGAGGCTCTGCGCAGTTGCTCGAGCGTGAGCTGACCGATCCGCTGCTGCGCGAATACACCGAGGTCATCATTGCCGAGGCGGATCGCTTGCAGGATCTGATGAACCGCATGCTGACTTCTCACAGCATGGCGCGCCCGGTGATGCTGAACATCCATGATGTGCTGGAAAGGGTTCGTCGCCTGATCCTGGCCGAATTCCCGGCGGTCAATATCCGGCGGGACTACGACACCAGCCTGCCTGAAATTCTCGCGGATCGGGAGCAGCTGATTCAGGCGATCCTCAACATCGTCCGTAACGCAGCCCAGGCGCTGGAGGGGTGGGGCGAGATCGATCTACGCACCCGGATTGCCCGGCAGGTCACCCTCTCCAAGCGCCGCTTTCGCCTGGCACTGGAATTGCAAGTCATCGACAACGGTCCCGGCATTCCGGAGAGCATCCGCGACAAGATCTTCTATCCCCTGGTATCTGGGCGGGAAGGCGGGAGCGGACTCGGTTTGTCCCTGGCCCAGAGCTTTGTTGAGCAGCATCAAGGGGTGATCGAGGTGGACAGCCAGCCCGGGAGGACCTGCTTCACCCTATTGTTGCCGATCAGCGCGAAAACCTAACCCACCGGTGGATGCACCAAGATAGTGCAAAGATGAATACAGTCTGGATCGTCGATGATGACCGGTCGATTCGTTGGGTTCTTGAGAAAGCGCTCGACCGGGAGGATATTCCCCACCGCAGTTTCGGTTCGGCTGTCGATGCCCTGAATGCGCTGGAGGGGGTTTCTCCGCCCCCGAAAGTCCTGGTCTCTGATATCCGCATGCCGGGCGAGTCGGGTCTGGGCCTGCTCCAGAAGGTCAAGGCACGGTTTCCGCATCTCCCCGTGATCATCATGACGGCCTACTCTGACCTGGAGAGCGCCGTGGCGGCCTTCCAGGGGGGGGCCTTCGAGTACCTGCCCAAGCCCTTCGACGTCGATCAGGCCGTCAGTCTGGTCCGGCGAGCCATCGAGCAGGGCGCCCATCAGGGGGGCGAGGCCGAGGAACCCACCCTCGCGCCGGAGATCCTTGGGCAGGCGCCGGCCATGCAGGAAGTCTTTCGGGCGATCGGCCGGCTGTCCCAGTCCCATGCCACGGTGCTCATCAATGGCGAGTCGGGAACCGGGAAGGAACTCGTGGCGCGAGCCCTCCACCGGCATAGCCCCCGGCGGGACGCGCCCTTCATCGCCATCAATACCGCGGCGATCCCGCGTGATCTGCTTGAGTCGGAACTCTTCGGCCACGAGCGGGGCTCGTTCACCGGTGCGGCGGCCCAGCGGCGCGGGCGGTTTGAGCAGGCCGAATCCGGCACCTTGTTCCTCGATGAGATCGGCGACATGCCGGCAGAGCTCCAGACCCGCCTTCTGCGGGTCCTCTCCGATGGGCATTTTTACCGGGTGGGCGGACACCAACCGATTCGGGCCAATGTCCGGGTCATTGCAGCCACCCACCAGAATCTCGATGACCGGGTTAAACAAGGCATGTTCCGGGAGGATTTGTTTCACCGCCTGAATGTGATTCGCCTGCGCCTGCCGCCGATTCGCGAGCGGCGGGAGGACATTCCCATCCTGATTCGCCATTTCCTGCAGAAAAGTGCTTTGGAATTGGGGGTCGAGGCCAAGCGGGTGTCGGAGACGGCGATCAAGTACCTCCAATCTTTGCCCTTCCCGGGCAACGTGCGCCAACTGGAGAACTTGTGCCATTGGCTGACGGTCATGGCACCCGGCCAGATGGTGGAGATCAACGACCTCCCGGTGGAATTGCGCGATCAGCCCCAGCGGGAGATTCCGGTGGGGTGGACCGAGGGCCTGGGTCTGGAGGTCGATCGTCTGCTGGCCCAATGTCCGGGTGAGGTGTTCGAACGCCTCACCCGCGACTTCGAGCGCACGCTCATCCGCCGCGCCCTCGGCGTCACCGGCGGGCGGCGCATTGAGGCGGCCCAACTGCTGGGCATCGGGCGCAACACCATCACCCGCAAGATCCAGGAACTGGGGATGGACGAAGACAAACCCGGCGCCGACGGCGACGGCACCGGGGACTGACCTCCGGGCGGGTTGGTCCCCGCGGAGGGATCGCTGATAATCGGCGCCAGCCGATTTGCTCCCTGCTGCCATGCACGCTTTCCTGCCCGCCGATTTGAACGCTTCTGCCATTGTTTGCCACTTGGGTGATCGCGCGGCGGATTTCGCCGTCGAGGTGGTGGACGAGTGTGCGTCCACCAACGTCGCCCTCATGGCGGCGCCTTGGTCTCCCGCGGCGCCGGCCGAGGTCTTGGTGGCCCTGCGCCAAACTGCTGGGCGTGGCCGCCGTGGCCATGCGTGGATCGCATGGCCGGGATCTAGCCTCACGTTTTCCGTCCGCTGGCATTTCAGCCGCCTTGGGCCCGCGCCCGCCGGCCTGTCCCTCGTCGTGGGCGTGGCCTTGGCGGTGGCCCTCGAAAGGGCGGGTCTGGCTGATGTGACCCTCAAGTGGCCCAACGACGTGCTCGTCGGTGGGGCCAAGCTCGCCGGCATCCTCGTGGAACTGCGACCCGAGCGGGAAGCGGGCACCGTGGCCGTGATCGGGATCGGGCTCAATCTGGCGATCCCGCCGGGAGCCGCCATCTCTGGTCAGCCGGCGGTGGTGGGGCTGGCCGACGTGATGGCCGCAGTTCCGTCCCGGGATCGCCTACTCGCCGAGATTCTTCGAACCCTCGCCGAAATGCTGGATCTATACGACCAAGCGGGATTTGCCGCCTTTCGCGGGGCTTGGCTGCAGCGCCATGCCCACCAGGGGGTGGTCGTCGTCGTGTCGGGCGACAGCGTTCGCCTGGAAGGGCGGTGCGAGGGCGTCGACGAGGACGGCGCCTTGCTGCTGCACGATGGGCGCGGGGTGTGTCGCATTCTGTCCGGCGATGTTTCTCTGCGTCGCGCGCCCCCATGAAACTGCTGTGCGATGCGGGAAATACCCGCCTGAAGTGGGGCGTCCGCGATGGCGACGAGTGGTTGGCCGTTGGAGCGGTCGCCTACGACCAGCTTGCCACGCTGCCCGAGGTTCTTGGAGCGTGGCCGGCTCTCTCCGCGATGTTCGGGGTGAATGTCGCCGGCGACAACGTGGCGCGGGAGATCGCGTCGGCGGTGCAAGTTCTTGGCTTGTCCCCAAGCTGGCTGACGGCCCAGGCGGAAGGCGCGGGGGTCCGGAGCTGCTACGCCCGGCCTGGCCAGCTCGGGGCGGACCGCTGGGCCGCCCTGGTGGGCGCGCGGGCCCTCCATCGCGGCCCAAGCCTGGTGGTGCTCGCGGGGACCGCGACCACCGTGGACGTACTGGACGCCGGGGGAGTTTTCCAGGGGGGCCTCATCGTCCCCGGTTTCGAAATGATGCGTCGTTCCCTGGCGGAGCGTACGGCGGGTCTGGGCTACTTCGAGGGTGAAGCCGAGGATCTGCCTCGCAGCACTGCCGATGCCATCCACGCCGGTTGTGTCTTCGCCCAGGTCGGGGCGATCGAGCGCATGTACGCTCAGATTGCTGCGTTGCCCGGGGCCGTCTGTCTCCTCTCCGGTGGCGCTGCCGAGGTGATTGCGAGCAGGCTCACCATCCCGTTCAGCAGGGTTCCCAACGTGGTCCTGGAAGGCGTCGCTCGCCTCGCGGATGCAGTGCGTTGACGGCGGATCGCCGCACGTTGGGATTTCTCCGCTGATCCGGTAAGCTCCGCCCATGGCGTTGCTCCGGGCGGTCGTGATCCTGCTGGCTGTGCTCAACCTGTTCGCTTTCGCGGGGCTGCGGGGCTGGTTGGGTGTCGCGGGCCGTCAAGGGGAGCCGGAGCGCCTGACCAATCAACTGCATCCCGAGCGCATTCTCCTGCATCGCTCCTCATCCGAAGGCAAGGGCGGAAAGAACGCCGCTCCCCCGGTGGCCGTTGTAGCTCCTGCGGTCCCTTCCACTGTGCCGGCGGACACCCGTCCCGCCAAGGAGGCGCCGCCAGCGTGTGGGGCGCTCAGTGCCCCCAATGCGGAGGCCGCGAAGGCGTTGAGCGAGGCGCTCGGGAGGCAGCAGGGGGTCACGCTTCAGGAGCAGCCGCTGGAGCCGCCGAGTTCCTGGTGGGTGCATCTCCCGCCCGCCGATTCCCGCGGGGCGGCGGAAGCCCTTGTGGCGGATTTGCGCCAGAAAGGGGTCACGGATGTGTACATCATGAACGAGTCCAGTGCCTACCCCCACGCCGTTTCCCTGGGGCTCTTCAAGCAGGCAGTCCAGGCGGACCGGCTCTTGGAACAACTTCGGAGTCGTGGGGTGGCGGGCGCGAAGGTGACGCCCAGAGGCTCGGCGGCCCGTCGCATCGAAGTGCGGGGAAGCCAGGAGGCGGTGGATAAGGCGCTGGCGCAGGTGGCGGGTCAGATGCCCGGTCTCGAGCCGGTCGGGTGTGCGCCATGAGGGGTGCGGGGCCTTTCGTGGTGGGGCTTACCGGCGGGATCGGGAGCGGCAAGAGTGCGGTGGCAGAGCGCTGGGGTGCCCTGGGGGCCGCCATCGTCGATACCGATGTCATTGCCCATCGGTTGACCTCCGCCGGAGGCGAAGCGATTTCCCCGATCGCTGCGGCGTTTGGACCCGAGGTGGTCACCAGTGAGGGAGCCCTCGATCGCGCCGCCATGCGGGCCCGGGCTTTCGCCGATCCCGCAGCCCGCCAGCGTCTGGAATCCATTCTCCATCCACTCATCCGGCAAGTGTGTGAGGACGAGGCGGCGCGTGCTGTTGCGCCTTACGTCGTGTTGGTGGTTCCGCTGCTGGTGGAATCCGGCGCCTACCGTGATCGCTGTGCGCGGGTCTGCGTGGTGGATTGTCCAGAGTCGGAACAGATCGCCCGCGTTAAGCGGCGGAGCGGCCTGGACGAGACCACCGTGAGGGCGATCATGGCCGCGCAGGCCAGCCGAGCCGAGCGCCTCGCCGTGGCCGACGACGTGGTCGATAATTCCCGCGACCTTGCCTTCCTCATCGCCCAGGCGGATGCACTTCACCAGCGCTATCTGGCCCTGGCCGGGGTGCTTCCGCTGCCCCCGGTCCGGACGGCGGGGTAGGGCGACGATGTGTTATCATTTCAATGAGATAGAGAAGTAATGGATTGCCAGGGCGCGATGCGGTGATTACCTACGAATACCCCCTCAATGAGCGCATCAGGACGCTGTTGAGACTGGAGGATCTTTTTCGCCGCATCGCCTATTTCACCCGCAACGATGGGTCCTTCGACCACCACGCGGCCTTGTTGTCCATCTTCGAGATCCTTGAAGTGTCGAGTCGGGCCGACATGAAAGTCGATCTCGTTCAGGAACTGGAGCGACAGCGCCAGATTCTCCTCTCCTTCCGCAACAATCCGGAAATCTCGGAAGAGGCGCTGTCGGGGGCCCTCTACGAGATCGAGCAGGCCTCGGCCTCGCTCCTCGCCATGGCCGGCAAGATCGGCCAGTACCTGCGGGAAAACGAATGGCTGATGGGGATTCGCAGCCGGGCGGCCATTCCCGGGGGCGCCTGTTCTTTTGATCTTCCCGCCTACCATTTTTGGCTCAATCGCGAAGTCGCGGATCGGCAGCGGGACCTGGAAAACTGGATCCGGCCCCTGACCCCGATTCGCGATGGCCTGACCATCGTCCTGCGCCTGTTGCGGGCCAGTGGCCATGCGGAGGGGCAGATGGCGCGGCGCGGCATCTACCAGCTCATGTTGGGCGGGCGGATGTCGCAGATGGTACGGGTTCGGGTGCCGGGTGGGACCCTCGCGGTGCCGGAGATCAGCGCCAACAAATATGCCTTGAACATTCGTTTCATGGCGCCCGAGACGGTGTCCCGTCCTCGCCAGATCGAGGTGGATGTGCCGTTTGAACTCACCTTCTGCAGCCTCTGAGTGTTGGGGATGGCGAACGCTCCGGAAGGGCCGGTGGTCAAGTGTCCGAGCTGTGGGGCTCCCGTTTGCTGGGCGCCGGCGTCGGCATTTCGCCCGTTTTGTTCCGGTCGCTGTCGGGATCAGGATTGGCTGGCCTGGGCCACGGAGTCGTACCGGGTCGTCGGTGACGGCGCCGCGCCGGATGATTGTGGGGAGCGAGGCTGAGGGCCGGCTCTTCGGATCACCCGTCGATGGCGGGCCAGAAGCCTCGAATGCCGGCGATGCCGTGTGCTCCAATCGCCCGGGCCCGGGTGTAATCACCAGGACGTACCCCGCCCAGGGCGAGCACCGGAAGCGGTAGCCCGGTCAATGCGGTGGCCAGTGCGTCCCAACCCAGGCCGGATGCCTCCGGATGGGTGGGCGTCGGCCCAACCGGTCCCATCAGCGCGTAGTCCAGCCCGAGGGCTGCCGCGCGTTCCAGTTCTGCTCGGTCATGGCAGGACGCCCCCACCCATTCGAAGTCGGGTCGGGAGCCGGCGAGCATCAATTGGGCCGAGGTCAGGTGAAGGCCAAGCGCGCCGGCGCAGCGGGCGGTTGCCTCGTCCGAATTGACAAGCACCAGGGCCTTGTATGGTCGGGCCAGGTCCACGACTGCCTGGGTAAAGGCCCGTCGCTCCCTTTCGCCCAGGCCGGCCTCGCGCACCTGGATGAGACGCAAACCGGTGGCCAGGGCCGCCTCGACCTGGCGGAGCTGGTGAGACGTGCCGATTTCCTGGGCACGGGTGATTCCCATCGTCCGGGGGAGTCTCAACGCCTTGAGAATCGGGCCGTTGGCCGGCAACATCGGGCTGACCGACAGTTCGTCGGCCGACTGCCAACTCAGTTGGCTATGGACGTGATCCCCCACCGTTCCGGACCAATGGGGCACCTCAAAGAAATCGAGCTGGACGTGGGCGTGCTCGTAATCGTGATGCCGAGTGATCCATGGCCAAGCCTCATGGGTCTCAATGCCGAGTTCCTCCCGCAGTTCCCGGATCAATGCTTCCCGCGACGTCTCACCAGGTTCGGCCTTGCCCCCCGGAAACTCCCAGTAACCCGGATAGAAGGTGCCGGGCGCCCGTTGGCCGAGGAGAAAGCGTCCATCTTCCCGGGTGATGACCGCCGCGGCGACGAGCACCCGTTTGGTCATGGCTGGCTCGAGGCGGAGTCTTCGGCGAGCCGCCCGGCGAAGTCCTTGGCGAATTGCCATGCGACCCGCCCGCTGCGGGAGCCACGCAGCAGGGCCCACTGCAGGGCGTCCTGGCGGGCGGCCTCAATGCGCGATTCATCCACGCCGAAGGTCCGAAGCCAGTGGTGGACCACGGCAAGATATTCATTCTGGCTGAAGGGGTAGAAGGAGAGCCAGAGGCCGAATCGCTCGGAGAGGGAGATCTTCTCCTCGACCGCTTCGGCGGGGTGGATCTCGCCATCGACATGGCGGGTCTGGCGATTCTCGTCGTGGAATTCCGGCATGAGGTGGCGGCGGTTGGAGGTGGCGTAGATCAGCACGTTGTCCGGCACCGCCGCCAGGGAGCCATCCAGCACACTCTTCAGCGCCTTGTAGGCGGCCTCACCCTCCTCGAAGGACAGGTCGTCGCAAAACAGAATGAAGCGCTCGGGCCGGTCTCGCAGCAGGTCCACGATGTCCGGCAGGTCCACGAGATCGGCCTTGTCCACTTCGATGAGGCGCAGCCCGTCCCGGGCGTAGGCGTTGAGGAGCGCCTTGACGAGGGACGACTTGCCGGTGCCGCGGGCACCGGTGAGCAACACATTGTTGGCCGAGCGTCCGGCCAGGAATTGCCGCGTATTCTGGTCGAGGCGCGCCTTTTGATCGTCGATGTCCTGCAGATCTTCCAGGCGAATGGCGTGGGTGTTTGCGATGCCGTGGAGGAAGCCCTGGCCCTGCAGCGTGCGCCAGCGAAAGGCCTGGGCGTTCCAGTCGGGTTCCGGCCGCTGGGGGAGCAGGCGCTCGACCCGGTCGAGCAACGCCTCGGCCCGGCTGAGAAAGGCGGTCCAGTCAGTCATGGCGATCGGCGGATTCGGAGGGGTCCCGCGGCTTACGTGGCCAGGTGGCAGCGACGATGAGAAGAAGGAGGATCAGCGCGACCCCCGCCTCCAGAAAAATGACCCACATGACAACTCCTGGGCAGTGCAGGCCCCCCGGGTATACTGGCGCCTGCCGAAAAGCCCCAGTGTACCTGAAGCCCCTGATGACCCGCCCGTTTCTCTCCCTTTGCACACCGGCTGCTCTGATCGCAGCGCTATTCCTCGCCGCCTGTCAGACCGCGTCCGTCCCTGAGCGCACCTGTCCTGGCGCCCCAAACTGTCCGCCAGTTACGCCCCCGCCCGTCGCAACTCCTGCGCCGCCGCTGCCCACGGCGCCACTCCCCTCCGCCAAGGGGCTGCAATCGGCTCATTGGGCAGACCTGCCAGGCTGGGAGCGGGATGATCCCCTTCAGGTCCTGCCGGCCTTGCGCAGTTCCTGCACCGTCTTATCTCGGCAGCGGGGATGGAAAGCGGCCTGCGACAGTGTCCTCGCCCTGGGGGAGCGTCCAGCTCCGGAGGCGGTGCGGGGCGTCCTGATGCGGGGGTTCACGCCCTGGCAGTTGGTAAACCCCGACGGAACGCGGGAAGGGCTGATCACCGGCTATTACGAGCCATTGATCCGCGGTAGCCGGGTGCGGACGTCCCAATATGCCTGGCCGATCCGGGGTGTTCCGGAGGACATGCTGACGATCGACTTTTCCGACGTGTATCCGGATCTCAAGAAATACCGGTTGCGCGGCCGCCTGGTGGGCAATAAGGTCGTGCCCTACTGGACGCGGAGCGAACTGGAGCGAATGGGCGATCGCCTACCGTCGCGAGTCATCGCCTGGGCGGCGGATCCGGTGGAACTCTTTTTCCTGCAGGTCCAGGGGTCGGGGCGCATGGACCTGGCAGAAGGCCCGCAGATCCGCCTGGCCTATGCCGACCAGAACGGTCAGCCCTACCAGTCGATCGGTCGCTGGCTGGTCGATCGGGGGGAACTGACCCTGGATGCGGCGTCCATGGAGGGCATCAAGACCTGGGCCCGCAACCACCCGGAGCGTCTCACCGAACTTCTCAACGTGAATCCCAGCTACGTCTTCTTCAAGGAGTTGCCTGCTTCCAACGGAGGGCCGGCGGGAGCACAGGGGGTTCCGCTGCTGGAGCGGCGAAGCATTGCCGTGGATCCTCGTGCCGTGCCCCTGGGTGCGCCGGTTTACCTTGCCACCACCGAGCCCAATAGCGATCGGCCCTGGCAGCGGCTGATGGTGGCCCAGGATACGGGCGGTGCCATCAAGGGCAACGTGAGGGCCGACGTCTTCTGGGGATTCGGGGCCGAGGCCGGGGCACTGGCCGGGCGCATGCGCCAGACTGGGCGCATGTGGGCCTTGCTGCCGAAGGGGATGGCGCCGGAGTGACCCACCCGAGCCCACGGGCTCGGGCTCGTTAGGGCACTCTTCCTGCGTCAGGCCGTCTCGCGGGGTGCCCTGCGGAACACCAGTGGGGCGCCATTGGTCGCCTGCTTCACCTGCCAGGTCGCGAGGGCGGAATCCATGTAGTCCGCATGCTCGGGGAACCAGTCGGCTAGGGCCTGGGCGAGGGCCCGGCCGATCTCCAGGTTCCCCTGCGCCATTAGGTGTTTAGTTCCACGGTGTGCTGGGTTGGATTGATCCTGGAGCGCTCAGGCTCTTTTGGAGTTTGACGTTCCCCCCGAAAACCTCGACAGATCAGAACTAGAGTTTCGGCTGCTTCAAAATGCCCTGATACGGGGAAGGAGAAGCGATGAAGAACTCGAGATTTACCGAGGAGCAAATTACTTACGCGTTGCGGCTGGCTGACGGAGGGGCGACGGTCGTGGACGTGTGCAGGCAGCTTGGTGTTTCTGAGGCCACGTTTTATACGTGGAAGAAGAAGTACGGGGATCTGGGGGTGAGCGAGCTGCGTAAGCTGCGGCAACTGGAAGATGAGAATAACCGGCTGAGACGGATCTTAGCCGACCTGACGCTGGATAAGCAGATCCTGCAGGAGGTGGTCAAAAAAGCTCTGAAGGCTGCCAAGAGACGGGCGTTGGCAGCCTGGATGCAGGATCACTTTCAGGTCAGCGTGCAGCGTTCGTGCCGTTTGGCGCTGTTGCAACGATCTGTGTGGTACGCCAAGAGCCGGGCGCGAGATCAGAGTGCGCTCCAGCAGCGGATCCGGGATATCGCCCTGAGCCGCCCCCGCTTTGGGTATTTGCGCGTCTTGGTGATGTTGCAGCGGGAAGGCTGGCGGGTGGGTAAAAAGCGGGTGTATCGACTGTACCGGATGGAGGGTTTGCAGTTG
>JAEUNY010000134.1 GCA_016791005.1 Zoogloeaceae bacterium
GGTGACGGGGCTGAACTCCGCTCCCACGGGGTTCTGCATCCAGCCGTTAGCGATGAGGATCCAAAGGGCGGAAAGATTGGTCCCCACCGCCATCAGCACCGTGACCAGGAGATGCTGGCGGCGCGAAAGACGATCCCAGCCAAAGAAGAACAGGCCGATGAAAGTGGATTCGAGGAAGAAGGCCATCAGGCCCTCGATGGCTAGGGGGGCGCCGAAGATGTCGCCCACGTAGTGGGAGTAGTAGGCCCAGTTGGTGCCGAACTGAAACTCCATGGTGATGCCCGTGGTGACCCCGAGGGCGAAGTTGATCCCGAATAGCTTGCCCCAGAAGCGGGTCATGTCCTGGTAGAGGGTCTTGCCCGTCATCACATACACCGACTCCATGATGACGAGGATCCAGGTCATGCCGATGGTGAGGGGGACAAACAGGAAGTGGTAGAGGGCGGTCACCGCGAACTGCAGGCGTGACAGATCGACGAGGGACTCACTGAGCATGAGGTTCTCCAGGTTGGGCGGGCAGCATCACCGGTCGGCCGGTGGCGAAGTGGCCGGCGGTGGCGGGGGCATCGACGGATCCAGGACCCTCATCCCGCACGAAGAACCACCACAAGGCGACCAGGGCCAGGATTTTCAGCACCACCAGGGCCAGGATTTCCCGGGCCAGGTGGCGATCTTGGACTTCCATGCGTGCCTCACTTTGAATTGCCGACCGTCATCCCTAAACAAGTCCCATGCCATCCCTGCGGCGAGCCTAGGAAAGCCGCAACCCCTTGTTTTTGCAGTCGCACATGCAATCTCATGGCGCCAGCGACACTGCCATCTGCCTCTTTGGCAGTCCGCGTGGCACAATGGCTGGCAGTTTTCTTCTTCACCCTCAGCGCCCATGACTGACGGCAATCGCACCCTCGCCGAGTTGATTTCCTTCATCGAAACGCTCCCGGAGCCCCACATACTGTGTGACCGGCAATACCGCATCCTGGCCGCCAACGAGGCTTATCGCGCGGCCTGGGTCGGTCACGGCGAGGTCCTGGGCCGCTGCTGCTACGAGGTGTCCCACCACTACGATGTGCCCTGCGACGTCGCCGGCGTCTCCTGCCCCCTCCAGCGCAGCCTCCAGTCCGGCCAGCGGGAGCGGGTGTTGCACCTGCATCACACCCCGCTGGGGGAACGCTTCGAAAACATCGAGCTGTCGCCCATTCGCGACGCCGACGGCCACATCGCCTACTACATCGAAAAGCTCGAACCCGTGCCTGGGGCGCGGGATCTGGCCCACGTCCAGGGTCTGATCGGCCGCTCGCCGGCCTTCCTCGCCATGATGGAACTGGTGGCGAGGGTCGCGCCCTCGGAAGCGGCGGTGCTGCTGCAGGGCGAATCCGGCACCGGCAAGGAACTGGTGGCCAATGCCATCCACCGCCTCAGCCGGCGGGCCGAGCATGCCTTCGTGGCGGTGGACTGTTCCGGACTCCCCGAGACCCTCTTTGAGAGCGAGCTCTTCGGCCACGAACGGGGCGCCTTCACCGGGGCGGTAGCCCGCAAGGCCGGTCTGGTGGACGCCGCCGCCGGGGGCACCTTGTTCCTCGACGAGGTGGGCGACATCCCCCTCTCCATCCAGGTCAAGCTGCTGCGCCT
>JAEUNY010000135.1 GCA_016791005.1 Zoogloeaceae bacterium
CCCATCCAGGGCGGCGGATTGAGCGAGGCGCCTCCAGTCCTCCGGCGATGAGCCGGCCGATCCCTCATCGACAAGCAGGATCGGACCCCGCTCAAATCGCAAGCTTCCCTGGCCGATGCGCCGCTCGAATTCCGCCACCGATCGAAAGACCGTCGCCATCAATCCGAGCCGGTCCACAATGGTCGTGAGGCTCTCGAGAACGATGGGGCTGTCTTCGATGAGCACGAGTTCGAGATCACCCGTAATTTCAGTGGCCTCACGTCGCTCGGATCCAATGGCAAACGGGCACTCGAACCAGAAGAGGCTGCCCCCGCCGGGGCGACCCAGGTATCCGATACGCCCACCCATGGCTTCCACGAGCTGGCGGGAAATGGCCAGCCCGAGGCCGCTTCCCTGAAAACGGCGCGAGGCCGACGCGTCGGCCTGCATGAAGGACTCGAACATCCGCCCCTGGAATTCGGCCGAAACGCCGGGGCCGGTATCGAGAACTTCGAAGCGGAGCCAAGTCCCGCTATCGCCATCGCCCACCTCGGTCACCCGCAGGCCAACCTCGCCGGTATCGGTGAATTTCACCGCGTTGCCGAGGAGGTTGGTGAGGACCTGACGCAACTTGCGTGCATCGCCTTCAAGGGCAGGCACAGGATTGAGGTGGATCGCACAGCCCAACTCCAACCCTTTCTGATGGGCTTGGCTAGCGACGCTGTCCAGCACCCCTTCGGCTAGGTTGAGCAGATCCAGCGGGCGGAGCTCCACCTCGGCTCGCCCGGACTCGAGCCGAGAGAAATCGAGAATGTTATTCACCAGATCAAGCAGATTTTGCGCGGAATCCCAGGCGATTTCAGCGAATTCCCGGGATTTTGCGGGCAGCGAAGTGGACATCAGCATGTCGAGGGTGCCGATGACTCCGTTCAGGGGCGTCCGGATCTCGTGGCTCACGGTGGCGGCGAACTGGGCTTTCAACTTGGCAAACGCCACCGCCTCATCCCGGGCTGCGACCAACTCCTGTTCCCGCTGCTCCAAGACCGTCATCATCCGGTTGAAAGCCCGGCCCATTTCGGCGATGTCCTGTGGGCCTTCGAGGGAGGCGCGCAATCCGGTCTCGCCTTGCTCGGCGCGGCTCATGACTGCCGAGAGGTCACTGACCGGACTCGTCAGCTTTCTGGACACCGCCCGGGCGACGAGCACCAGGAGCGCTGCGAAAACCATCGAAAGGGCGAAATTGGCGATGAAGACGTCCCGCTGGATGGCCTCGAGGGTCGCCTGCGACTGGACGACCCAAACGAAGCCCAGCATTGAGGCCGTAGGCTCCAGGGCATCGAAAGGCGACGCGGTCATCTGCCCTGCCTCGACCACGCTGGCGAAGGCCCACGCGTCATCTCCCTCATACATGAGGGGCGTGCCGGGCTGCGCGGGCCCATTGCCCACGACGTCGAGCCAGGCTGGGGGCATCGCCCCGTCCTTGATCCGCCTCGCCACGAGGCGACCAGCGGCGTCCCGAAGTTCCACCACGATCACATCTGGGTAGGCCAAAGCCGCCTGAATCGCGCCCTCGGCATTCTCCGCCGCTCCCGAAACCAGGGCCAGGCGGCTTTGCTCCCCGAGGGTCGCCGCGATGCGCTGCCCCTGGATGGCCAGGGCATTGCGCATTGCCCGACCGCTCTGGATCGAACTCGCGACGGCTACGGCGAGGGCCAGCAGCACGGCCCCGAGGCCGATGTACACACCGAGCTGCTCCCGGAAGGTGGCACCTCCCAGGGCCCGTAGCATTGTGCGCGGCCAGGATCGTGATGACTGCATGGGCCCGTTATTGTGCCGGAAGGATGAGTTCGATGCCCTGCTGACGTGGATTGAGACTGATGCCCAGGTGTTGCGCCGACCGCTGGTTCACCGCCAGCAGCACTTCCCGCAAGGGTGTCATTCCCGGAGCGCCGACACCGCCATTCAGGACCGAATGGGCCACGCCCCCCAGCCTTTTGCCGAGCTCCTCATTATCGGGATAGAGAGTAAATAACGCGCCGCGGCGAACGTGGGCGAGGTTGCTGGAGAAAATGGGCACCCCCCTGCTCCAGCCCTCCTCCAGAACGAAGGGCAGAATCGTGCTGTCTTCGGCGCCGAGAGGGTCCTGCAACAGCCAGATGGCATCCCGCTTCGGGTCTGCCAATTCAAAAATGCTGTGGTAGGCCCGGGCCGCCGCTTTCAAGTCCGTCACCTCAGTCACGACCAGTTCGAGACCGGCGGCCTTGGCCATTTCCTT
>JAEUNY010000161.1 GCA_016791005.1 Zoogloeaceae bacterium
TGTACCCCGCCCACGCCGCCTTCGGCGGCTACAAGCAGTCTGGCATCGGCCGCGAAACCCACAAGATGATGCTCGACCACTACCAGCAGACCAAAAACCTCCTGGTCTCCTACTCACCTAAGGCTCTCGGGTTCTTCTGAGCTCGGGGAGCCCGTTCGGGGCTGCCGCCGCCAACGCGACTCGGCACAGGTCTTGCGCGTTGTCGGCAGCTTCGCAAAGTTCTCCCTCCTCATCCCACGATGAGAGTTTGCGGGGCGACCTCGGTCGCCCCTCTTTTTTTCCGCTGCCGGGTCTCACATGGACGCGCCGGCATGGTCACGAGGAGCCGACGGTTGTGGATCGAGTGATAGCGACCGAGGTAAGGATGAACTTGATCGAGGTGATGCAGGTGAAATTCAGTTCCTTGATGTTTCGCCAAATAGGCGGGCGCAGTGACGGCAGTGCGCCGGAGCGTGTTCCCACAATGGTGATTTTCTGATCGGTCAGGTGGATGCCCACCTCGGGAGCTTTGGCGGCCGTCCTTGGTATAGGGGGCGTTCGAAATTTGAATACTGGCAGAACACCCAGCCCATCTTCGACGTGGTAGATCGACGTGGTGCCGCGTTCTGCGTTGAGAGAGGGCTAGGCAAGGGATTTCTGCCCCGTTCCCGGTTTTTTACGGATGCGGAATGGGCGGAACAGGTGGCGTTCGGAGTGGTGACGCAATGAGGACTTCGAACTGCCCCGAGAGGTGCGGTGATGCAATCTACAATCAAGCTTGGAGGTGGCAATGAAGAGATGGATGACGGTCGCGGGCGTCGCGACAGTGCTTGGGCTCACCTTGGGGTCGGCCCAGGCGAGCATGGAAATCGTCAAGAAGGCGCGTTGCGTGGCTTGCCACGCCGTGGATAAAAAGCTCGTCGGGCCTTCGTTCCAGGACATTGGGGCGAAGTACAAGGGGCAGGCTGGCGCGGCGACGATGCTGTTCGACAAAGTGCGTGCTGGGGGTGCCGGCAACTGGGGTCAGATTCCCATGACCCCCAACGGGCCTGACAAGATTAGCGATGAAAACCTCAAGGCGGCGGTGGAGTGGATTTTGAACGGAGCGCCGGCTAACTGATCTCGCTTCCAGGGAATCTGGATTGGCAAAAGGGCCTGCGGGCCCTTTTTTCATGGCACTGAAAGCGGGATGCGGGTTGGCGGGTGGAGATCTTGCGCCTACTATTTGAAATCCCACCCGCCAACCGGAGATCGCATCATGGAACCGACCGTCCACACCATGAACAATCTGTTCGAACAACTCGGGCTGCCGTCTTCTTCTGAAGCGGTGGAGGCCTTTATTGCCAGCCACGCCCCGTTAGCCTCGGCGGTCAAATTGCCCGAGGCGCCGTTCTGGACGTCGGCCCAGGCGGCCTTTCTGGAGGCGGAGATTCTGGAGGATGCGGACTGGGCGGAGATCATCGATCAACTCGATGCTCGCCTGAGGGGCTAAACGGGTCGTCCCGATTTCCGATGCGATCGGCGGTACGCCAGGGTGTCGGAGTCGGAGGTGTCTCACCGCCGCCCAGGTGTATTGCACAGTTGTTGCGAAATTGAGCAGGTGTCTCACCCTTGAACAAATTCGGGGTGAGACGGGCCGGCAAGACGGCCGGCCCCAGTCCCTTTATCGAACGACCACGCCCCAGGGAAGTTGCCCCACCGGGACATCCCCGATCGATTGCAGGGTTGTCGTATCGATCAGGGTGACACTGTCAGAGCGACCGTTGGCGACCAGCAGGGTCGCGCCGTCGGGGGTAATGTCCATGTTCCAGGGGCGCTTGCCCACTGCTACGGTCCCCACCACGGTGTGGGTGGCCACATCGATGGCGCTCACCGTGCCGTCCCGACCGTTGGAAACGAAAACTCGCTTGCCTGCGGGGTGAACGGCAATCCCGTTGGAGAAATTCCCGGCCGGAATTCGCGCCACGACGGTTTGGGTGGCGGTGTCGATGGCAAAGACGGTGTTGGCGAGTTCGCAGGCGACGTAGGCCCGACTGCCGTCGGGCAGGAAGCCGATCCCCCGGGGACGCTTGCCGACAGCGATCCGATTGACCTGGCGGCGGGCGGCGACGTCGATCACGTCGAGCTGTTCTGCGTCCTCGGCGCTCACGTAGATCCAGCGACCATCGGGGCTGAACACGGCGTGCTCCGGGTTTTTCCCCTCCACCTTGATGTGGGCGATCTCTGCGCCGGTCGTGGCATCGAGCAAGGCGATGCTGTTGTCTTCTTCCACGGCCACCGCCGCCCACTTGCCGTCTCGGGAGAGGCTGACGCCTTCAGGCGATTCGCCCACCTTCCAGCGCTGGGCGTTCTGGCCCTCCGGCAGGGTCACGACCACCAACGAACGAGAGGGGGCATCCGTGACGAACAGGCGCTTCCCGCCCGGATCGATGGCAATCCCACGGGGCCGCTCGCTGATCGCAAACTCCCGCACAGCGGCCCGCGTGGCGACATCGATGACCGAGATGGTGCCGGACTTTTCGTTGGGCACGTAGGCAAAAGGGGCCGCACAGGCCATGGCGGGAACCACCATGGCGAGGGCGGCGCTGAGGACGATGGGTTGTGTCTTCATGCTGTCTCCGGATTGCGGGGCCCCGTGTGACCAGCGAATCAGGGTGTTTTGACCGTGACCCCGTGCTGGGCAAAGATCTTGGCCACGGTGCCGTCCCGCTGCAGGCCTTCCATTGCCGTGGCCAGGCCTCGGGCGAGTTGGGAGTTGTCGGCCTTCACAGCCATGCCCAGGGCCCAGCCCTTGATCTGCAGTTCGGGCAGACCGACGTCGGTGAGGGGGTAGGGGGATTCCTTCCCGAGCGCCGCCTCCATCTCTCCCCTAGGCGCCATGACGGCGGCGACGCTGCCGTCCCGCATTGCCGCGACGGCTTCCGCAACGGAGGGAAAATGAACAACATTTTCCCGCAGTCGCCCGTTGAGGACAGAGAGGAGGAAGTTGTCGGCCAAGCTTCTCACCTCGACGCCGATCTTTTCCCTCGTGAAGACCTCCAGCCCCCGGGCGGCAGAACCGGCGATTGGAGGAACCAACTGGGGGTTGCGGGCAACGGCAACGGTTTCGATGTGGTATGGAGCAAAGATCTTGACCTGGTCATTGTTGCTGGCGAGGTGCGAATCGACCGGGACATGCAGCATCACGTCCGCCGGGCGGGTGCCCAGGTAATGGCCTTTCCACACCATGTTCCGCAAGTCGTCATTCATATCTTCGTCGGCCGCGTATTCGACCACCTCGGCTTCGAGGCCGAGGCGCTTGGCCAGTTCGCGTCCGAGGGCGACATCGATCCCCTTTCCCTTTTCGGAGTAGGGAGGAAAGGCCGCATAGACCGCGACCCTCAGGCGGCCAGGCTGCTGCAGCTCCATCGCCTCTTCGGCCATGGCCGAGGCCGTTGAAATGCTCCCGAGCAACATGGCGCATGAGACGAAGAGCGCACGAAACGGCTTATTCTTCATAGACGGTCTCCAGCCAGGCGCGAATGGTCCACATCGCTTCCTGGGACAGGATACCTTCGAACGGCGGCATATAGACGCGACCGTCGCGGGTCGAGCCGTGACGAATGCGCTGGAGGAATATTTCGTCGCCTTCCTGGCCCTTGGGCAAGTAGCGCAGGTCCGGCGCGATGCCTCCAGAAATGGCGCCCAGGCCATGGCAGCGGGCACAGTTCTGGTTGAAGGCCGAATCACCAATTCGGATCGCTTCCTTGTTGCCGCTGTACGGGTTTTTCGCCAGCCACTCGGTGCCAACCTTTGGCAAAGTGGAAGTGTCTACGGCCTGGGGGGTGACGTCACCATGGGCATGGGCAAGTCCCGCTACGAGGGCGAGGCCGGCACCGAGGCAGCAACGCTTCAGTCGGGCGGAAAGGGAGGTTACCTTGATCATGTCTGAGTCCTCTTGTTTAGGTTGGCAAGACGCGCTACCTACGGATGGGCGGCGCGTCACGTGGAACCCGTCTGCAAGGGGTGTGCCATGATGGGCTCTCGATGGGGTACGAGAAGGAGTAGTCTTTAACTTCACTATAGATGCTCCTGATTTCTCTAGAAGAGCATTTTTGGCATGGTAGTTGCAGAACCTGCTGCGTCGTGAGACGAGTGCCTTGTTCCGTTTTGTGACAGGTGCTACGGTTAAAATAGACAAAAGTTATAACTATATATGTGGAATATTGGAGGAGAAGGGCGTGGATGGAGCACTGCAGTCAGTAGAAGTGCGCGACAGCCTCACCCGGGACGCACGCCGGGCTTTTCTCGATCGCGGCACCGACGTCGCGGCGGAGGGTCTGCCGGACCGAAGAATCCTGCGCTCCTGGGAGCGCTGCCGCTCCCGGGGCTTGCAGGGACTCGGTGATTCGGCCATCGGAATTGTTTCCGCGAACCTCTTGCGTGAGGCACGGGATAGAAATGGTTTTTTGCTTTCCCACGCACGGGGGATTCTGAATCACCTCTACGAGCAGATTCGCTCGACGGGCAGTGTGGTCATTCTGTCGGATAGTGCCGGGCTGATTCTTGAGAGCTTGGGAGATCCGGATTTCGTGGCTCAAGCGAACCGCGCCGAGTTGCAGCCCGGTGCCTCCTGGGACGAGACGGGGCGTGGAACCAACGCCATTGGGACGTCCCTGTCCGAGCGGGTGCCGATCGAAATCGTGGGAAGCGAACATTTCCTCGATCGCAACGGTTTTTTGACCTGCAGCGCGTCTCCCATCTTCGATGCCCACGAGCGTCTATTGGGGGTCCTCGACATCTCCGGTGATTACCGTGCTTACCAGCGGCACACGCTGGGCTTGGTCCGCATGACGACGAATATTCTTGAACGTCGGCTTTTTGAAGCTGAATTTGCTCGCGAAATCCTGTTGTCCTTTCACACCGACATGGAGTACCTCGGCACCTTGCAGGAAGGCTTGGTCGTGCTGTCTCCGGGGGGCGAGTTGGTTGCGGCCAATCGTCCAGGGCTCCAGATGCTCGGGATCAATCGAAACCATCTGAGTCAGATGGATTTTTCCATGGTGTTCGACGGGGGCTTCAGCCAATTTGTCGACCGCGCCGGCCGGGATCCCCAGGCCATGATTGCTTTGGGCCTTCGCAGTGGAAAACGCTTGTATGCCAAGCTCCGCCTCCCGCCGGCCGTCGTCAAGACCGGTTCACCGATCATGCCGGCCGTGCCCCTCGGGATGCAGGGCGAGTCATTGCGGTCGGTGCGGGGGCTGACGCGGGAAAAATGTGGCGTCGAAAACGCAACTCTTGGGTGTCTGGATACCGGGGATGAGCGCCTTGCTGCCGCGATCCAGCGCGCAGGCCGGATCGTCGGCAAGGATATCCCCCTGCTGATCCTTGGGGAGTCGGGTGTTGGCAAGGAAATGTTTGCCAAAGCTTTCCACCGCAGCGGTCCTCGCCGTAATGCCCCCTTCGTGGCGTTGAACTGCGCCGCCATTCCCGAGAATCTCATCGAATCGGAGCTCTTCGGCTACGTGGGCGGCGCATTTACCGGCGCGCGGCGGGAAGGGTATGCGGGAAAGATCCAGCAGGCCAGTGGCGGAACGCTCTTCCTCGATGAAATCGGCGATATGCCGCTCAACCTTCAAGCCCGCCTGCTTCGAGTGTTGCAGGAGCGGATGGTGACCCCCTTGGGGGGTGTCAAGTCGGTTCCAGTGGATATTTCCCTCGTGTGTGCGACCCATCGCAACCTGCCCGATGCGGTTCGAAGCGGCGTGTTTCGCCAGGATTTGTACTACCGCGTCAACGGCTTGACCGTCACCCTGCCGTCCTTGCGGGAGCGCAGCGATATCCGCGAGATTGCCGAGAACATTCTGAACTTCGAAAGTCGCGAGGGGCGACCGGTTCGACTCTCGGACGAAGTCGTTAAATTCTTCGAGCGCTATCGTTGGCCCGGCAACATCCGCCAGATGCACAATGCAATTCGGGTCGCGTTGGCATTGCTGGATGATGGGGAGTCGGTCGTTGGCCCGTCACATCTGCCAGAGGAGCTGTTTGCCCTTGAGGCCGATCACGAGGAGCAGGCGGCGCAGGGCAAGGTCATCTCGTCGCCCAAGGTGGTCGGGGGGCTACCGGCGGTTGCGGCCGGGTCGGCCGAATCCCTCGACGTCATTGAGCGACGGGCGATTGAGCAGGTCTTGCAGGAGGAAAAGGGGAATGTGTCGGCGGCTGCGCGACGTCTCGGCATCAGCCGCAACACCCTGTATCGGAAGATGGGACGGCTCTGAGGTTGTGAGGCGGTTGTTCAGGCCGCCTCACAAGCGCGGGCCTCAGGGCCCGTACAAAGCGGAAAGCATGGCCTTTCGCTCGTCCGCCGCGGATTCCAGAAGTTCTTTGAGGGCGTCGGGCTCGATTCCCAGGGTTGCGCAGGCCAGGAGATTTGCGCGGTCTTGACGGCGCAGGGCAGAAAATGGGTTGGGCGCCTCGGCGGCCAGTCCCGCCACGAATAGTACGTCGGCCAGTTGTTTCGGCGGCCAGCTACCGCCGTAGGGATCGTCGTAGTCGAGGGCGTCGAGGATCGCCGGCGGCATTTCCATGGCTTCCAGCAGGGCGCGGCTGACGGGCTCATTCCAGAGCGCGACAAACTCCGCGAATCGTTCCGCGTCAGCCTCGAGTTCCGGATACTCCGCAGCGCGGGCAAGCAGGAAAAACTGCCCGATATTGACCATCATTCCCGAAAACAACGCGGTATCCGGGGGGACGACGCGCAGCTTTTTGGCCAGGGCGTAAGACCAGCAGGCCACGTCCACCGAGTTCATCCACAAGCCCGCCGCAGTAAGGCGCATGGTTTTGGAGCGGAGGTCGTGGGCCAATTGTTCGGCTGAGATGGCGAAGGCCATGCAGCGCAGGGTCGCAAGGCCAATCCGCCGAACGGCATCGACTACATTCGAGATTGCTTTTCCAGCCGGATTCAGCGCGGCTGAATTCGCCAGGCGGACGAGTTTCGCGCTGAGCAGCGGCTCGGTTTGAACCACTCGGGCAATCTGATCCAACGTCGCGTTGGGGTCGTCGGCCAGGCGTTTGATGCGCAACGAGAGGTCGAAGACTGTTGGGAAGTTAAGGCGGCCAGATTTCAACTCCTGCTCGATGGCTTCGGCATATTGCTGGGCTTGGGTTTCGAACTCGACCATCAGGACACCTCTATTTGCAATCGACTCTACGGCTGGCTGGTCCCTCCATTACGGGTGTGGGCGGGAAAAGCTGAATGGTCAATTTCATTCGCAGCGATGGGATGCAGTGCCTCGGGCAGCGGAACTTCCGGAGGGTGAACAGGGCGTTGGCCTCGGTCGAATATTGGACTTCTAGGGGTTCGAAAATCGGGTGACCGAGGGAGGCGGTTGGAGGCCACAGCCGCCAGGCTTCGGGGGGTCAGGGGGATCCCGCTCCCAAGCGGAGACGGCTTTGGCGAGAAAGGTGCTGACTGAGAAAATCCATTTGATCAGCCAGAATGAGGCGATTCGAGAGGATCAGGTATTCAGCCTTGTTCGGGACATAGGGCGCGTAGAGTAAACCCATTTTAGCCTGCTCCGGGGTGCGACCACTTTTACGCTGGTTGCAGGGCCGACAGGCTGTCACCACATTCATCCAGACGTCCCGACCCCCGCGGGAAACTGGAGTGACGTGGTCACGCGTGAGGAGGCTCGCCGGAAAATGCTCGCCGCAGTAGGCGCAGATTTGGCGATCCCGGTGGAAAAGTTCCCGATTGCTCAACGGGGGAATGGCAGCCAGGGCTGCAGCACGCAGCGCCCGACCCCGGATGGCGATGATGCTGTTGGTAGTGATCTCCGAGCGTTGCCCCGTGAGGCGAGACATGCCACCGAAGAAGCGGAACTGGCGATCGCCCGCCGTCCATGCAACCATGTCAAGGGAATAATAGTGGCACGCGGCCTGCCAGCTTACCCACCGATGGGGCTGCCCTTGAACGTCAAGGGTGAGGATCCAGGGATGGCGAACACCTTCGACGTTCTCGAGGTGAGACTCCGTTGCCGCGCAGTCCTTTGCTTTTGGCTTCACATGAGCTCCCATGTCATTCCGCATCGAATTCTGGCCAAAATCTCCGTCTCCGATGATGTGGGCCGTCATGGCATCGGTAATGCTCCATGCCTTCTTGATCTGGCCGGAGCCCGAGATACCCATGCGCTTACGCCCTCATTCAGAGGCCATTGTGGCAAGGCTCGCGCCGTTACACCAACTTCCTCGAGGCGGGGTGACCGGCGCTCAGGATCACGACAGCACTCCCCCGCCTGCCAATATTTCCAATGCCCCGTTAGAGCGGCGCATGGACGGTAAGGTTTCCGATTTAAAGGGGAAGCCCACAGCGTCTGCAAGGCCGCGGATTCGCCCGCACGCGGCGTCGGCGAGAGCTGAAAATCAAGCCGTCCCCAGTCGTCTGGATGACCTCCCGCAGACGGGGGAAGCGATCTTGAGCGGAGAGGAACTGACCCGCCTGCGACTTCGTCTGGCATGGTTGGTGGGCCAAGATGAAAAGATGGCGCGGGAGTTGGCGGGCTGGCCGAGGCTGGTCGTGGAGTTTGGCGTGACTTTTCTGCGTGGACGGGTTGTGGCAGTCGAACTGCTTAGTGGAGGCGGCGATTCGATAGACGCGCACAACCTGGGAGAAAGCTTGACCCGGTTGGTCCGCGGCGTCGAATTCGAGGGGATTGCCAGGGACGCGCCATTTCGACTTTCACTGGTGATTTCCCTCGCCCCAGGGGACGCCCCTAACCGGGCGGCGGCAGGACATCCGCAGTAAAGAACCCGATTTCGCCGCGGCGTCGACCGTCAAAGTAGCGCCTCAAGGTCATGCCAATCGTTCGAAAGGCTATTTCATCCCAAGGGATGTCGGATTCGTCGACCAGGCGCACATCCAGGGATTCTTCACCTGGCCCGAATTCCAGATCGAGGAGACGAGCGCGGTAGATGATATGCACCTGGCTGATGTGAGGGACGTTGATCAAGCTCAGCATCGAATCGAGTTCGATCCGTGCGCGGGCTTCTTCAAGAGTTTCCCGGATGGCACCCTCGGCGGTGGTTTCCCCGTTCTCGAGGAAGCCTGCAGGCAGAGTCCAGTAGCCGTAACGCGGTTCTATTGCGCGACGGCACAGCAGAATTTGATCGTTCCACTCCGCTAGCGCCCCCACCACAATCTTCGGATTGCTGTAATGGATCGTCCCGCAGGCATTGCAGACGTGACGAGGCAGGGAATCCCCGGGAGGAATCCGGAAGTTGACGGGCGCACCGCAAGCGGAACAGTACTTCATGGGGCTGGAGTCAAAAGTCTGCCGGGCATTCTAGCCTGCTTTGCGGTCCCAGTGCCTCGGGGGCTCCCTCGAATTCACCGTCATTTCCGATGGTTACATTGCTCAATCTTAAGTCACCGGGGCGGCATCCGTTATTCCTCGGACCATTCCCGGGTCAGCTTTTGGTCGAGGTTATTCCACCCATGGCGCGTGCCATCGATATCTCCAAGTTTGAACAGATCAAGGCCTCCGGCGACTTGCCGTCGCCAAGGGGGGTGGCTTTGGCGATCATGGAAATGACCCGCCAACCCGATATCGCCTTGACTGACTTGGCCCGCGTGATCAAGGGCGACCCCGCTTTCGTCGGGCGTCTGATCAAGGCAGCCAATGGAATGCTCTCGCTGGAGCGCCGTCCTGCCGCGTCGGTTCAAGAGGCCTTGATGATTCTCGGAGTGCCCGCCGTGCGAGTGATGGCACTGGGCTTTTCGCTCCTCAATGAATACAGCAGTGGCAATTGCCGGGAGTTCGATTACCGAAATTTTTGGTCAACCTCCGTCCTCATGGCCTTGGCCATGCAACTGCTGGCTCAGCGTACCCGTGTCGCCGCGCCTGATGAAACCTTTTGTCTCGGGCTTCTAGCGCGGATCGGGGAATTATCCCTCGCGACGCTTTATGCCAAGGGGTATGCGGAGGTCCTGAAGGAGCATCGACAGTTCCCGGGAACGCGATTGGTCGATCTCGAGCAACGCGATTTCGTCATGGATCACCGGGAATTGACCGCCGCGATGTTGGCTGATTGGGGCTTGCCAAGTGTGTTCGTTGAGGCGGCCTATTGTTTCGAGCAGCCGGAAGTGAGTGAGGAAGTGCCGGGAAGCCGCGAGCATATTCTGCAGCAGTCCCTCACGCTTTCCCAATCCATCGCCGAATTGTGCCTAACCGAAGAACTCGAGCGTCCCCATCTCATGGTGGACGTGGTCAAGCGCGGCACTGGACTTGGGTTGGATACGGAGGTCATGGTTGCCCTTTGTGACCGCCTGGCCAAGGAGTGGGGCGAGTGGAGTCAGATGCTCCGCTTGCCGTCGTCGCCTCTCAAGCCGTTCGATGAATTGGCCAAGGCGGCCTCTGAGAGCGGGTCCGCTTCGGGAGGATCAGGTGGGTCTGGCCAGGACGCTGCGGCGTCCTCGACCGAAGCTGCCAAGGGGTTGCGAATTCTATTGGTCGATGATGATGCCTCCATCCGCTCCGTGCTGCGTGGCGTATTGGAGCGGGCTGGACACCAGATATTCGAAGCCCAAAACGGAAGAACCGGCTTGGAACTGGCGCTGGAAGTCCAACCCCATATGATGATCGTCGATTGGGTGATGCCAGAAATGGACGGCGTTGAACTGACCCGAGCTTTGCGCAAGACCCGGATTGGGCGAGCCATCTACATATTGCTCCTGACCAGCCTGGAAGAGGATGAACGCCTCGTCGAAGCGTTTGAAAACGGGGTCGACGATTTTGTTTCAAAGCCGGTCAAGCCCAAGGTGTTGGCGGCGCGCCTGCGTGCCGGCCATCGGGTGATCCGACTTCAGCAAGAGGTCGATAAGGATCGCGAAGAGATTCGTCGCTTTGCCGCAGAGTTGGCCGTCACAAACCGCCGCCTTCAGGAAGTCGCCTTGACCGACTCGCTGACCGGATTCCCGAACCGCCGATACGCGATCGACAGGCTGGCCCAGGAATGGGCCAGTTCCCAACGCAGTCGGCTACCCCTTTCTTGCATGGTGATCGACGTCGATGCCTTCAAGCAAATCAACGATACCTATGGGCACGATGTAGGGGACCAGGTGCTGATGCAGGCATCCGGAGCCATCAAGCAGGCGCTTCGTAGCCAGGACGTCGTGGCACGGGTTGGGGGGGACGAGTTTGTCGTCATTTGCCCGGAAACGTCGCTTGAGGCCGCCGTGGTCTGCGGGGAGAGGTTGCGAAAAGCCGTGGAGCGCCTTCAAGTCGATGCCGCGGGCACGCCAATCTCGCTTTCCATCAGCGTTGGCGTGGCAACCAGGGATTCGACCATGCCAGACCCTGACGCGTTGGTAAAGCGTGCCGATCAGGGGGCGTATCTGGCCAAGCAGCGCGGGCGAAATAAAGTCGGCACTGTTCAGGCACTGGCACCCCGTGTGCCCGCCAAGACCCCGAACGGAGGGCAACCGCATGGCGTTCGCGCCTGAAAAATGGGGCTCTCCAGGACCGGTTTCATCGGGCGGTGAAACCGCTCCGGTGCACATTCTGGTGATCGACGCCTCCGAGGAAGATTTCGATCTTCTACGGGGAGAGCTGAGCATGCGAGGGATTCGAAACCAGTGCGAGCGGGTGTCGTCGCCGGAAGAGTTGTCGACGGCGCTCGAACGGTGCGAGTGGGATCTGGTGATTTCAGAGCATCGCTTACCCGCCTTCGATGTGTTCAAAGCACTCGACATCATCAAGCGAAAAGGCCGGGATCTCCCCGTCCTGATTCACTCCAGCAACATCGACTGGAATTTGGCTGTGAGCGCCATGTACGAAGGCGTCGCGGATTTTGTCGAGCGAGGAAACTACGATCGGCTAGTGCTGGTGATTGAGCGGGAATTGAGAGGCCTGCGTGCGCGGATGGCGGTTCGAGAGGCGGATGCCCGCCTGGACCATCTGGCCAATTTTGATCATCTGTCGACGCTTCCCAACCGTAATCTTTTCTGCGCGAAAGTCGGTGGCTGGCTTGAGGACTGTGATCGCCGGTCGAAGTCACGCAAGGGCACTCTGGTGACCTTGGACGTCGATCGCTTTCTGCGGGTGAATGCGAGCTTTGGCTATGACGCTGGTAATCGCGTCCTGAAAGAAATAGCCCGGCGATTAGGCGATGTCGTCGACGCTGAGGTCATGTTGGCCCGCATCAATAGCGATGTCTTTGGCGCGTTCTTCCCAGGGATTGGCACCCAGGAAGGCGGGGCAGTCATGGCTCGCTGGATCAACACCATTTTTGACGCGCCGTTCCTGCAGGATAAGGTGGAGATTTTCCTTACTGCCAGCATGGGAGTGGCCCTCGCCGATGGGGGCACTGGCACAGCCTTCGATCTTCTGACCCAGGCGGAAACCGCGATGGCTCTGGCCAAGAAAGGCGGTGGCAATCAGTTTCGATTTTTCGACCCAACGATCAGTGTCACTTCAGCCGAGCGGATGAGTCTTGAAGCCGACCTCCGCCATGCTGTCGCGCGTCAGGAGTTGCAGCTTGTCTACCAGCCCGTGGTCGATGGTGGCGGACAACTGCGGGGAGTTGAAGCGCTATTGCGTTGGAATCACCCCCGGCTGGGAACCGTTTCTCCCGATCGCTTCATTCCCCTTGCCGATGAGACGGGATTGATCGTTCCGATTGGCGAATGGGTTCTGACCGAGGCCTGCCGCCAATGTCGAGTTTGGCAGGACCTGGGCTTCCCCTGGATCCGTGTCGCTGTCAATGTGTCGGCCATTCAATTTGGCCAGCCACGCTTGCTCCAAGTGGTCGGGGAGGCACTCGGGAATTACGGATTGGAAGGCGACCGTCTGACCCTTGAGATTACCGAATCATCGCTAATGAGGGATCCAGAGGTGACTGCCGGCATGTTGAGGGCCCTGAAGAACCTCGGAGTCACCATTTCGGTGGATGATTTTGGAACCGGCTACTCGTCCCTCAGCTATTTGCGCAAGTTCCCTCTGGATATCATCAAGATCGACAAATCCTTCATTCGGGACATCTGTAAAGATGTCGAAAGTGTAGCCATCGTCCGGGCCATCATCGCGCTGGCCCGGAGCATGAGGCGCGAAACGATAGCGGAAGGTGTCGAAAGTGAAGACCAGCAGGTCGCATTGATCCGAGAGTCCTGCAATGGCTTTCAGGGATATTTCTTCGGGAGGCCCGCTGACGCCGCAGCCATTACCGAACGCTTACTCACCGAGCAGCAAACCAGGGCTAAATTGAGTGTGGCGAGCGCTGAAACCTACGTTCGCTAAAGTCCCATGACCTCTAACCGTAATACCTGTCGCGGGTCGCGAGGGGTGTGTATGTCAGAACAATTCTTACAAATTTTTTGTTACAGAGACTGACCTCAGCATCCGACGCACCCTGATTCGCAGCGAGTCTTCCGCCGTTCAAAATTGGCTCCAACATCCAGTCGCGCGGCTGTGCCGCTCGGGAGCAAAGATGAACGGACCTTCGGTTCAGTCGGAAATCCAAGAAATCAATCTCGCTTACTTGATGCTGGCGCAGCGAATGTTGCGCGAGGATCGTGAATCCGCGATGTATCGGCTTGGAGTGGGTGGCGACGTCGCCGATCTCGTACTCGGCCTCTCCGCGACCCAACTGGTCACAGTGGCCTCAAACCAAATGGTCGTGCCCCGTTTCCGCTTTGAAGACAAACAAATTCTTGGCCTCCTTGCCGGTACGGGTCGAGATGAGGCGACCTCACGCCTGCATGCCGCGATCCTCGCTACTGCACGCACTCCTGAAAATCGCGTCTGAGGGGGTTCGGCCATGAAAAACAAAACTATCTTGCAGGAAGCGGAAGACATTCGGCTGACCATTGAAATGGTCCAACTGGGTGCCCGGATGCAGATGCTTGAGGTCGAGACCCAACTCAGCCGGGAAAGGTTGCTGAAGATCTACAAGGAAGTTCGCGGCGTCTCGCCTCCCAAGGGGATGTTGCCATTTTCGACGGACTGGTTCATGACCTGGCAGCCGAACATTCACGCCTCGCTCTTCATGGGGCTGTTCGATTATCTCCGTGGCCAGGTCGGGGTCACAGGTCTCCCCGCGATTCTCAAAGCCTACCGGCTCTATTTGGAGCACATGCAAAGTGTGGGTGAAGATCCAGTGCTGAGCCTGACACGAGCCTGGACCCTGGTTCGCTTTTTCGAAGCTGACCTTTTGCAGCGGTCGACCTGCGAATGCTGTGGCGGACGTTTTGTGGCCCACGCCTACGATCCCACTCGTGGGTACGTCTGCGGTCTTTGTCATGTGCCATCCCGTGCCGGCAAGGGGCGCAAAGCCGCAAGATCGGTCCAGGTTGGCACCCTGGAAGCCATCTCCTGACCCGATAATTTCGCCAATCTCTCCAGTGCAAGTTGGCCGCCCGCGGGCGGCCTTTTTCTTATGACCGGGGGGTGGCTAGGAATGGGCGGGTGCTCAAGTTTTTTCAGGCAGGGCCGATGTCTCGAGGCACGTCGCGCATGGCGCGCCGCCCAAAAAAACTCCACGAGGTGACGGATGTTTTTGATCATCGGCTACGTGATCATATTGGCCGCTTCGCTAGGTACTTACGCCGTTCACGGAAGCCTGGCGGCACTGTGGGTGCCAACGGAATACATTGCCATCGTCGGGCTGATGGTGGGCGGCTTTGTAGCCGGCAATGGGATCAAGGCCATCAAGGCGACGGTCGGAGCGCTGCCATCGGTGTTTAAGGGTTCTCCGTTCAATCGCGCCCTTTATGTGGATCTCCTCGCCATGCTTTACGAGGTCTTGGCGAAGGTTCGCAAAGAGGGCTTGATGTCGATCGAACCCGATGTCGAAAATCCAGAATCCAGCGCACTATTTTCGAAGTATCCGAGTGTGTCGGCAGATCACCATGTCATGGAGTTCATCACCGATTATCTTCGGATGATGGTGGGCGGGAATCTCAATGCCTTCGAGATCGAGAATCTGATGGATATCGAAATCGAGACCCATCATACGGAGGCTCACGTGGCCCCACATGTCGTGTCGAAGGTTGCTGATTCTGTCCCGGCCTTCGGCATCGTCGTGGCGGTGATGGGGGTCGTCAACGTCATGGGGTCAGTAGGCCAGCCCCCCGCTGTATTGGGAAAAATGATCGGTGGTGCTTTGGTCGGGACCTTCCTCGGGATCTTGATCTCCTATGGCTTTGTGGCGCCGGTGGCGGGCCAACTCGAACAAAAGGTCGAGGAGGGTAGCAAGATCTATCAATGTATCAAGGTCGTCCTCTTGGCCAGCATGAATGGATATGCACCCCAGGTTGCCGTCGAGTTCGGGCGCAAAGTGCTGTATTCCACCGAGCGTCCGTCCTTCAAGGAGCTTGAAGAAGAGCTCAAGAACCGCAAAGGTTGAGGCGCGAGGCCCGGTAGCCCCAGATGAGTGACGATACCCAACAGCCGATCGTCGTCAAACGGATCAAGAAGGGTGGCGGCGGCCATCACGGCGGCGCGTGGAAGATTGCCTACGCGGACTTCGTGACCGCCATGATGGCGTTCTTCCTCCTCATGTGGTTGTTGGGATCGACGGCCCAGGGGGACCTCCAGGGCATCGCCGAATTCTTTCAGAATCCCCTGCGTGTAGGGCTGGATCAAGGTTCCGGGGCGGGGGACAGTTCGAGCATTCTAAAAGGTGGTGGCGAAGACCTCACGCGATCACTTGGTCAGGTAAAACGTGGCGACGTCGAGGGAAAACGCACCGTCAACCTTGATGCGGCGAAAGGGCGAGAACCTGAAAAATCGGTGAAGGAGGAGGAGGCCGAGGCCGTCGCCGAGCGGCTCGAACGCGCCCGGCTGACTGATTTGAAGGGCCAGATTGAGGCGCTGGTGGAGGCGTCGTCGACCCTCAGGGCTTTGAAAAACCAGCTCATCATGGATATCACCCTCGAAGGGCTGAGGATCCAGATCGTCGATGAGAAAAACCGCCCCATGTTTGATTCGGCCAGTGACCAGATCAAACCCTACACCCGCGAGTTGTTGCAGGAAATCGGCAGGGCTTTGAACCAGGTGCGCAATGGCGTCAGTCTGTCCGGCCATACCGATGCCTCGCAGTACGCCGGGGGCCAAAAGGGTTTCAGCAACTGGGAGTTGTCTGCAAATCGCGCCAATGCTTCCCGACGGGAGTTGGTGGCAGGGGGGTTGCAGGCGGATCGAATTGTCCGCGTCGTAGGGTTGGCGGATACCGTCCCCTTCAAGCCAGACGATCCCGCCGATCCAATCAATCGACGGATCAGCATCGTGGTCCTCAATCAGAAAGCCGAAAAGGCCATGCGGTCGAGCCCCGATCTTGAGGTTCACTCTTCGGCGAATATTCCGGCTGTGGAATCGGCTGCCAAGGCCGTGCCGCCTGAATCCGAATCGCGAGCGGTCGGTCCCCGCCCTGAACCCCCTAGCAATTGGGAGTATGTCCCGCGATTCAGGCGGGATCGTGGCGAGCCTCGGGGCTAAAGAAGCCTTGTCGCCTGGTCGATAAGTGGCCTATCAGGAACGCACCCTGTGGTGCAAAAAGCGGTCAGGAAATTCTCCTTTCATGATTCGTCAATCGAAAACTCATTATTTCGTCGGTGTCACCTGGACGCTCGTCGTCGCGGTGGGCGTCACCATGGCTCCGGCCCTGCCCTGGGCACCTGCCGTCTCGGCGGTGCTTGTGGCGGCGGGCTGGATGACGCTTGGAATGCTGCGGTCAGTGGTGCCCGGAGGCGGGGTTGCTCCTGTCAGCGACTCGATGAGCGATGGGCCAGCTCTGGCTGAACTTGATGACGTAGTCCGGACAAGTCTTGACGACCTGCGGGGCCACGTGGACCAGGTGCAGGATGAAATTGGGCGGGTTCAAGCTGTGCTCGGCGGGGCGATCGACCAGCTTTCCGCCAGCTTTCATGGCATGTACCAGCGGGCTTCTGAGCAGCAGCAATTGGCGAAATCGATAGCCGACGGTTCGGCCAATGAGGATGGCAATACCTTTGACGAGTTTGTTTCCAGCACATCGACCGTCATGCAGCGTGTGGTTGACAGCATCGTTGGCAACAGCAAGTTGGGCATGGAACTGGTGGAAATGACCGATGGGATTTCCCGTCACGCCCATGAGGTCGAAACCATCCTGAGCGAAATTGGCGGCATTGCGAAGCAAACCAATCTCCTGGCGCTCAACGCAGCGATTGAGGCAGCCCGGGCCGGCGAAGCGGGCCGCGGATTTGCTGTGGTTGCCGATGAGGTGCGAGACCTGTCCACCCGCACTGGCCAATTCAGCCAGCAGATTGCCAAAGTCATGCAGTCGATGCGCTCCAGCGTGAAGATGACCGAGGACGCCATCGCCAAGATGGCGTCCACGGACATGACCTTTGCCCTGGAATCGAAATGCCAGATCGAAACGATTCTAGGCGATATCGATGGCATCAACCGGCAGCGCGCATCGATTTTGGCCAATCTCGGAGCCTCTGCCGGCACGATGGAAGAAGAGGTGGGGCGCGCGATTACGGCTCTCCAGTTCCAGGACATGTTGTCCCAGCTCCTGAATCACGTTTCATCACGCCTGAACGGCATTCAGCAGGTTATGGACGACGTCAAGGAATTCTCCCGGGAAGCCCGAGCCGTCCGTAGTGACGCGGAACTCGCGCAACTTCGCCAAGGCGTCGGACGCATCCGTCAATCCATTGACGAAATTGCCGTCTGCACGGCGGCCAATCCAGTGAAGCAGCCTCAGGTCACGGGCGGCGACATTGACCTCTTTTGACACTTAGAGACAGGAACACAGCAATGGCCAAAACAGTGCTTACGGTAGATGACTCGGCATCCATTCGCCAAATGGTGTCTTTCACCCTGAAGAGCGCCGGTTACGACGTGGTCGAAGCCGTCGATGGAATGGACGCCCTCGATAAAGCGAAGGGCAAGGGCTTCAACCTTGTGCTCACCGATCAAAATATGCCCCGGATGGATGGTTTGAATTTGATCAAGAGCCTGCGAGGTCTTGCGACCTACCGAAGCGTTCCGATCCTGATGCTCACCACCGAGTCCTCCGACACGATGAAGCAGCAAGGTCGGGCGGTTGGGGCAACGGGTTGGCTTGTTAAACCCTTTGATCCGCAGAAGCTGATCGAGGTCGTCAAAAAAGTGATCGGCTGAACCCGAAGACAATCTCCCTGCGTCTAGAAGAAGGACCCGGACATGACCATCGACATGAGTCAGTTCTACCAGGTGTTTTTTGAAGAGGCCGCCGAGCACCTGGCGTCCATGGAGTCGCTCCTCTTGGCACTTGATCTGGATAACCCAGAGGCGGAAGACCTGAACGCGATCTTTCGCGCGGCACATTCCATCAAGGGGTCGAGCGGGACATTCGGATTCTCCGACATGGCCGACGTTACTCATGTTCTGGAAACGATGCTGGACAAGATCCGCAAAGGCGAAGCGGTGATGACTTCGGCGATGCTGGATGCCTCTCTCGTGGCCGGGGATGTCCTAAAAAACCTCCTGGCGGCCCATCGCGGCGAAGAGGTCGCAGACGAAGCGGCTGCAGCAGAGATTCGCGGGCAATTAGAAAAATTATGCGCGGCAATGGAGGCTGGTGACACTGGACCTGAGCTGGCATCCGGGTCAGATCAAGCGGCCTCGGCCTCGTCCGGTCAGTTCGAGGTGTCATTTGTGCCGGATGGGCCGGCGGCCCAAGATCAGGGCCAGTTGATGTTGCTCCTTGGGGAAACCGAGGGCATCTTCAGCGTCGATCTCCTGGAACCGGGGTCGGATGGGGCCTGGCGCTTGCGGATCAAGGGCGACATTACTGCAGAGAAACTGACTTCGTTGCTGGAATTCGTTGCCCGCAGTGGAACGGTTTCCGTCCGTGGGCTCCCTGCGTCGGATCACGGTGAAACGGCTTATGGATTCTTCGGGGCGGAAACAGCGCAGCCCTCCCAAGCTGATACCACCGCGTCAAATGAATCCCAGGATCAAGCGTGGGGTCTGTTCGAAGCAGAGCCTTCGGGAGCAGCAAAGGCGGTCGGCGCGGGGGTCGTCGAGGAAAACGAAGCTTACGGATTTTTCGAATCGATTGTTGTCGAGCCGTCTCCCGTGGGGAGCGCGAATTCTCAGGATGCCTCCGTGGCCCAATCGGGTGCTGGAGCGGCCAAATCGTCTGCTCCGGTGGCAATGGCAGCGCAGGGTTCGAGTCGGGCCATCGCAACCGTTGCTCCGATTACCGCGGCCGAAGCCCGCAAGGTGGCCCAGGAGCGACCTGGGGCGAAAGCCCCCGCCAAATCCGGTGGTGGCGACAATTCAATTCGGGTAAGCGTCGACAAAGTCGACCAGATGATCAATCTGGTGGGCGAGTTGGTCATTACCCAAGCCATGCTGCAACAGTCCGCCAGCACCATGGACCCGGTGATCTACGAGCGCTTGCTGCAGGGACTGAGCCAACTGGAACGGAACACACGGGATTTGCAGGAATCGGTGATGTCGATTCGCATGTTGCCGATCTCAGTGGTCTTTACGCGGTTTCCCCGCGTGGTGCGGGATCTTTCGCAAAAGCTTGGCAAGAAAGTCGAACTCAAGACGCTTGGAGAGGGGACCGAACTCGACAAAGGGCTGATCGAGCGGATTACTGATCCCCTTACTCATCTGGTTCGAAACAGTCTCGACCATGGCATTGAAATGCCCGAGAAGCGCCGCGCGGCCGGAAAGTCTGAGACTGGGACTATCACGCTTCGAGCGTCCCACCAGAGTGGAAATATCGTTATTGAAGTCAGTGACGATGGTGCGGGTCTGAATCGGGAAAAGATTCTTGGCAAGGCAAAGGAGCGGGGTCTCAGCGTTTCAGACGCGATGACCGATGCCGAGGTGTGGCAACTGATCTTTGAGCCGGGTTTTTCCACCGCCGATCAGGTGACCGAGGTGTCCGGCCGCGGCGTCGGGATGGATGTGGTGAAGAAGAATATTGCGGCCATGGGCGGAAAGGTCGAGATCGAATCCCTTTTCGGTGTGGGGACCCGCATGACTGTTCGCCTGCCCCTGACGCTGGCCATCCTCGATGGGATGTCCATCGCCGTGGGTGACGAGACTTATGTCATCCCGCTTAACTATATCGTCGAATCCCTCCAGCCCACCGCCACGCAGATTCGAACCATGGCGGGGTCCGAGAGTGTGATTCAGGTACGCGGTGAATATCTCCCGGTTATTCCCCTTCACAAGTTGTTTGGCTGCGACAACGCGGTTCAGGACTACGGCAGGGGAATCATGATCGTCGTCGAATCCGACGGTGCGAAGGCAGCTCTGTTCGTGGACGGTTTGTTAGGCCAGCACCAAGTCGTCATCAAGAGCCTGGAGGCCAATTTCCGGCGAGTTCAAGGGGTCTCCGGCGCCACGATCATGGGGGATGGAAAAGTCGCCCTCATCATTGATGTGGGCGGGACGCTGGCCATGGCTCGGGGGCTACGTGCGGCCGCCTGAGCGAGGCGGGGCGTGGCAAATCTCACTATAGAGTTGAGTCGCGGTGCCGATACCAGCTCTGGAAAAACCAATTAAGGGGATCTCAATGCTGCAGATGAATTCCGTCGCTGCCCCGGTTCGGCCCGACAGCGAACTGGAGGCCGGATACGCCGAGGAGTTCCTGACCTTCACGCTTGGCGATGAGGAATACGCCATTGATATTCTGAAGGTGCAGGAGATCCGTGGTTACGATGCGGTGACCAAGATTGCCAACACCCCAGATTTTATCAAGGGGGTGATCAATTTGCGCGGAACGATCGTCCCGATTATCGACCTGCGAATCAAATTCCGGCTGGGTCGAGCTGAATACAACCAATTTACCGTGGTGATTATTCTGAATGTCGCGGATCGGGTGGTAGGCGTGGTGGTCGATAGCGTCTCCGACGTAATCATGCTTGGGCAAGACCAGATCAAGGCCGCTCCGCAGTTCTCCGGGGGAACCAACACCGATCACATCACCGGAATCGGAACGGTGGGTGAGCGAATGCTGATCCTGATTGATATCGAAAAGCTCATGGCAAGTCGGCATATGGGTTTGACGGGTGATGGGGCGCTGCAATAGCCCAGAGAGATTATCTCGGCCCTCTGACAATAGATTGCCGAGGCTTTTGTTCAAGGAGAATGAGATGGCGTCAGACAGCAAATCCAACAATAAGCCCGACGTTGAGACCACAGCCCCGACGACCGTGGTGCCCCAGGAGCAAGTCGACCAACTCAAGGAGACAGTGAATAAGCTCCAGACCGCCGTCGATACCGCCTCGACTGCATTAATGATGGTCGACAGGGATTTCATCGTGACGTGGGTGAATCGCGCCACGGTGGAGATGCTCACCAAATATGAAGCGGCTTTTGGAAAAGTTTGGCCGGGATTCAAGCCGGACAGTGTCATGGGGTCGTGCATCGATCGCTTTCACAAGCATCCTGAACATCAAAGGCGCCTGCTTGCTGACCCCAGCCGCTTGCCGTACCGGACGGATATTTCGGTCGGCGACATCAAGTTCTCCCTCTGCGTGAATGCGACCTACGACAAGGATGGGAAGTACGACGGGAATATCCTTGAGTGGGCGGATGTGACTGAACTACGCGGCCATGCTGGCCAGATTGCGGCGATCAATCGTGCCCAAGCCGTCATCGAATTCGCGCTGGATGGGCGCATCCTTCACGCCAATGAAAATTTCCTGAAGACGATCGGGTATCGTCTGGCTGAAATTGTTGGCCAGCATCACAGTTTGTTCGTGGATCCCGCCTATCGTCAAAGCGAAGACTATCAGGCGTTTTGGGAGAAGCTTGGGCGTGGCGAGTACGATGCTGGTCAATATAAGCGCATCGCAAAAAGCGGCCGTGAAATCTGGATCCAAGCCAGCTACAACCCGATCCTGGATGGCAACGGTCGCGCCTTCAAAGTCATCAAGTACGCGACAGACATAACCGCTCAGGTCGAAGCGAATGAGGTCTTGAAACGTGCAGTCGAAGAGACCCGGGCGGTCGCAACGTCTGCACAAAATGGAGATTTGACGCAACGTATCGAGTTGGATGGTAAATCCGGATTCATCGCCGATTTGTGCGGTGGGGTGAATGCCCTAGTGGAGAGTATGGTGGAGGTGGTGGTTCAGGTGAAGGATGCTTCCGCCGCCATCAATGTGGCATCCCAGGAAATTGCTCAAGGTAATTCGGACCTTTCCGCGCGAACTGAGAACCAGGCGTCAAGTCTTGAAGAAACGGCTTCTTCCATGGAAGAGCTGACTTCTACGGTCAAGCAGAACGCAGACAACGCACGCCAGGCGAATCAGCTTGCGGTGGGAGCGTCGGACGTCGCCTCCAAGGGTGGCGAGGTCGTTAAGCAGGTGGTCTCCACCATGAGCGATATCTCGGATTCATCAAAGAAGATCGCCGACATCATCGGCGTCATTGATGGAATTGCATTCCAGACCAACATCCTTGCCTTGAATGCGGCAGTGGAGGCCGCCAGGGCAGGCGAACAAGGACGCGGGTTTGCCGTGGTGGCCACCGAGGTGCGCAATCTTGCCCAGCGCAGCGCCGCGGCGGCCAAAGAGATCAAGGCCTTGATTTCGGATTCGGTTGATAAAGTCAATGCCGGTTCCGAATTGGTCGGAAAGGCTGGTCGGACCATGGAGGAGATTGTTTCTTCCGTCCGAAAGGTCACGAGCATCATGGCGGAAATCACTTCCGCGACCGTTGAGCAGAGTAGCGGAATCGAGCAGGTGAACCTGGCCATTGCCCAGATGGACGAAGTCACCCAACAAAATGCGGCCTTGGTCGAGGAAGCTGCGGCCGCAGCCGAAAGCCTCGAGGAGCAAGCGAGGACCTTGGTCGATGCCGTGGGCAAGTTCCGCGTCAATGATCGTGACGACGGAGGCGGCCTGCCGGTTTCGCGTCAAGCCCCGGCGGCGAAATCGGCACCCACCTCTGCAAAGGTCGCATCCTTGCCGGTTAGGCCAGCTCGCCCAGCTGCCGCTGTGGCCCCAGCTGCCGCTGTGGCCCCAGCTGCGACCAGTCGCAAACCCCTCCCCAAGGTGAAGCGTAGCGTCAATGCCGCGACCGAGGGAACCGAAGATTGGGAAGAGTTCTAATATGCCAGGCGATCCCCTTTCCGGATCGGTGGTGGGGGCCCGCACTGGCGGGTCCCTTTCCACTTCAATTACGAGAAGTGCTCCGACCCCCGCGAACCGGGGAAGCGACGGCAGGGAATTTGAATTTACCAGCGCGGATTTCGAGAAAATCCGCAAGCTGATCTACGAACACGCCGGGATATCTTTGTCTCCGGTAAAGCAGGATATGGTGTATAGCCGCTTGGCAAGGCGATTGCGGCACTACGGGGACACCACCTTCGCCCAGTACCTCCGGCGACTGGAGCAGGATTCGACGGAGTGGGAGACGTTCGTCAATTCATTGACGACAAATCTCACCTCGTTTTTCCGCGAGTCGCACCATTTTGAAATTCTGGCCGACAAACTACGCGGCTTGGCGCAAAGGCGACCAATCAAGATCTGGTGCAGTGCTGCTTCGACCGGGGAGGAGCCGTATTCGTTGGCGATGACGGCCTGTGAGGCGTTTAATTCGCTCACCCCCCCCGTGCAGATCCTCGCAAGCGATATCGACACAAATGTCCTGGCCCACGGTGAAAAGGGCATTTTCGCGCTGGACCGGGTGGAAAAACTTAGCCCGGAGCGGCTGCGAAAGTTCTTTCTCAAGGGGGGCGGGACTCAGGCAGGGTACGCGCGGGTACGGCCAGAATTGCAGCGTCTGATCAGTTTTCGTCAGATTAACCTTCTGGAAGGGAATTGGCCGATTCAGGGCCCGGTTGACGTAATCTTTTGTCGGAATGTCATGATCTATTTCGACAAGCCGACCCAATATGGGATCCTGAAGCGATTCATGCCACTGCTCCGTCGGGACGGATTGTTGTTTGCTGGGCATTCGGAGAGCTTCATGCATGCCTCCGACTTGTTCCGTTCTCTCGGGCGAACCGTCTACGAGCGCGTCGATGCTGGAGTTTGATACCGCGAGTGTCTCGGAGCACTTGGCGACCAATCTCTATTTCGACCGCACATTCAACATCGACGCCGTAAAGGTCCTGCCGGGCGAGTACTTCGTTACCGGAAAGGACATGGTCCTGGTCACGGTCCTTGGCTCCTGCGTGAGTGCCTGTATCCGCGATCGGCAGTCCGGGGTTGGAGGCATGAACCACTTCATGCTCCCAGAAACGGAGCGTGACGACGGCGTGCTGTCGGCGTCCGCCCGCTACGGTGCTTTCGCCATGGAAGTCTTGCTGAACCATTTGCAGAAAATGGGGGCTCGTCGAGCAAATCTCGAAGCGAAAGTTTTTGGGGGCGGGCGGGTCATGGAGACCTTGTCGCAAAGCAAGGTGGGTGAGCGAAACGCCCAATTCGTTCAAGACTATTTGGCGACGGAGCGCATCCCGATCGTGGCTCATGACCTGCTCGACGTTTATCCGCGCAAGGTTTACTACTTCCCGGCCACCGGGCGCTTGATGATGAAGAAGCTGGTGAAGGTGCGAAACAACACCGTTTTCGAGCGGGAAAAGGCGTACCAGGGCCGTTTGCGCGGCGAACAGGTTACGGGCGACGTCGAACTTTTTGGTTGAGGCAGAGCGACGGTGACAATCAAAGTTCTCGTGTGTGATGACTCGCCGCTGATGCGAGCCATGTTGTCCGAGGTCATCAACCATGCCCCGGATATGAAGGTCGTCGGGACTGCGATGGATCCGATCCAGGCTCGCGAGCGCATCAAGGAACTCAATCCGGACGTTCTGACCCTGGACGTCGAAATGCCCCGCATGAGTGGCATCGAGTTTCTAGAGCGCCTCATGCGGCTTCGTCCGATGCCTGTGGTGATGATCTCGACACTGACCCGGGAGGGTTCGGACACCACGCTGAAGGCCCTGGAATTGGGGGCCGTCGATTTCCTGGCGAAGCCCAAGGTCGAATTGGGCAAAGGTCTCGAGGCTTATGCCCAAGAAATTTGCGAGAAGATTCGCGCTGCCAGCCAGGCGCGCCTTCGGCGGCCTGTTCCTGCGGCACAAAAGGCCGCCGAGCCGCGCCCTATGGCCGGGCATGCCAGTCATCTGGCGGGCCTTCCGCCCCGCCTGCAGCAGGAGCGTTTGATTGCCATTGGGGCCTCCACCGGTGGCACCGAGGCGATTCGCGAAGTCTTGACCCCATTGCCAGCCCATTCGCCGCCAATCGTGATGGTCCAGCACATGCCGGAAATGTTCACGGGCTCTTTCGCGAAGCGGCTCGACAGTTTGTGTCAGATTTCAGTCAAGGAGGCCGAAGACGGTGAGCGGGTACGGCCAGGCTTTGCCTATCTTGCGCCCGGGCATTCTCATTTGGCGATCCGCCGAGTTGCTGGTGGGTGGGTCTGCGAGCTTTCTAAGAGCGAGCCGGTGAATCGGCATCGCCCAGCCGTGGACGTATTGTTCCATTCCGTTGCAAAAGAGGCGGGCGTCCAGGCGCTTGGTGCGATCTTGACCGGGATGGGCAAGGACGGCGCCCAAGGCTTACTTGCGATGCGGCATGCTGGAGCCTGGACCGTTGCTCAAGATCAGGAAACCTGCGTCGTCTACGGTATGCCTAGGGAAGCAGATGCGGTGGGTGCGGCAGTGGAAGTCGCACCGTTGCGGGACATTCCCGCAAGGCTATGGCACCGGCTCCTTGCGGGGACCGACCGGCGTTCAGCCTAGAGGCTGAAACGGAGTCGACATGATTTTTGATACGGGGATTTGAAAATGGACGTGAGTGTTCGGACGGAATCTGACAGATGCGTGATTCAGGTGGCAGGGCGATTCGACTTTAATGCCCATCGGGAATTTCGTGACGCCATCACGAAATCTCTTGCCCAAGTGGGTGTCCCGCAAATTCAGGTGGATCTTGGCGAGGTGGGGTATCTAGACAGTTCGGCCCTCGGGATGCTGCTCATGGCGCGGGACAAAGCACGCAGCGCGGGGAAAACAGTCAGTTTGATCAATACCCGCGGGAGTGTTCGGCAGGTGTTGGATATTGCCAATTTCGGCCGGCTGTTCCCGATCTCGTAAATTGATTCGGCGGCGGGCGGATTTGCCAACCAGGGAGACCGACGATGCCAATCCCTCGCTGGGTTTATTGGTCGTTTGATACGCCGGTAGGTGATGATAGTCGGAAGCTGAGAATCCCATTCCCTCTCGCAGCGGAGAGTCCGACCGCGTCATCTCCCAGATCGCGCTGAAATCTGCGGAATCGGGCTCAGTTATGCCCAACCGTGGTCAGTCGCCGATCGAGGTATGGAGCTCGTGAGATGAACGGAGGCGTGCTTGGCGCTCGATTTCCTTCAGTCGTCGATCTCGCTCGAGTCGATCTTGAGCAATGCGACGGGCGTCTTCCAAGGTTTCGTCCTCTGGTGGCCCCTCCTGGCGGCGGCCACTTTCGGGTCCCGATGTGTTCATGATTCCCTCCATATCTGAGTTGATCTCATGGCGGACCTTCACTCTCAATATAGCGGTTCCAGACTGGCTTTCGACCCGATCACGGTGATCAATTCAACAAATTGGTATGGAAATCAGGGCATCCCGTTCGTTCCCGAGGGTGCCGAGCTGCCTGCCAAGGAGTGGCAGCGGTCCGGAGGGCATTGATGACGGCTGATGCAGCCAAAGACCATCGAATTCCGGTCGACCAGCTTCGGGTGGGCATGTACGTCTATCTGGACTTGGGCTGGATGGCCCATCCCTTCAGCTTCAGCAATTTCAAGATCAAGTCTGATGATCAATTAGCTACCATCCGCTCGCTCGGAATCTCGTCGGTACGATGGGATCCATCCCGAAGCGATTCCCCTGTTGCCGAGCTGCTGACCGGGAATTCACGGGAAGTTAAACCGTCAAATGAACCTCCCGAATCGGATTCTGGCGAGCCGCAGGGCGACGGCGAGTCGGCGAAAAAGCTTAGGTCGGCAGACAAGCAATCCACGGAAATCGGGGTCGTGGCGCTTAGGCAAGAGCAGCTGGCTCGGGTCGAGCAGGCGTACGTGGATGCGGTCAAAGTCGTCAAAGGGATCAACAAATCGATTTATTCGCGGCCGGAAGCGACGCTCGCCGCCACCCGGAAGTTCATCGAAGGCATGGTGGCAGATCTGCTCGAGGCCCCGGAGCTGGCCATTCAAGTGATGGCAGAGAAGCCGGGGGCCGAGGACCTCTATCTTCATGCGCTTAATGTCGCCGTACTGGCGATGATCCTGGCGCGTGAGGTCAAACTTCCGGCAGAGATCGTCCGGGTTCTTGGCCTGGCCGCGGTCTTCCACGATATTGGACTGAATGAAGTTCCGAGCACCATCCTCAACAAGACAGAGCCCCTGACCGCGGCGGAGCGCCAATTTCGTGAAGCCCATTGCCAATATGGCCATGAGCTGGGGCTCAAACTGGGATTGCCCACGGTCGTCTGCAACGTCATCTTGCAGCATCATGAGCAATTCGATGGCTCGGGGTATCCGAAGAAGCTCAAAGGCGAGCAGATCGATCTCATGGCGCGGCTTCTTGGTGTGGTGAATGGCTACGACAACCTCTGTAATCCTGCCCGCCTCGCGGACGCCCTGACTCCCCACGAAGCGCTGTCCCTGATGTATGCACAACACCGCAATCGCTACGATCCGCGGTTCCTCCAGGCCTTCGTTAGAACCCTGGGTGTCTATCCGCCGGGCACCGTGGTCTCTCTTTCCAACGATCGCATTGGACTGGTGATCGGAGTGAACACCGCCCGCCCGTTGCGGCCGCTGCTTGTGGTACACGATCCGGCCGTTTCCCGTCGTCAGGCCCCGCTGCTCGACTTGGAGGCGCATCCGGAAGCCAATATCAGCCGGGCGATCCGGCCTCAGTTGCTACCCGCGGATGTCTATGACTACCTCAGCCCCCGCAAGCGCGTCAGCTACTTCTTTGATGCCCAGAGTGGGGTAGCAGGATGACGGCGGAGCTGGTCTCCCTGCTCTTCGATCAGTCCGCCGAAATGTTGTTGGCGGTTGATCCTGCAACCCTTGAAATTCGCGCCGCCAATCGGCGAGTTGCCGAACTGCTTGGTCACGCGCCCACGGCGCTCGTCGGGCGTCCGATCCTGGAGTTGGAAGGGGCTCTTGGCGATATCTTCTATTGGGAGGAAGTTCGCCAGGGTGGGCCGGCCGAGGTCAATGATGTCGAGAGCCAGTATGTCTGTGCGGACGGACAGCTCTTACCGGTGATGAAGTCGGTGCGCCGCGCGCTTTGGCACGGTCGGGAGATCCTGTTATTGCGGGTCCGGGATGAGCGGGCCCTGAAGCGCGCCGAGGCCCATCTCGGGGAGGTAACCGCCCAGCTTCGAGCCACCCTCGAGGCCATCTGGGACGGGATCCTCGTAACGGATCAGGCAGGGCGAATTGTCAATATGAATCATCGGCTCACCACCATGTGGGAGATGCCGGAATCCGTCCTCGAAGCGGGGAGCGATACGATTTTCCAGTGGATGGGGGCCCAACTCGTCGATGGCGAACAGCGTGCGCACCTTGCGGGCGGGGAGGACTCTTTGGAGATCCTGCTTCTCGAATTGACGAACGGCAAGGTCTTCGAACGGCGCAGTCAGGCTCAGATGCTTCGGGGCGAAATGATTGGAAGGGTTTCCAGCTTTCACGACATCACGGAGCGGGTGGTGTCGGAGCGGGAAATGGCCCTGGCCAGAGAGCGGGCCGAGGTGGCGAGCAAAGCGAAGAGCGAATTCCTTGCCATGATGTCCCATGAAATCCGCACGCCAATGAACGGGGTCATCGGGATGTCTAGCCTGCTCATCGACACGCCCCTCGACGCCGAGCAGCGGGGATTCGCCGAGACGATTCGCTCCAGTGGTGAGGCGCTCCTCACCATCATCAATGACATTCTGGATTTTTCGAAACTCGAGGCCCACAAACTTCAACTCGAGTCCATTGACTTCAATCTGTTCTCCCTGATGGAGGAGTTGGCCGATCTGTTTGCCGTGCGGGCCGGCGAGAAGCGCCTCGATTTCGCCTGGTCGCTCGGTGCCGGGACGCCAGTCCTCGTGCGGGGGGATCCGGGGCGCTTGCGGCAGATTCTGACCAACCTGGTGGGGAACGCCATCAAATTCACCGACCAGGGCCGCGTGACGGTGACGATCGCTGCGCGGCCGACGGATGGCCAGGACGTCGAATTCGAGTTCGCCGTCGCCGACACTGGTATTGGGATTCCTGCAGACCGCCAAGCCGCGATCTTCGAGCCCTTCGAGCAGGCCGATCGCTCGACGACCCGGCGTTACGGCGGAACCGGGCTGGGTCTCGCGATCTCGTCGCAGCTGGTGGGGATGATGGGCGGCACCCTGCAGATCAGAAGCGAGGAGGGGGTAGGTTCGACCTTCTGGTTCGCCGTTCGATTGGGTCTGCAGGCCACGAGCGCCGTGGAAGAGGCGGCGCTACCCGTAAGTCCGGAGGTCGGGCGGCAAGCGGACTGTCGGTTACTGATGGTGGAAGCCAATCCCCATCACTACCGCCTCCTCGCAGAAATGCTGAAGGGTATGGGTTTGCTCGCCGAGGGGGTCGAAAATGGCGAACTGGCGATGGCCCGAATCCAGGAGGCGGCGAGTCAAGGCCAAGGTTTTGACGTCGTGTGTATCGATCAGCACCTGGAGGGCATGGATGCCGAGGCGCTGGGGCGATGGGTACGTGAGCAACCCGCTCTCGCCGCGACCCGCCTCGTCTTGCTTACTGCCATTGGCCAGCGGGGCGATGCCCAGCGCTTCAAAGCCGCGGGATTCGACGCTTACCTGCTCAAACCTTTGAAGAGATCGCTAGTTCGAGACTGTATTGATGCGGTAATGGGCAAGCCTCCCGCCCAGGGCACCCTCGTCACGCGGCACTCCTTGGGGGAATCGCGCCGGGCGAAATCCAGGGTGCTGTTGGCGGAAGACAACGCCACCAACCGCGTCGTCATCAAGACCTTCCTCAAGCGCCTCGGCATCGTCCAGGTGGACGAAGTGTCCTCGGGAGACGAAGCGGTTCGCTTGGGCGCCGCAGGCAGCCACGACCTGGTCCTCATGGATTGCCTGATGCCCAAAATGGATGGTTACGAGGCGACGCGCCGATTGCGGGACATGGGCATGGGGAAGCCAATCATCGCGGTCACGGCGAATGCCATGGACGAAGAGGTGGAGCGCTGCCTGGCCGCCGGAATGAATAGCCATCTCAAGAAGCCCGTCGATTTCCAGGCGCTTGCGGCGGAGCTGGACCGCTGGCTCCCCGGGCACGAGGATGAGACCGACGGCCTTGCGAAGTAGTCAGGCGCTTTGGGCGTCCTCGCTGCGACGTCCATAGTGCCAGACGCCATCCCAGGTGGGTCCGGGGGGCCGCGCACGAAGGGCGGCGACGCGCTCGCGATAGATGGCATACAGGGCGCGGGGCCATTCTGCATCGAGCTTCGCCAGGGCCAATTCCGCACGATCCCATGCCTGGGCCCGGTATAGGGCGAGGGCCTCTTCCCAACCCGCCAGTTCTCGTTGCAGGCTATCTGAAATATCCTCAGGTGCCCCGAGAGGCTCGTAGAGCGTGACGGAACCCGCCCGCCCATGAACGGTTACGCGATCGAGTTCCCGGCAGGTCATGGAGCCGAGCTGGCGCCGGCAGGCTTCGCCAATGAGGATGCCCACCCCATAGTAGCCCGTCAGCTCCACCAGTCGGGCGGCGAGGTTGACCGCGTCGCCGAGCACCGTGTACGCCCGCCGATCGCTGGATCCCATGTCGCCCACGGTCATGTCACCGGTGTTGATGCCGATGCCAATTGCCAATGGTGGCCATCCGCGCAGCGCCGCGCTGCGATTGAGTTCCTCCACTCGTTCCTGCATGGCGAGGGCCGCCGATACCGCGTGGTCCGCATGGCGGGGATCTGCCAGGGGTGCACCCCAGAAGGCCATCACGGCGTCACCGATGTACTTGTCTAGGGTTCCCCGCTCCGAACGCACCGTCGCGCTCATGGCGGAGAAAAAAGCATTCATCATTCGAGCGAGCGGCTGGGGGGCCATGCCCTCCGACAGCGCCGTGAACCCGCGGATGTCGGCAAACAGCACGGTCAGCTCGCAGCTCCGTCCTTCCATGTCATAGCGGTCCGGGTCGCGGCTCATTTCGAGCACCAGCTCGGGTGGTACATACTGGCCGAACAGTCGGGCCATGCTGCGCTGATTTCGCACTTCCAGGAAATAGCCCAGCATCATCGCAAAGGCGTAGAGAGCGCCAGTGAGTACCACCAGGGCCGTCAGTGGCAGGAAGAGGCCGAAGGATTGCCACAACACCCCACCCAAAAAAAGCAGGCCGGCCAGGATCCCCGCCGACACCACGGTGATGATGCGTGGTGAGCGTTTGGGCACCAGAACCAGTAGGGTGAACGTGATGAGGGCGAGGAGGGCGAGCTGCACGCCGGCCAGGTAAGGAGGGTGGGCCTTCACCCGGCCATCGAGGAAACCACTGATCAGGTTGGCGTGGATTTCCACGCCTGGGTAGGGCGCGCCGACGGGGGTCGAGCGCAGATCCACCAACCCGGGCGCGGAAGTGCCCAGGAGGACGATCGTGTTGCGGAGCGCACCCTCCGGCAAGCGATCCTTAAGGATATCCACGGCCGAGACATAGCGAAAGCTGCCGGCAGCGCCACGAAACGGAATCAAGGCCCGAGCCTGGGCATCCACCGGGATGCGCAGGGCCCCTTGGGGTGTGCGCAGGGTCAGGGCTTCCAGCTGGCTGTCGGAGGCGGCGCTTTTCGACCACTCTGGGGTGATCGGGGCATTGCCGGCGAGGGCCCGGGCCATGGCCAGGGCGAGGGCTTCCCGGTACTCCCCCGCTGCCCGGACCACCAAGGGGACTCGGCGGATCACCCCATCCGGATCTGGAGTGCCGTTGATGTGTCCACCCCCCATCGCGGCGCGCTGGAAGGCCGGCAGGCTCGCGGTGTAGCCCACCCAGGAGGGGAGCTCGGTGTCGACGGCGGAAAGGGCCCCGGGAGCGAGGCCGGGCGGCAGGGTCCCCGCCGTTGGGGTGCCGCCCGCTGGAGTGCGTTCGCCTGACAAATGAAAGGCGAGGAGGACCGGGTGGCGTGCGATGGCAGCAGCGAGGCGGGCGTCGTAATCCAGGTTGGGGCGCAATGCGGCCAGGGTTTCACGATAGCCCGGGTCGCCTGCCAGGGGGCCGGCGGCAAGGCGATCCAGCACCGCCAGGCCGGAACTCGTATCGGGCTCGGCGAGAATGACATCGAGGCCGAGGATCAGCGCGCCATGGCGGTCGAAGGTCTGATCGATGAGCTGAGCCAACAGATCCCGTCGCCATGGCCACCGGCCAACCTCGGCGAGGGAGCGCTCATCAATGTCGATGATCGTGATGCGGGGGTCGACTTCATCGGGCGCCGTCCAGCGCACCAGCGCGTCATAGGCCATGCCGTCGACGCGATCGACCAGGGCGACCTGGAGGTGGCCGCTGGTATGGGCAAAGAGGACGAGGAAGACGAGGATGCCGAGGAGGCTGCGCAGCCGGCCAGGATTCATCTGCCGGGCGCGAGGGAAAGGTCGGTGTGGGGAAACCGCCTGCCAAGAAAGCTCATTAGCGGATCTTGATCACTACTCGGCGATTGCGGACCTCGGGCACTTCGTCCTCGGTGGGCACCAGGGGCTCGCGTTCGCCCCGGGCCTCCAGCCGGATGGACGCAGGTGGCACACCGATCGCAAGGAAGATGTCGCGGACCACTTGGGCCCGACGCAGCGAAAGCTCGTCGTTGAACGGGACGCTCCCCACCCGGTCGGTGTGTCCGGTGATGACAATCTCCGAGGCCAATTGCTTTTCCGCCCGCGCCTTGATCTCGTCGAGGAGTGCCCGGGACTCCGGCAGGAGCGTGGTGCGGTCGAAGTGGAAGAAGACCGTATAGACCTTGGGGGCCGGGGGAAGTGATCGGATTACGCTGCCGTACTTCTCATTGACTTCTCCGGCGCCCAGGGTTCGAGCCACGATGCGCCCATCCCGGACCTCCACGGCGGAGAGGGGCGCCACGAGCAGGGCTTCATCCTGGCCGGTGCGAACCACCAGTCCGCTGATGTGACCATCGGCCGCCGGCAGGAGGATGATCCGCTCCGAAACGCCGGCGCAACCGCCCAGCATCAGGACGAGGACAAGCAGGAGGCCACGCATCAGTCGCTACCACCCTCCACGTCGACGACGAATTCCGTGCCGCGAATGCCAAGGGTGCTGGCCGGGGTCTTGAAGGTCACAGAACCGGGAGAATGCTTGGCCAGGAGCCCGGTCACCACGCTAAAGGTCCCCTTCAGGAACGAAGCCACCATCCCGCCCTCGTGGGAGGTGGTGTTGAACGCAAAGGCGTTGATCAGCAGGGTACTGTTGGGCCCGAGGGAAAGGCGGGTGTCGTCGTTCAGGGTGACGCCGGCATTGCTGCTCGGGCCGGTCCGAATCCGGTCGCCTTCCTGGACCGGCGTGCCCACGGGGGCCAGAAGGATATGGTTGCCACGCAGGATCTGGACGCTCCCGTCGCTGACCTTGACGATCCCCGCTTGCTCAGGCCCCGCGGCCGAGACTCCCCCGACCCAGCTTCCGAGGAGCAGAAAGCCGGTGATGATGAAGGAATGCAGTTTCATGGAAGTCCCTCTCGTCCGATTCATGCCGCAGGCTTGGGCGTGTAGTGTGGATGATGCCGGCTTTGCACGTCACGCTGCAAGGCAACAGGGCTGGGGTGTAGGGCGGCAAGGGCAGCCAGGGCCATCAGCGGTCCTTCAGGAGAGGTTCCAGTCCGGGCCAGACAGTCTCCACGATCAGGGGCTGGGCCTCGCGGGTCGGGTGGATGCCATCCGGCTGGAAGAGCTCCTGGCGCTGGGCAAATCCAGCCATGAGGAACGGCACGAAGTGGCTCGCGGTCGCCTGGGCCACTTCCACATAGGCCTGGCGAAAGCGATTCACATAATCGGTGCCGAAATTCGGCGGCATTTCCATGCCTACCAGGAGGGGACGGGCGCCGGCTTGGCGAACCATGTCCACCATCGCCCGCAGGTTGTCCGCCATCATCTGGGGGGGCAGTCCGCGCAGGCCGTCGTTGGCCCCCAGCTCGATGATCACGATCGACGGGCGATGTTCCTTCAACGCCTGGGGTAGGCGGGAGCGTCCCCCCGCCGAAGTTTCTCCGCTCACGCTGGCATTCACGACGGTGTGCTGGAACCCTTTCCGGGTCAGGGCGCTCTGCAACAATGTCGGCCAGGCTTCGTTCATCCGCAGGCCATAGCCGGCCGACAGGCTGTCGCCCCACACCAGTATCCGGGGCGCAGCCATGGCACCGACTGACCCCATCACCAGGAAAGCGAGAAGCATGGAGCGCACCCAACCGCTGAAGTCCGAAACCGTTATCGAAGCTCGCCAGCTGGGCAAGACGGTCCCCATCGAGGGCCAATCGGATGGCCTCACGATCCTACGGGACGTGGCATTTGCGGTGGCTCGGGGGGAGACGGTCGCCATTGTGGGGGCCTCGGGCTCGGGAAAATCAACCCTGCTGGGATTGCTGGCCGGGCTGGATGTTCCCAGTCAGGGGACAGTATCGATCGAGGGGCAGGATATTTTCGCGCTTTCGGAGGATGATCGCGCCGGTTTGCGGGGGGCGCGGATTGGGTTCGTGTTTCAGTCCTTCCAGTTGCTGCCCAGTCTGACGGCCCTCGACAACGTGATGCTTCCACTGGAGCTCGCGGGGCATCCCCGCCCCCGGGAGGTGGCCGGCCCCTGGCTGGAGCGGGTCGGCCTGGGCGCGCGCCTGAATCACTACCCCAAACATCTCTCCGGCGGCGAGCAGCAGCGCGTGGCCCTCGCGCGGGCGTTCGCGCCCTCGCCGGCAGTGCTGCTCGCCGATGAGCCCACGGGCAATCTCGATGCCGTGACCGGCGCGGCGATCATCGATCTGCTTTTCGAGATCAATCGAGAACACGGCACGACCCTGATGCTCGTCACCCACGACGAGGCGCTTGCGGGACGCTGCGGGCGAATCCTGCGGATGGCCGGGGGCGTCCTCACCGAATCGGCGGCCAACGCCGAGGTGCCTTCGACCTCAGCGGTATAGGGGCAGGGCCGCCACCCGGCGATCGATTTCGGCCGTCATTTGTTGATAGCGGGGATCCTGGGTGTTGCCGTAGCGGGCCCGAAATTCCGCCGCCGACAATTGTTCCGGGAGATCGGCAATGACCGGGATGAGGTCGGCTTCCCTCACGCCGCGAGCCAGGCGCTGGGCCATCGCCTCGCCATCGTCGCCAAGGGCTTGGCCAAGGCGGGTTCCTGCCACATCCGCCGCCAGATCGGCGAAGGAAAAGCCACTCCCGCGCCGACTGTCGGAGAGTTCTTTCCACACTCCCACTGCGTTGGCGACGGGGGTGCCGGCGTGGAGGGAAATGACCGCCGAGACAGCAAAGTGCTGGGCGCTGTCCACCCGGCCCGCGAGGGTCACTGTGCGGCGGGGCAGCGCCGGCCAGGTCTCCGCCTCTGGCACGAAGCGGGCGAGGGAGTGCCCGGCGAGGTGGCTTCCGAGGAGCAGGAACGTGGCACGCCATGCTTCCACGCCCCCGCCTTGAGCTTCCGCCGCCTGGAAAAGAGGCGGCAGCAAAGCCGCGAGGGACACCGTGGGCGGGGCGGCGGTGAGGGCCTGGGCCAGGGCGGTATGGAGCGGTGCGAGGGCAGCGGCTTCGCCGGCCCCCAACGCGAGGCCGCCCAGGCGCTGCGGCAGGTCGTCCGGCACCCGATAGCGCAGGCGCAACCGTCCTCTCTGGATGGCTGCGGATTCGATGGCGGTGGCCATCGGTCCCCAATCCGGGTGGCTGGCCAAGGCTGCCTGCGCGCGGCCGACGAGAAAGGCGGCAAGGGTATCGGGCACCGGAACCGGGCCCAAGCGGGTGTGACGTGGAACGAGGCCCTGGTCATTGTTCTCCAGCGTGGTGCGCAGGTTCAGGTAGTCGCCGAGGGGGTTCCTGGGCAGCCGCCAGGTGACGGCCAGTTCCGCCGACTTCTGCCCGAGGCGGAGCTGGGCATGGGCGGCGGGGATCCCGAACCGCGCGGGGGCGAGCTGCGGCAAGGCGGCCAGTGCCAGATCCACCTCCGGCTGGGCGAGCCGAATGTCCCCCTGCTGGCCGGGGGCCAGACGGCGGGGATCATGGACGTGAAAGAGCATCCGGGCCCGGGCCACCGCGTAGGGTGTCGGCGGGGACGCTTCCGCCACGAGGGGCTGCGCTTCGGTGATGGTGGCTGCGAGGCCCAGCAGTCCTCCAAGACACAGCAATACGACCAATAGAACCCGAATGCCCACCCTGCCAAATCTCCCGATCAGCCCGTCGACAGGGCACCCGCCTGACCGAGGCGGGTGAGCACGGCCTGGGCGCAGGTGATGCCTGAGCGCACCGCCGATTCCAGAGTCGCCGGGTATTCCGATTCCACGTAGTCCCCGGCGAGCCAAAGTCCTGGCACCGGGGTCCGGTGGGTGGGGCGCTGGAGGCCGGGGCGGCAAGCGAAGGTGGCGCGCTTTTCGGTGATGACCTGGGACCACTCCGGCGCCGGGAGGCGACGATGGAGGAGGCGCTCAAGCTGCGCGTGGATGGCCACGATGAGGGTTTCCCGGTCCCATTCCTCGTGGGGGCCCCGGGCGCTAATCACCACCGAAAGCAGGTTGTGGTCAGCAGGCAGCCCAGTGATGCGGGCCCGGTCGAACCCCCACTGACCCGGGCCGTCGGGCAGCCCGACGAGGGGGCCGGTGAGGCCCACGTCGGCGGGATAGGCCAGATAGATGGTGACGATGGGTTCATAGTCGAGCCCGTCGATCAGGGCGACCAGGCGCTCGCAGCGCCCCGTGGAGGCCAGGAGCGCGGTGGCGTGATACGGGGCGGTGGCCAGCACCACTTGCTGGTAGCGTTGCTCGCTGGCATCGCCCTTGAGAAGAAAGCCCTCGTCCGAGGCGTCGAGGGCGGTGATGGGGGTGGCGGTGTTCACCACGCCGCGCCGGCTTCCCAGGTAGCGGGTGGCCGGCACCGGAAACAACTCCGAAAGATCCACCCGGGGCAACAACATGTCGGAGGCCCGGGCATCAGCGGCGAGGCTGTCCCGCAACACATTCACGAAGACCTGGGCCGAAGCATCCTCGGCCGGGGTGTTGAGGGCGGCGACACAGAGGGGTTCCCAGATGCGCTGGCGCAGGAAGGGGGTCTGGCTGTGCTGGATGAGGAGATGGGCGACGGTGGTGTCCCGCTCCAGGCGGAAGCGGCATTTCTTGAGGCGATCGAGGAAGGCCATGGCGGCCTTGCGGTCCCGCCAGGTCAGACCCTTCGCCCGCAGTAGCCCCCAGGCCAGATGCCAGGGCGCGGGAAGGCCCGCGGCCCGCAGGGAGAGCACTTCGGGGATCTCCAGGGTCAGGGGTAGGGTGCGCAATGCCCGGGGGGTGACTCCCACCAGGCGCATCAGTCGGGTGAGTTCGGCATAGGCACCCAACAAGATGTGCTGGCCGTTATCCACCTGCCAACCATCCTTGAACACTCCCCGCGCCCGGCCGCCCAGACTGTGGGAGCGCTCGAAGACGCTCACCGGCACCTGGCGCCGGGCCAGTTCCACGGCGCAGGCCAGTCCGGCGTAGCCGGCGCCGATGATCGCCACGGGCCGGGGCGTCATCGTCGCTTCCTCCCCGGCGGTCGGCTTGCGTCTCGGCTCATGCCTTGACCCAGGTGCGGAAGGCGATCCACAGCTTGCGGACCGGGGTGAGGGAAGTGCGACGGTCGAGCACCTGGAAGCCGTCGGCGACAATCTCTTTGAGAAGGGTGCGATAGATGGCGGCCATCACCAACCCTGGCCGCTGGGATTTGCGGTCGCCGGCCGGCAGGTTGGCCATGGCTTGATCGTAGAACTCCACCGCCCGCTGGGCCTGGAAAGCCATCAGGGCCTGGAAGCGATCGCTGTGCTGGGCCTCGAGGATCTCCTTTGCGGGCACCCCGAAGCGCTGGAGGTCGTCGATGGGCAGATAGATCCGGCCCCGCCGGGCGTCTTCGCCCACGTCGCGGATGATGTTGATGAGCTGGAAGGAGAGACCCAGGTCATGGGCGTAGCGGAGCGTGGCGCGATCCTGGTAGCCGAAGATCTCCGCCGCCATCAGGCCAACCACGCTGGCGACCCGGTAACAGTAGAGGCGCAGCGCCGCGAAATCCAGGTAGCGGGTCTGCTGCAGATCCATCTGCATGCCGTCGATGATCTCCAGGAATTGCTCCTGGGCCAGGTTGTGGCGGGGGAGAACTTCCTGCAGGGCAAGTCCCACCGGATGAGTGGGCATGCCGTGGTACACGCGATCGATCTCGCCCCGCCACCAGTCGAGTTTGGTCTGGGCCAGGGACAGGTCGTGGCACTCGTCCACCACGTCATCCACCTCGCGGCAGAAGGCATACAGGGCGGTGATGGCCTGACGCCGCTCCGGGGGCAGGAATAGAAAGCTGTAGTAAAAGCTGGAACCGCTGGCCGCGGCTTTCTGCTGGCAATAATCGTGGGGATTCATGAAGAGGATTATCCGGGGAAGAGGGCGCGCCAGGCCATGCGAAGGGCATCAGGCTTGCCCAGGCTTGGGCGCCGACTGAAGACGTCGAACCGGGCGGCCTCGATCTTTTCGAGGATCCGCAGGCCGCCTTGTACCACCAGGCGCAGCTCCCAGCCCATGCGTCCGGGAAGCCGCAGGGCGAGGGGCGCGCCAGCGCGCATCATCGCCCGGGCCCGATCGACCTGGAAGGCCATCAGCTGGGACCAGGCACCGTCCACGAGGCCACTTCGAAGGTGGGCTTCGCTGACCCCGAAGGTGGCGAGGTCGGTTTGGGGCAGGTAGATCCGATTCTTCTGCCAGTCGATGGCGACATCCTGCCAGAAGTTGATGAGCTGGAGGCTGGTGCAAATCCGGTCCGACAGGGTGAGATTTTCCGCCGTGTCTGCCCGGTAGAGCACCAGCAGCAGGCGCCCCACCGGATTGGCCGAGCGGCGGCAGTAGTCGAGCAACTCGGCGAAGTCGGCGTAGCGGGTCTTGCCTACGTCCTGTTGAAACGCGTCGAGGAGGTCCCGAAACAACTGGACGGGCAGGGAAAAGTCGCGAATGTTGCGGGCCAGGCGGGCAAACATGGGATCGGCGGGGGTTTTGCCCTGCTCGATGGCGAGGAGTTCGCGCCGGTAATCGTTCAGGCGCGCCAGGCGCACCACGGGTGCCGCGTCCCCCTCGTCGGCGATGTCGTCGGCGCTGCGGGCAAAGGCATAGATCGCTTCCACCGGTTCGCGCAAGGCGCGGGGCAGGAGGAGGGAGGCGACCGGGAAGTTTTCGTAATGGTCCACCGGCATGGCGGGCGGGAGTATACCCGCTGCCCAAGGCTGGGCTGTGTCATCGTTCCCAACCAGGTCTGGGTCAGCACGCGGCACCGTCCGGCCATTGGCAGGTTCCCGCCGCCCCCGGCAGTTTCCAAAGTGGCGCCAGGTGTTCCGCCAATTCCGCCGGGGACGCCCAGGTGACCTGGGGAATCACCTGGAATGGCCCGATGCCGGCAATCAGGTTTTGTACCGCAGCCGCGCAAAAGAGCGGGGCGGTCGGTCCAGCATCCAGGACCCGCTGGCGCAGGGCGGCGAACGCGGTATCGTCGAGGGTGAAGCGGTAGCTGAACACCCGGTCGCCGTCCTCCATCTGGTAGCGGAGATAATCCGTGAGGTTGGGGCCCGACCAGGCCGGCGCGCGCTGGCGCACAGCGAGGTAGCTGCCCGCGGGGTCAGCTAGCAGGTCGCCGGCCCACAGCCCGGCGTGATTGCCCACCGGTGAGTTGTAATTGACCACCACGACGACCTCCCGTGGTCCGGGCTCCGGCAGAAAGTGCCGCGCCTGATGGCGGACCTCCCAGAGCGAAGAGGTGCCTTCCGGGCGGGCCCGAATCGGCGAGCCCCCGCAGGCGGACATTCCGCCGGCGAGGATCAGCAGCCCCACGAGGGCCAGACTGGCAGAGGCCGCGTCGAGGCGGGGGCGCTGAAGCCGGCTATGGGGGGCGGATCCGGCCTCAGCCCGCGGCTCGGCAAGCCGATAGTGATGGACCGACTTGACCGCCCCGCCACCGGGGCTTGCGATCATGATGAATCTTCGTCTGACTGTCGTTGCTGCGTTGACCACCGCGATTGTCCTGCTGGTGGGGTGGTATGGCTTGCATACCACCGAGGAGAGCGTGGCACTGACCCGCTCCGTGCAAGAGCGGATGGTACCCACTCTGCGCTATCTGGAGCAGATGCGCTTTGGCATTCTGCGAACGGTTTCGTCGACGTCCGAATTTCTGGTGGCCACGGTGGTGGAGCGGGAAGGCGATGCCGAAGCCTCCGAGGCGAGTCGGGCCGCTGAAACGGAATCCAGCTTGATTGAAAAAGGGGGGCGCGAGTTCGACGCGGCGCTGGATGGGCTGCGCCGCGTGCCCGTTGCCAAAGGCCACCCTCAGGAAGAACTGGCGGGCCTGCTCGAGGCCCACCGCAGCCTGGCGGAGACGGCGCGGCACATCGTCTCAATGGCCGAGAACGGCGCATCGGTAGCAAAACTCGCCGAAGCCAAGGAGGCCTTCGAAGGGCTGGAGATGGCAGCGCTTGGCGCCGTGAGCGGCATCCTCGATCGGGCGCAGGCCCAGGCCGACGCGGATTTCGACGAGATGGCCAAGGAGTTCCGCCACCTGCGCGGTGCGATCCTTGCCCTCGCGATGGTCACGATTTTGATGCTGGGGGTCCTGACGGCCCACGCGATGCACCTGCTCAAAAGGGAGGCGGCGGCCCGCGGGATGGCCGAATCCCTGGCCCGGGACATGGCCGCGGAGATCGAGCGCCGCAAACGTCTGGAAAGCCGTCTGGCCGCCCACCAGAAGATGGAGGCCCTCGGCACTCTGGTGGGGGGCATCGCCCATTCGGTCAATAATTTCCTGGTGCCGGTGATGACCCTGAGCAAGTTGATGGCCGATGACGCGCCGCCGGGGAGCGAGCAGGCGGAGGATTTGCGGCGCATCCACCTGTCCAGCCAGAAGGCCTCCCAGTTGCTAAGACAGGTCCTGGCCTTCTCGCGGAGCACCGAATCGACCGGCGGCGGGAGTTGCGATCTCGTGGCGGGGGTACGTCGTGCATTGGTAATCGGCCGGGCAGCCCTGCCCTCGGCCGTTCGACTGGAAGAACGCTACGAGGTGAATACCGCCTGGGTGCCCGCCGGCGATTCGGAAGTGGATACGATGGTCCTCAATCTGCTCAGCAACGCGGTGGACGCCTTGGTGGAGGTCGCGGGCCAGATCCGCATTGGGGTGGGGGAGGTGGAGATCGTGAAGGGGGACGCGGCGGGAACGCCAGTTCGGGCAGAGGATGGGCGCTATGCCCATCTCTGGGTGGAGGACGACGGGAGCGGCATTCCGGACGACGTGCTGCCCCACATCTTCGACCCCTTCTTCACCACGAAGGCGGTTGGAAAGGGGAGTGGCCTGGGGCTGTCGGTGATCTATTCGCAGGTCACCCAGGCGGGTGGTGATATCGTCGCGCGGAGCCGGCGGGGCGAAGGGACTCGCTTCGACATCTACTTGCCCTGGCGGGCCGACAGGTCGGCCCCGGTTGAAAACTAGAACGGAGGAGGGCCCATTGGCCACGATTTTGTTGGTGGATGATGACGAAGACGTGCGCTATGCCTTGGCGAAGGTGTTGCGCAGAGGGGGGCATGTGGTGGATGTGGCGGAAGATGGGCGTCAAGCCCTGGCCCGCTTGGCTGTTGGCGGGGTCAACCTCGTGATCAGCGACATCATCATGCCGGAGTTCGACGGGATCGAATTGTTGCGCCAGGTCAATGCCCGGTTTCCGGAACTCCCGGTCATCGCGATCTCGGGGGGTGGGCGGATCGGCAAGGCCGAGTACCTCACTTTGGCCACCTGTCTTGGCGCTCGCCGAACCCTCCAGAAGCCCATCGAACCAGACGAACTGCTTCGCGAAGTCGGCGCCGTGGTCGGCGCGGGCTGAGTCCAGCCCCCAGGCGCCGTCAGCCCTCGAGGATCTCCCGCGCGGGCGCCAGCGCTTCGATGTGACTGCAGCAGATCTTGGCGATCACCAGGATCGGCACGGCCATCAGCATACCCGGGATGCCCCACAGCCAGCCCCAGAACAAGAGGGACACGAACACCAGGACGGGGTTCACCGCGAAATGGCGGCCGACCACCAGCGGATAGGCGATCTGGCCTTCCAGGAAGGTGATGAGGAGGAAGCCGCCGGGCACCATCAGGGCCTGGGTGAGAGTGTCGAAGGTGAGGAGCGACACGATGGCAAGCACCACCAGGCTGATGGTCGCCCCGACGTAGGGGATGAAGTTGAGCAGCGTTGCCATGGCGCCCCAGAGCAGCGGGTTGGGCAGGCCGGCCAGGGTGGTGAGGAGGACCGTCATCGCGCCCAGGGAAAGGTTGATGAAGAAGATGGTCAGGAGGTAGCGGCCAATTTCCGATTCGATGCCCCGGGCGATTTCCACCGCCTTCTTTTTGTCGCCGAAACTCGGAATCATGCGCACGACCTTGCGCAGGAACTGGTCCCCCGCCGCGAGGAGGAAATAGAGCAGGATCACCGTAGTGAGGGCGCTGACCGCGAAGGCCTGGGTGCCGGACAGCAGGGTGGAGCTCAGGGGGCGATGTTCGGGGACGGCCGCCGGGGCGCTTGGAGATTCCGGCCGGGCGATGTCCTCGATCTTGTCGGTGGCCCGCTGCACCGTGGCGATGGAGCGCTTGAGGGCGCTCGCTTTGCGCTCGATCTCCCGCAAGGTCTGGGGCGCGTTTTCAGCCCATTTCATGGCGGGCTCGGTCAGCAGGTAGGCGCCGCTGCCCACCGCGCAGAGAACGCCCCCCACGACGAGCGCAGCGGCCAGGGATTCCGGCACCTTGAGCCCCTGAAGACCGCGCACCAATGGCCTCAGCACCCAGGCAAAGAGGAGGGCCAGGGCGATGGGGAGGAGCACCGGCTTGGCAAAATAGAGCGTGTACAAGACGGCGAGGACGAAAAGGCCACCCACCGCGAGGCGCATCAGCCCCGGTGCGGGGGTTTTGCGATCCGATGCTATTTCGGAACCCGGTGGCGGGTGGTCAGAGCGTTCGACATTCAAGCTAATTGGCATGGCGGCAATCCCCCTGGGAGCTTCGCCAGTCCGGTTGGCTTTGGCGACTTGGGGTCATTCTTGCTGGGCGTGGGCGGGCGGTCTGTAGGGTGAAGCCGACCTGAAGTGAGGCATCGTCCTACACGCCCAGCTCCCCTGGGGGGCGCAAGATGAAGGCGTCATTCATCGTGCCGAAGGAACCATCATGCAACGCAAAGCCATGCTCCGCTCCATCGTCATCGTCGCCATCATTGCCGCCGGGCTAGTCGGGTGCGAAAAGGAAGGGCCCATGGAACGGGCTGGAAAATCCATCGATCAGGCGGTGGACAGCGCTAAGGAGGCGGTGCGCCCGGAGGGCACGCTGGAGAAGGCGGGTAAATCCGTCGATCAAGCCATCGACAAGGCGTCCGGCGGAAGCAAATAAGCCGTTGGGAGTTTGACGGGCACTCAGTCCGGCGAGGAGGCAATCGGCAGGGCGTCGTCGGCGCCGTCCAGCCATTTGCGGAGGCGGCTACGGACACGGCCATAGGCCTCGGGGTCTTCGGCGCGCAGTTCCTCCAGCGCTTCGATGATGCGCTCCGGGGCCCGGCCGGCCTTCTCCTGGGCGATCTCGTCCTGCATCGCGCGAAAAGTGGCGATCGCCTCCGAAGCGATGGGGTTGGCATTGCTCCCACCGTCGCGTTCAAAGGCGGCGATGAGGATCTCCAGCACATTGGCCATCCGGCTCAACTGCCGCCCAGCGCTGGCGACCTTGCCGAAAATGCGTCGTTCGAGTCCGGGGTCAGACGAACTCTGGATGCTCACCATGAGGGAGGTGTTCTGGGTCTGAGCCTGAGTTTGGCTTTGGGTCTGGCCGGGGCCGAGGGGGTCGGTCATGGGATTTCCTTTCGGATGAGCGTCGATCGCAGCGCCTGGTTGGGGGACGTCAATCCGTTCCCGGTCGCCGGTGGCGATGGTACTCGAGTTGCGAGGGGCTTCGGCCGTCGCCATGCCGATTTCATGCCGGTTCGAAATGCTCCAGTTGGAGCTGCACGCTCGCCACGCCCTGGTATTCATTGACTTCCAGCCGAAAGGCGGCGTGGATATGGCGGGGGGCATGCTCGGTACAGTTGAACTGGATGGCATCGATGCGGGTGCCGTTTTTTTCAAGCTGCAGCTTGAGGTGGCGGTCCTTGAGGATGCGCTGGCCGAGCACCTGAAAGCGGTCATCGAAGACGGGTGAGGGAAATCCCTGGCCCCAGACCCCATCGGCCAGCAGGCGGGCCGTTTGCAGATTGAGATAGCCCGATTCGAGGGGGCCGTCGGTCTCCAGGTGGCGGGTCAGGGCCGCGGGATCGAGAAGGCCCTGGACCACTGACTCGAAAACCGTGGCGAAACGGGGAAAGTCCGCTTCCGCGAGGGTCAGGCCGGCGGCCATGGCGTGACCGCCGAAGCGTTGGATCAGCCCCGGCGCTTCCTTGGTGACCTGATCGAGGGCATCCCGCAGGTGGAGGCCGGCGATGGAACGGCCGGAGCCGCGCAGCTCGCCCTCGCCACTGCGGGCAAAGGCGATCACCGGGCGGTGTAGCCGTTCCTTGATCCGCCCTGCGACGATGCCGATCACGCCCTGGTGCCAGCTCGGCTCGAAAAGGCTGATGGTGGCCCGGGCATCGGCGTCGAGGGCCGCGAGGTGGGCCAGGGCGTCGTCCTGCATGTCCGCTTCGATGGCCCGCCGCTCCCGATTGAGGCGATCGAGCTCCTGGGCGATGTTCAGCGCGCGGGCCATGTCGTCGGTGGTCAGCAGTTCGATGCCGAGCCCCATGTCGGCGAGCCGTCCCGCCGCGTTGAGACGGGGGCCGAGGGCGAAGCCGAGGTCGAAGGTGCTGGCTTGGGCGGGGTCGCGACCGGCGACGGCGAAGAGGGCTCGCAGGCCGGCCTGGAGCCGCCCACCCCGCATGCGGGCGAGGCCCTGGGAAACCAGAATCCGGTTGTTGCGGTCCAGACGCACCACGTCGGCCACCGTGCCCAGGGCTACCAGGTCGAGGAGATCGGCCAGATTGGGCGGCGGCCGCTCGGAAAAAGCGCCGCGCTGGCGCAACTCCGCCCGCAGAGCCAGCAAGGTGTAAAACATAACGCCCACCCCGGCCAGGGCTTTGCTCGGGAAATCGCAGCCGGGCTGGTTGGGGTTCACGATCACGTCGGCGGCCGGGAGGGTATCCCCGGGCAGGTGGTGATCGGTGATGAGGGTGGCCATCCCGGCTGCCCGGGCCGCTTCCACGCCTTCGACGCTGGCGATCCCGTTATCCACCGTGATGAGGAGATCCGGTTCCAGGGGACGCGCCAGCTCGACGATGGCCGGGGAGAGGCCGTAACCGGTTTCAAAGCGGTTCGGGACGAGATAGTGCACGTCGGCGCCCAGGGCCCGCAGCCCCCGCAGGCCAACGGCGCAGGCGGTGGCTCCGTCGCAGTCGTAGTCGGCGACGATCACCATGCGGGCGCCGGCCTCGATGGCGTCGGCCAGAAGCTGGGCCGCCTCGGCGTTGCCTTTGAGCTGGTCCGGGGCGAGGAGACCCTGGAAGGCGTAGTCGAGTTCGGCTTCCCGGGCGACGCCGCGGCCCGCATAGATTCGCGCGAGGCAGGGGTGGATCCCGGCGGCGACGAGGCGGCGGACCACTTCGGCGGAGGGTTGGCGCGGCACGATGCGGGTCATGGCGACTCCACGCCAGAGCCGAGGGTCTCGATGCCCCTAGGCTTGCGCCAGAATTTCCACAATTCTCCCGCCTCGACGCCCAGGGATAGGGTGGCGCGGTCCCCGGGGGCGGCGAGCTGAAGGCGGGCGATGCGGCGGGACTTCAGCCCGGCGAGGAGCGGTGCAAACCACCGTTCCTCCAGCCCCTGGAGCGCGGCGCTCCAACCGTCGATGTCGAGATAGAGGGCGGGGCGCAGCAGATCTTCCAGCACGATCAAGGTATCCGGGCCCGATTCAGGGAAGGCCGGGCGGCCCGGCTCGACTCCGGCCGCCCGGGCCAGTCCCCGGGCCACCAAGCCCTCGGCGAGGATGCGCGGGGCGGGCGGCGCCAGGCCTTCGGCAGGAAGCGGGCCGGCGCCCCAAAACCAGATGCTGTTGGCGGTGGCCCGGCCCGAGGACTCCCGCACCGCACTGACGGGGTGATTGTGGAGGATGATCTGCGCCTCGTTCATGGCGCGGGCCCACTGGGCGGCGTCGGGCCCTTCCGGGAGAAAGTGGCCTACCGGCCGGCTGGTGACGTCGGTGAGGGGAAAGAAACGGGCCTGCGGCACCGTGGCAAGCTGAAGGTACCAGCGGTCCGGCGCGCCGGCTTCGAAGCGACCGAGGTCTGAAAAAGTCTCGTTGAGGCTGGCGGTGAGGGCATCGGCCTCGTTCTCGGTCAAGGCAAGATCGCCGGCGTCGGCAAGGAGCAGATGTTCCCGGGCGAAGTGCAGGTTCACCGGATCAGCACACAGCCAGGCCGATCCTGGCCGCATGGGTTCCAGGCCATCCTCCCCCAGGCGACGCAGGGCGGCCAGAGGTGCCGACTCCGGGGTCAGCCCGAAGCGGTTCGCGAGCCAGAGGTCTGGCGCGAGGGGAGCCGAGTGGTCCACCTGGGCATGGCCGATCAGGCGGGAGAGCGCGGGGAGGGCGAGGTCCTGGGCGGGATGGCGGCCTTGGGACGCAGGCCAGAGGAGGCCAGGGATGACAAGCTGAATCTGCATGGCGGCCGGAGGATCAGAGGCGGCGGCAGTCTAGCATGCGGGCCGTGCTGACTCTTCCGCCGCGACCCGCAGGAGGTAGTCAGCGAAATCCGGGTCCTCGCCCTGGACCATGCGGGGAAGCAGGTCGCGGAAGTCTTCCCGCTGGCACCAGTCCCGCATGTAATCATCCCAAGAATGCCAGCGCCGCTGCTGGCGGGGCGTCATGTCGTCCTCGTAGGCGAGCAGGAAGGCCCGCTCGAAAAGCGAGGTCAGCATCTCGAAGATCACCAGTTGGCGTTCCCGCTGCTCGTCGTTGAGGTCCAACGCCCGGGTAGTGGAGCGGAGCCTCAGGTCCGGATTGGCGAGGACCAGCTTGAGGAAATCCCGGTAGGCGTCGGAAAGGACCTGATAGGCCTCCTCATCTTCATTGTCGCGCTCCCGCCGTTGTTCATAGATGAAGACGGCGATGGCGAAGGGGAGGCCGACCACGGTCACCACGTAGCTGGCGAGCTCCCAGTATTGAATCGGATCCATGCTTCACGGGCGGGGAAGGGCAGGTCGGCATCTTACCCGGGGACGGTTGCATCGGGTTACCCCGGGCCAGGGCCCCTCGGGCACAATGGCGCCTTTCGACGACCCCCCTCGAATCCATGCGTTATGAGTTGTTGGTGGGATTGCGCTATACCCGCTCGCGCAAGCGGGCCCAGGGGCGCAATCGCTTCATTTCTTTCATTTCGGCGGTATCGATGCTGGGCATCGCCCTGGGGGTGGCGGCGCTCATCACCGTGCTGTCGGTGATGAATGGCTTTCAGGAAGAATTGCGCAGCCGGATCCTCGGCGTGGCGGCGCATCTTCAGATCACCGGGCTGGATGGGCAGTTGGGGCCGTGGCAGCAGGTCGCGGAGCAGGCGGCGGTGCACCCGGAGGTGCGGGCGGCGGCGCCCTTCGTTCAGGCCCAGGGCATGCTCACCTTCGATCAGGGGGTGCGGGGCACCCTGGTGCGGGGAATCCTTCCGGCTGCGGAAGAGAAGGTGGCCGATTTTGCGCGCTACATGCGGGTCGGGCAGCTGGAAAGTCTGCAGCCGGGTGCATTCGGCATCGTCCTGGGCAAGGATTTGGCCCACGCGCTCCAGGTTCGCCTCGGCGACAAGGTCACCCTGATCGCGCCCCAGGGGCTGGTGACGCCGGCGGCGGTCCTGCCACGCCTCAAGCAATTCACGGTAGTGGGGGTCTTCGAGGCGGGGATGATCGAGTATGACTCCGGCCTGGTGCTGATTCACATGGCGGACGCGCAGGTGCTCTACCAGATGGGAGATCAGGTCTCCGGCGTGCGCCTCAAGATCACCGATATTTTCGACGCCCCCCAAGTGGCTCACGAACTGATTCCGCTGCTGAGGGAGCCCGTGGCGATCACCGACTGGACCCGCAGCCATGCCAATTTCTTTCGGGCGGTGGCGTTGGAAAAAACAATGATGACGGTGATTCTGTTCCTGATCGTGGCGGTGGCCGCCTTCAACATCGTCTCGACGCTGGTGATGGCCGTGCAGGAGAAGTACGCCGACATCGCCATCCTGCGCACCCTTGGGGCCAGCCCCGGGTCGATCATGGCCATCTTCGTTCTTCAGGGCTCCATCATCGGGGTGGTGGGGCTGGTGGCGGGCGTTATCGGCGGCGTGCTGTTGGCGAGTAATCTCGATGTCGTGATTCCGGCCCTGGAAACGGTGCTGGGGGTGACCCTGTGGAACAAGGAGATCTATTACATCTCCGAGATGCCCTCCCAGATCCTGATGAGCGATGTCACCGCCATTACCTCGGTGTCCTTCGTGCTGGCCCTGCTGGCAGCGCTCTATCCGAGCTGGCGGGCGTCGCGGGTCAATCCGGCGGAGGCCCTGCGCTATGAGTGAACCCGTTTTGTCGTGTGGAGGACTCGGCAAGACCTTCCTCACGGGGCCCGAGCCGGTGGAGGTCCTGCGGGATGTCAGCCTCACCGTGGCCCGGGGTGAGCGGCTCGCCGTGGTGGGGGCGTCCGGCTCGGGCAAAAGTACGCTCCTGCACCTCCTGGGGGGCCTGGATGTTCCGACCCGGGGGAAGGTGGCCCTGCTCGGACGGGATTTTTCCGCGATCGGCGAGGCAGAGCGTGGGCGTCTGCGCAACGAATCCCTGGGCTTCGTCTACCAGTTTCACCATCTTCTGCCTGAATTCTCGGCGCTCGAGAACGTCGCCATGCCCCTCTACATCCGGCGCGTGGAGCGCGCTGAGGCCGATGCGCGGGCCAAGAGCATGCTGGAGGCGGTGGGGCTCGGGCACCGGCTGACCCACGCGCCGGGAGAGCTTTCCGGCGGCGAGCGTCAGCGGGCCGCCATTGCCCGGGCCCTCGTGACCCGGCCGGCCTGTGTGTTGGCCGACGAACCCACCGGGAACCTCGATCGCAACACGGCGGACCGGGTCTTCGGTTTGATGATCGAATTGGCTCGCGAGCAGGGCACCAGCTTCATCATCGTGACCCACGATCCCGCTCTCGCTGGGCGTGTCGATCGCACCCTCCAACTCCAGGATGGCCAACTGATCTGATCCCCCGTCGCGGGTGCATTGACACCCGCGCTAAAGTTTGTCGGCGCCTTGACGATCCTGCTCGCAATATGTCCTGCGGGTGGAGATCATCATGAAATTTCTTTTGGCCCCGGGGATCCGGCTGATGCAAAGCGTCCGGTATCCGTGGAAATTTGCCATGACCGGTGCGGTTTCGGTGGCCATGTACGTGTTTCTTGGCGGTGTGCTCTTCACGACGCTGCTCGATGACATGCATGCCACCCGTGAAGCGCGGGACGGATTGCCGCGGGTGGAGGCGCTCCTTAAAGTCGCGCAAATCTCCCAGCAGCATCGGGGGCTTTCGGCGGGCGTCTTGAACGGCGGTGCGCACCTCACGCCAAAACTCGAGGAGCGTTCCCGGGCGCTGGTGGACGCGGTTGGGCAGCTTGACCAGGCGTTGGGCGGCATGGACGCCTCGCCGGCCCTGCGTCAGCGCTGGGAAGGTATCAAGTCAGCGTGGAGCGATCTCTCCCGCCAGGGGCTCAGCATGGCGCCGGCGGCCAACCTGGCCGCCCATACCAAGTTGATTGAAAATCAGATTGGCCTCCTTCACGACCTCGGGGATGAAGCGCATTTGACGCTCAATTCCGAAGCGGATAGCCATCACCTTCTGGCCGCCCTGCTCGATCCCCTCCCCCAGATGACGGAACGGATGGGACGCTTGCGCGCGATGGGAACCGGCGCCCTGGCGGCCCAGCAAATGGATGATCAGCGGCGGATGGACCTGAGTGCCCAGCTGGGGCAGTGGGACATGGCCTTCAAGGGCTTCGTGGAAAGCATGGACCGCGCGGGCCGGAACAGTCCCCCGGTCCAGGGGGCGATGGCTGAGCTGAAGACCAATGTCGAGCGGGATGCGGCGCAGATTCGCGAGGAAATCAGCGGACGGCTCCTCAAAGGGGATCTGCGGATGCCGCCCGGGGCCTTTTTCGACATGATGACCCACGCGATCGATCGCGCCTACGACCAGGCGTACGGCGTCATCGTTCCCCAGGTGAGAGGCATTCTCGCCAGTCGTCTCGACGGCATGCAGCGCTTTCTGGTCCTCCAGGTCGCCCTTTGTGCAGTCGGCCTGGCTGTCCTGGGTTACCTCAGTCTGGCGGCCTATTGCGTCGTGGTGGGCTCGGTGTCGGAGCTTCGGCGCGGCATGGAAGACATGGCGTCTGGCAATCTTGCGGCGCGGATCGAGTTCTCCGG
>JAEUNY010000030.1 GCA_016791005.1 Zoogloeaceae bacterium
ATTTCCCGGATACGGACATCGTCGATATGGATTTTGCCAGGGACGGACATAAGGATCACCACTGCAGGGATTGGGCAGGAAAGCATTCCAGTTTAGCCTATTCATTCCGTCGGGCGCATGCTTGGCCGGCAGCTCAAAATATTCTTCGCGCCAGGGAATAACGAGTGGGCAGGGGCTGTTTATGCGGCATCACCCTCACAAGGAATGGCATCATGAAGCTCCCGATCGTCCTCGCCGCCCTGACCGCTGCCGTGCTTTCCGCCTGCGCCAGCGCGCCGACGGCCCCGGCCAATGTCTCTGCCGGCACCCTCGTCGCCCCCACCGGAATGACCCTCTACACCTTCGACTCCGACATGGCCAACAGCGGCAAGAGTGTTTGCAACGGCCCCTGCGCGACCAACTGGCCGCCCCTGATGGCGGGGGCTGACGCCAAACCCCATGGCGACTGGAGCCTGGTCACCCGGGACGACGGCGGCCAGCAATGGGCCTACAAGGGCAAGCCCCTCTACCTCTGGAGCAAGGATCAGAAACCCGGCGACAAGACCGGCGACGGCTTCCGCAACGTATGGCACGTAGCCCAGCCGTGACGGAACCCCGCCAGCCCACGCCGGGTCCCAGGAGCAGCCGCCGGCCATGAGTCGGGACGACCTCCTGATCGCGGAGATTCCGCGCCTGCGCCGCTACGCCCGGGCCCTGACCGGCGACGGCGCGCGGGCGGATGACCTGGTTCAGGACACCCTGGCCCGGGCCCTGGAAAAGTGGTCCCTGTGGCGGCCGGGGGCCCTGTCGGCATGGTTGCGTACCCTGATGCATCACCTCTTCGTCAATCAGATCCGGACCCCCTGGGCAGCCACCGTGATCGCGGAGGACCCCACGGCCCTCATGGCCGACCCGCCGCAGGCCAACACCACCGATCCCCTCACCCTGCGGGATCTGGAGCGCGCCCTGCAGGACCTTTCCCCCGAACAGCGGGAAACCCTCCTCCTGGTGGTCCTGGAGGAGCGCAGCTACGCCGACGTCGCCCAGATCACCGGCGTCCCCATCGGCACGGTGATGTCGCGCCTCGCCCGGGGGCGGGAACGCCTGCGCCAGAGCATGGACGGCTCGCCCTCCCCCCGCGAGCCCGCCTCCCTGAGGAGGATCAAATGATGTCCAGCGCCCCCATCACCCGGGACACTCTCCAGGGCTACGCGGACGGCCAGCTTTCCGCCGAGGAGAGCGCCCGGGTAGCCGCCTGGCTGGCGGAACATCCCGAGGACGCCGCCGAGGTCAGCGCCTGGCAGGCGGATGCCGAGCGTTTGCGGGCCGCCTTCGCGCCGATCCTGGCCGAGCCGATACCGCCTCACCTCCTCGCCACCGCCCGGGCCCCCCGCCGGGTCTGGCGCCACGCCGCCGCCCTGGGCTGGATTGCCGTCGGCGCCCTCCTGGGCTACGGCGTTCGGGCCTGGGTCGCTCCACCGCCGATCACGGTCGCCGAGTCCGCCCCCCGCCTGCCCCGGGAGGCCGCCATTGCCCACGCCGTTTATGTGCCGGAAGTTCGCCACCCGGTGGAAGTGGGGGCCGACCAGGAGGCCCACTTGGTCGCGTGGCTCTCCAAGCGCCTGGGCACCCCCCTGCGAGTGCCCACCCTGACCACCCAGGGCTACGCCCTGGTGGGGGGCCGCCTGCTGCCCGGCGACGAAGGGCCGGTCGCCCAGTTCATGTACCAACATGGCGACGGGCGACGTCTCACCCTGTACGTGAGCCGGGGCGGCCCCGGCGAATCCGCCACCGCTTTCCGCTTCGCCCAGGAAGCAGCGGTTTCGGTGTTCTACTGGGTGGACGGGCCGCTGGGCTTCGCGCTGTCCGGCGAAATGCCCCGGGCGGAACTTCTGCCGGTCGCCCAGGCGGTGTATGGTCAGTTGAATCCTTGACCGACCGGCGGGTCGGAACGGGAAAGGGTGTAAGGCCTCGACGCCTCGCCCGACTAACCCTCACACCCCGAACACGAGGTTCGCCATGCTCATCCGCCGCCCTGCCGATATCGCCCCCTCCGAAATCACCCCCCGGGCGCTGTTCGAAGACCGCCGCCGCTTTCTCCAGACCCTGAGCGGGGGGGCCGTGGCGGGGGCCGCCCTGTGGGCCGGGTTCCCGTCCACCGCCCGGGCGGCGCCCCAGAAACTCGCGCCCCTCACCCCCAGCCCATTCAACGTCAAGGAAGACAAAACCCCCTACAAGGCGGTGACCACCTACAACAATTTCTACGAATTCGGCACCGACAAGGAAGACCCCGCCGCCAACGCCGGGGTGATGGCGACCCGGCCCTGGACGGTGAAGGTGGAAGGTCTGGTGGGCAAACCCCGCAGCTTTGATATCGACGAGATCCTGAAGCTCGCGCCCCTGGAAGAGCGCATCTACCGCCTGCGCTGCGTGGAAGCCTGGTCCATGGTCATCCCCTGGGTGGGTTTTCCCCTCGCCGCCCTGCTGAAGCAGGTCGAGCCCCAGGGCAGCGCCAAGTACGTGGAGTTCATCTCCCACTACGACCCCAAGATCATGCTGCGCCGCCCGGTTCTGGATTGGCCCTACCGGGAAGGGCTGCGGCTGGACGAGGCGATGCACCCCCTGACCCTGCTCACCGTCGGCCTCTACGGCGAGGTGCTCCCCAACCAGAACGGCGCCCCGGTCCGCATCGTGGTGCCCTGGAAGTACGGCTTCAAGAGCGCCAAATCCATCGTCACCATCCGCCTCGTGGAGCGGGAGCCGGTGAGTTCCTGGACCCAGGCCAACGCCGCCGAGTACGGCTTCTACTCCAACGTCAATCCCAACGTGGACCACCCCCGCTGGACTCAGTCCAAGGAGCGGCGCATCGGCGAGTTTTCCAAGCGCCCCACCCTGATGTTCAATGGCTATGCCGACCAGGTGGCCCGCCTCTACCAAGGCATGGACCTGCAGAAATACTACTGACGATGATGAAGGATTCCCCGCCCCGCCGCCCCGCCATGCCCCCCATCGGGCCCATCAAGGTCGCCCTGTTTCTCGTCTGCCTCCTGCCCCTGGCCCACCTCGTCCAGGCCGGTTTGACCGACGCCCTGGGCGCCAACCCCATCGAAGCCATCACCCACGCCACCGGCGACTGGACCCTGCGCTTCCTCCTCATCACCCTGGCGGTGACGCCGCTACGCCGCCTCACCGGCGCCCACTGGCTGCTGCGCCTGCGGCGGATGCTGGGCCTCTTCGCCTTCTTCTACGCCAGCCTGCATTTCACCACCTACATCTGGCTCGACCAGTTCTTTGACCTCCAGGGCATCGCCAAGGACGTGCTGAAGCGCCCCTTCATCACCGTGGGCTTCGCCGCCTTCGTGCTGCTCATCCCGCTGGCCGCCACCTCCAACAGCTTCGCCATTCGCCGCCTGGGCGGCCGCAAATGGCAAAGCCTGCACCGCTCGGTGTACGCCATCGCCATCCTCGGTGTCACCCACTACTGGTGGCTGGTGAAAAAGGACATCAGCGAGCCCCTTCTCTACGGGAGCATCCTCGCTGGGCTGCTGGGGATTCGGGCCTGGTGGCGGGAAGTGGAGCGGCGCAAACAACTCGCCGGAGAATACATGCCCAAGGCAAAGCTCGGGCGGAAGGTGATTCAGATCGTGCCGAAGTAATCGATCGCCGACAGGGAATTGGTTGGGAGTTGGCCGAGCAAAGCGAATCTCAACCTACGCTTGCTACCCGTGCTGGAATGCAAGACCTGACCCTGTCTGCTGCGTGTGACCCCGTCTGCTGCGGACCCCGTCTGCTGCGGACCCCGTCTGCTGCGGACCCCGTCTGCTGCGTCTGCTGACCCCGTCTGTTGTCCTGCTAAATATCGTCAATGTATCGGGAGGCTTCGGTCCCGATTCGCGACCGGGCCCAACGGTAAAGCACCGCTAGCATGATAATAAATGGAGCGCTGACGAAAATTATCTTCTTGATGGAGGTCTCCATGTAAATACCAACGTACATAATTAAGCCAAGCAGGAGAAACCATCGAATAACTGCACCCCAAGATTCCAAATCGGAGAATGGTCGATTCTTGACCAGAAGTTCAATACTTGATGTTCCAACAATTCGGAAATCCGGCAAGGCTGATGGATTCTGGCCAGTCGTAAGCAATTGAATTGATATGTGGTCGCCAGGATTTAGTAGCAAGGGCATTAATTCCAGCCGATCCGCGTTAAGGACGAGCGATGGATTCAGATTCGAAGGGGAGAATTTAGAGAGTTCAGCAGAAATAAAAGTGCTGCCATTGGATGCACGTATTGTTGGTGGATACAGAAACTCGCTCGCTAAAATTGGCACATTCCCGCTGTTCTTAATGCCAACGATCAATAAATGAACGTCGTCCACGGGGTTTCCGTCAAAGATAACCTCGACCCGTCCGCGAAGTTCATTAGCCAAGGATAGTAGACGTCTGGTAGTTAGCACACCGTATGCAATTTCTTTTCTTGGGCGTTGTAGCAGGTAGATCCAATAGGCCGTTGGAAGCGCCAGAAAGGCCAAGATCGCTCCGATGAATTGCCAAAGCGGATCACGTAATAGGTCCATCATGGAAATCTTCAATGGTCATATGAAAGATGGATGCAGTCGAACAACACCTCTTTTGAGAAAGAAGCCTTTCCCCTCGCAAACAAACCGAGCCTGTACTACCAGCGTAAAGACACCGCTACTTCCGCCGCACCGCCGACTTCGGCCGAAACGCCTTAACCACCGTTTCCTCGGTCTCGATGTAGGGGCCGCCGATGAGGTCGATGCAGTAGGGGACGGCGGCGAAGATCCCGGGGACGACGGCGTCGCCCAGGGCGTTCTTCACCCCCTCCAGGGTTTCCTGGATGGATTTGGGCTGGCCCGGCAGATTGATGATGAGGGTCTTGCCCCGGATCACGGCCACCTGGCGGGAGAGGATGGCGGTGGGGACGAAGTGGAGGCTGATGGCGCGCATCTGTTCGCCAAAGCCGGGCATCACCTTGTCCGCCACGGCCACGGTGGCCTCCGGCGTCACATCCCGGGGCGCGGGCCCGGTACCGCCGGTGGTGAGCACCAGGTCGCAGCCCCCCTCGTCGCACAGTTCCTTGAGGGTCGCCTCGATGGTGGGCTGGTCATCGGGAATCACCCGGATCTCGGCTACGAAGGGGGTCAGGAGCGCCTGGCGCAGCCAGGCCTCCAGGCTCGGGATGCCCTTATCTTCATAGACGCCGGAAGAGGCCCGGTCGCTGATGGAGACCAGGCCGATGGTGACGTCTTCTTCGTTGGTGAGTTGGGATTGGCTCATGCTCATGCGTCCGGCTCCTCGTGGTCGTCCTCGGGCCCGGCGTCGAGATCCCGCAGGGCCTTGAATAGCTCCCGGAATGCCCGGGGCGGCTTGCCCTGCTCCTTTTCCTTGAGGGCGTTGCGGCGCAGGACTCGTAGATGCTGCAGGTCCGCCCCGGGCCACGTGGTGGCGATGCGGTGGAGCAGGCCTTCGTCGGCCAGGAGGTCTTGACGCAGGCGCTCCAGGCGGTGCTGGCGGGCCACTTCTTCCTTGGAAACGCCGGCAAAGACATCGAGCATGGCCTGGATGGGGGCTGGGTCCACCCCCCGCATGAGCTTGCCGATGTACTGCATCTGGCGCCGCCGGCCTTCGTGGCTGGTGATCCGCCGCGCCTCCTGCACAGCAATGGCCAAGCTATCCGGCAGGGGCACCTTGGCCAAGCGCTCCGGGGAGAGTTCGACGAGTTGGGCGCCGAGGTCCTGCAGGGCCTGCATGTCCTTCTTGCGGCGGGTCTTGCTCGGCCCCTCGAATTCGGAGGGGGCCTCGGGGGCGGGCTCCGCCTGGCTCATGGCGCGTCCTGGCAATCGGAAAGGGTTAAGATTATAGCCCCTCATCATCGACGCCCCTGGCCCGCCCCCCATGTCCGCTCAAGGTTTCAGCTATTCCCGGGATCAACTCTGCGAGATCGCCGAGGACGTCCTGCGCTTCGCCCGCGCCCAGGGCGCCTCGGCCTGCGAGACGGACGTCTCGGAGGGCTTCGGCCAGACGGTGAGCGTGCGCAAGGGCGAGGTGGACACCATCGAGTACAACCGGGACAAGGGCATCGGGGTGACGGTGTACCTCGGCCAGCAGCGCGGCTACGCCAGCACCAGCGATTTTTCCGCCACGGCCCTGAAGGCGACGGTGGACGCGGCGCTCGCCATCGCCCGCTTTACGGCGCCCGACCCCTGCGCCGGGCTGGCGGAAAAGGAAGAGTTCGCCACCGAGTTCCCGAATCTGGACCTGCACCACCCCTGGCCCCTCAGCGTGGAAGAGTCCCTCACCCTCGCCACCCGCTGTGAGGAGGCCGCCCTGGCGACCAGCCCCCTCATCACCAACTCCGAGGGCGCGAGCGTCTCCCAGCAGGAGTCCCATTTCATTTCCGCCAACAGCCTGGGCTTTCTGGGCGGGTTTCCCTCCTCCCGCCATGCCATCTCCTGCTCGGTGATCGCCGGGGAAGAGGATGGCATGCAGCGGGACGACTGGTACGACTCGCGGCGGGATGCGGCCGAGCTGATGGCGGCGGAAGCCATTGGCGAAACGGCGGCCCGGCGGGCCATTGCGCGACTCGATGGCCGCAAGATCAAGACCTGCGAAGTGCCAGTGGTAATCGAGGCGCCCCTGGCGGGGGGGTTGATCGGCAGCTTCATCCAGGCAGTGAGCGGCGGCGCCCTCTATCGCAAGTCGTCCTTCCTCCTCGACTCCCTGGGCACCCAGGTGTTTTCCCCGGTGGTGACGATTGCGGAGCGGCCCTTCATCGCCAAAGCCATGGGCTCCACACCCTTCGACGACGACGGCGTGGCCACCCGGGACCGGGACGTGGTCATCGAAGGGGTGTTGCAGGGCTATTTCCTGGGCACCTACTCCGCCCGCAAGTTGGGTATGCAATCCACCGGGAACGCTGGCGGCGCCCACAATCTCCTGGTGACGGGTGGGGACCAGGACTTGGCCGCCCTGCTGAAGCAGATGGGCCGGGGTCTGCTGGTGACCGAGATGCTTGGTCACGGGGTGAACTACGTGACCGGTGATTATTCCCGCGGCGCGGCCGGTTTCTGGGTCGAGAACGGCGAGATCCAATACCCGGTGGAGGAAATCACCATCGCCGGCAATCTCCGCCAGATGTTCCTCGGCATTCAGGCGATCGGCAACGATATCCTGGCCCGGGGCGCCCGCCGCTGCGGCTCGATTCTGATCGACCGGATGACCGTTGCCGGGGAGTAGTCGGAAGATTTCCCACGGAAGGTTAGGGTTTTCCTGCCTTCCATCCCTCGGCCTGATCCCTATAATCGGCCGGGCTGGAATCAGCATCATTCCAAATCAAAACGAGGAGACATCGTGGAGCGTCGTTCATTTCTGAAGAATGCCGGGGCCGGCGTCGCTGCAGGCGCAACCCTGATCACCCCCGCCATGGCCGCCGACCTGCCCACCATCAAGTGGCGCCTGGCCTCCGCTTTTCCCAAGAGCCTGGACACCATTTACGGCGGCGCCGAGGTGATGGCCAAGAAGGTCGCCGAGATGACCGGCGGCAAGTTCCAGATCCAGGTCTTCGCGGCTGGCGAAATTGTTCCCACCCCGGCCGTGATCGACGCCGTCAAGGACGGTACGGTCGAAATGGGCCACGCCACCTCCTACTACTACATCGGCAAGGACCCCACGTTCGCGCTGGACTGCGCCACCCCCTTCGGCCTCAACGCCCGTCAGATGATGGCCTGGACCCTGCACGGCGGCGGCCTCGAACTGCTGCGGGAGTTCTTCGCCACTTACAGCATCGTCAACATTCCCTGCGGCAACACGGGCGCCCAGATGGGCGGCTGGTTCCGCAAGGAGATCAAGACCGTCAAGGATCTGGAAGGCCTGAAGTTCCGGATCGGCGGCTTTGCCGGCCAGGTGTTGACCAAGCTGGGCGTCGTGCCCCAGCAGATCCCGGGGGGCGACATCTACCCCGCGCTGGAAAAGGGCACCATCGACGCTGCCGAGTTCGTCGGCCCCTACGACGATCAGAAGCTAGGCTTCAACAAGGTGGCCAAGTTCTACTACTACCCGGGCTGGTGGGAAGGCGGTCCCCAGCTTTCCGCCTATGTAAATACCAAGAGCTGGGCTTCCCTGCCCAAGGAATACCAGGCGGTCCTGGAAGCCGCGGGCTTCTATGCCCACACCGATATGCTGGCCAAATACGATGCCAAGAACCCGGCCGCCCTCAAGCAGCTGGTGGGAACCGGCACCCAGTTGCGCCCCTTCCCCAATGAGGTGATGGCGGCCTGCTACAAGGCCGCCATGGAGGTCTATGCCGAAACGTCGGCAAAGAACCCGGCCTTCAAGAAAATCTACGACTCCCAGAAGAAATTCCTCGATGACGAGCTGCAGTGGTTCGCCGTGGCGGAAAACCGCTTCGACAACTTCATGCAGGCCGCGCGGGCAGCCTCCCGCAAATAAGCGTTTTCAATCCGTGCGCATGACGGCCTGGTCGCAAGACCGGGCCGTTTTCGTTCACCCCCTTTACCCCCCAAGGGAAAGTTGACAAACCCAGTCAGGTTTAATGAAAATCTGACCACCCAAAGGGGAGTAGCTTTCCGCCGCGGCATCGTCAGTCCGATGGGCTAACCATCCGGTGTCCGGGCAACCCAGGTTGCAAGCGAGACCTTTGCCGTGCGCGGCAAAGGTGCGTCCTCTCAGAACGGCCTCTGTCCGCCACGGATCGAGGCCGTTTCTATTTTTGGAGATGACGCATGGAAAGCATTGGAGAACCTTGGATGTGGGGGACCTTCTTCGCCCTGGTTGTGGTCATGATCGCCGCTGACCTGTTCCTTCTCGGTGGGCGCAAGGCACACCGGGTCAGTCTGGGCGAAGCGGCGGGCTGGACCGTGGTGTGGATCGCCCTGGCGCTGGCCTTCTGCGCGGGCCTGTGGTGGTGGCTGGATGGCACGGCCGGACGGGAGGTGGCGAACCTCAAGGCCGGGGAGTTCCTCACCGGCTACCTGATCGAAAAATCCCTGGCGGTGGATAACCTCTTCGTGTGGCTGATGCTCTTCAGTTACTTTGCCGTCCCCTTGGCGCTGCAGCGGCGGGTCTTGCTCTACGGCGTGCTCGGGGCGATTGTGATGCGCACCCTTATGATCCTGGCGGGTGCCTGGCTGATCGCCCAGTTCCACTGGATCCTCTACCTCTTCGGCGCGTTCCTGATCCTCACCGGGATCAAGATGGCCTGGTTTGCGGACCAGAAGCCGGATCTCGACAAGAACCCGCTCCTCCAATGGATGCGCGGTCACCTCCGGATCACGCCGACCCTGGAGGGCGAACGCTTCGTGGTCTGGCGAGACGGGGTGCGCTGGTTCACCCCGCTCTTCCTGGTTCTCATCCTGGTGGAGTTCACCGATCTGGTGTTCGCGGTGGATAGCATCCCGGCCATTTTCGCCGTGACCTCTGACCCCTTCATCGTCCTCACCTCCAACGTGTTTGCGATCCTGGGGCTTCGGGCGATGTACTTCCTCCTCGCGGATTTCGCCGACCGATTCGTGCTGCTGAAGTACGGCCTCGCCGCAGTCATGGTGTTCATCGGCGCCAAGATGATGCTGATCGATCTCTACAAGATCCCGGTCACCGTCTCCCTGGCCGTGGTGGCCACCCTGATTGCCTTGTCGATGGTGGCGAGCCTGTGGTGGAGCCGCCGTCAGGCGCCGCCAGCCGCGCAGAACCCCTGACCGATGCAAAAAGAAGCCCCCGCCGAGGCGGGGGCTGTCGTGGGAGCCAGGTCGATCTGATCGCTACTGGGCGGGCTTTTCGCCGGAATCCTTCATGGCGTCACGGAGGGCTTTGATGGCCTCGTCCTCCGCCTCGCCCCCGCCTTCCGGCGCGCTTTCGGCGGGCTTGTCATCGAACTGGATGTTCGGGATGCCCTCATCCACCGGCACGACGATCTCGATCTGCTCGATGTTGACCTTTTTCTGCTCGCCCAGGCCTCCGGTCACCATGCCGGGGAAGGCGATCACCAAGCCCACCATCAGCACCTGGATCACGACGAAGGGCACGGCGCCCCAGTAAATATCCGTCGTCTTCACCGACTTGGGCGCCACCGAACGGAGGTAGAACAGGGCGAAGCCAAAGGGCGGGTGCATGAAGGAAGTCTGCATGTTCACCCCGAGCAATACCCCGAACCAGATCAGGTCGATGCCCAGCTTCTCCGCCGCAGGGCCAAGCAGGGGGACCACGATGAAGGCCAGCTCGAAGAAATCCAGGAAGAACGCCAGGAGGAAGATCAGGATGTTCACCACGATCAAGAAGCCCACTTGTCCACCCGGCAGGTCCAGCAGCAGGTGCTCCACCCAGCGGTGCCCATCGACCCCGTAGAAGGTCAGCGAGAAGACCCGCGCACCGATAAGGATGAAGATCACGAAGGCGGTGAGCTTTGCCGTGGACTCCATGGCCTGTTGGAGCAGCTTCAGGTCAAGGCGTTTCCGAGCTAGTGCCATGACCAGCGCCCCGGTCGCCCCCATGGCACCCCCCTCGGTGGGCGTCGCTACCCCCAGGAAGATCGTTCCCAGGACGAGGAAGATCAGCGCCAGCGGGGGAATCAGGACGAAGGTCACCCGCTGGGCCATCCGTGACAGGAGGTTCATCCTGAAGACCTTGTTCGCCACCGACAGGGCGAAGGCCACTCCGATGCCGACACACATGCCCGTGACGATCAACTCGTCGGTCGCCCAGCCCTCCGGGCGGGTCTGGGCAAACAGGACTCCCGACGCGACGGAGATCAGCGTCAGCAGGCCGAGCGAGGGCAGGCCGGAGGCCCCGTTGTCCTCCTTGATCGAGCGAGCTTCTGCGGGCAGTGCCGGCGCCCAGGCGGGCTTGAACATCGCCACCAACGCAACGTATGCCACATAAAGGCCAGTGAGCACGAAACCGGGGATGAAGGCCCCCTTATACATGTCCCCCACCGAGCGGCCGAGCTGGTCGGCCATGATGATGAGCACTAGCGAGGGGGGAATGATCTGGGCCAGGGTTCCCGACGCCGCGATGACGCCCGACGCAAGCTGCTTGTTGTAGCCATAGCGCAGCATGATCGGCAGCGAGATCAGACCCATGGAAATCACCGAAGCCGCCACCACCCCGGTGGTCGCCGCGAGCATCGCACCCACCAGGATCACCGCGAAGGCCAGGCCGCCGCGGATCGGGCCAAAGAGCTGGCCGATGGTCTCCAGCAGATCCTCAGCCATTCCGCTGCGCTCGAGGATCAAGCCCATGAAGGTGAAGAACGGAATCGCCAACAGGGTGTCGTTGCTCATGACCCCCCAGATCCGGTCGGGCATGGCCTGGAACAAGGACGGGCTCAGCATGCCCAGTTCGATCCCGGCGAGACCGAAGAAGACCCCGCAGGCCCCCAGGGCGAAAGCCACCGGATACCCCACCAGCATGAACCCGACCATGGCCAGGAAGATGAGCGGGGCCATGTTCTGTGTGATGAATTCGATCATGAGCGCGGCCCCTGCTGTTTGAGTTCCTCGGCCCGGCGGATCGCCTCCGCCAGTTCTTCCTCGGCACTCTTCTCACCATGCCGATCCGTGGGATCCGGCGCCACGCCGGACAAGAATCCGAGGCGCTTGATGAGTTCTGAGAAACCCTGGAGGGTGAGAAGCAGAAAGCCCACGGGCACCAGCAATCGGGCCGGCCACAGGATCAGCCCTCCTGCGCTGTTGGAAGAATCCTGGGACTGAAAGGACAGCACGAAGACGGGCCAAGAAAGCCAGAGCACCATGATGGTCACTGGCAGGAGGAAGAACACCGTGCCAAAGACATCGATCCAGGTCTGGGTTCGCTTGGAAAACTTACCCGCAATCACGTCGATGCGAACATGCTCGTTTCGCTGCAGGGTGTAGGCCGCCCCCAGCAGAAAAACAGCAGAAAACAAGTACCATTGAAGCTCGAGCAAGGCGTTTGAACTGTAGTTGAAGGCCTTGCGTACGATTGCATTGCCCGCGCTGATCAAAACGGCTACCAAGATCAGCCAGATGACCGACTTGCCTACCCAGGCATTGAGCCGGTCGATCCCACGGGCAAGATTCAGAAGCGCTGTCACGTGCCTCTCCTCCATAACCGTTAATATTCAACCCGGTCGGCCAGCGCGGACGCGCCCCAGAAGTACCGGACTGTGGGGCGGAATTATCCGGCGCCCCCTCCCCCCCCACCAATAGGGGGAAACGCTAACCGCACCGCCCACCGCCTTTTCCCGCAAGTCTAAACTTCCAGAAAGGTCCCCCCATGACGCGCATCTGTATCGTTCGCCACGGCGAAACGGACTGGAACGTGGCTCGGCGCCTCCAGGGCCACCTGGACGTGCCCCTCAACGCGACAGGCCAGGCGCAAGCGCAGACCACCGCGGCCCACCTTGCCGAAGAAACCTTCACTGCCCTGTACTCCAGCGATCTGCTGCGCGCCCGTCAAACGGCGGAAGCCCTCGCCTCTGCCGTGGGCCTGCCCGTCACGCCGGAACCCCGCCTGCGGGAGCGCCGTTACGGCGCTTTCGAAGGGCTCACCTACGACGAGGCCCGCGCCCAATATCCGCAGGATTACGCACGTTTCGAGGATCGGGACCCGGACCTGGCGTTTCCCGGGGGCGGCGAGCGCCTGGTGGATTTTGCCCAACGCATCGAAACCGCGCTCCTTGCCCTCGCCGATCGCCATAGGGGTGAATCGATCCTCCTCGTGACCCACGGTGGCGTCCTCGACATCGTGTACCGTCTTGCGACCGGAAAGCCGTTGGAGGCGAAGCGTGACTTCCCTATCCCCAATGCCGCCTTGAACTGGCTCGGGCGGATGGATGGAGGATGGCAACTCATTGCCTGGGCGGGGCAGGCCCATCTCGCCGCCAGCCGGGACGAATTGCCCAATGCCTGAAACCGGCCGCCCCTCCGCCGGTGTGGGGTGGCATGTTAAGATTCTTGTTTAGTCCTCCACTGAGTTAGATCCATGTTTTCCAAGCAAAACCCCCTCGCCAAGGCCGATCCGGAACTGTGGAAGGCCATCGAGGCCGAAAACCGCCGTCAGGAAGAGCACATCGAGCTCATCGCCTCGGAAAATTACGTGAGCTTTCCGGTCATGGAAGCCCAGGGCTCCCAGCTGACCAACAAATATGCCGAGGGCTATCCGGGCAAGCGCTATTACGGTGGCTGCGAGCACGTGGACGTGGTGGAGCAACTGGCCATCGACCGGTTGAAGAAGCTCTTTGGTGCCCAGGCCGCCAACGTGCAGCCCAATTCCGGCTCCCAGGCCAACCAGGCGGTGCTGATGGCCTTCGCCAAACCGGGCGAAACCATCATGGGGATGAGCCTGGCCGAAGGCGGCCATCTCACCCACGGTATGCCCCTCAACATGTCGGGCAAGTGGTTCAACGTGGTGGCCTACGGTCTCAACGAGAAGGAAGAGATCGACTACCCGGCCATGGAGGCCCTGGCACGGGAGCACAAGCCGAAGATCATCATCGCCGGCGCCTCCGCTTACTCGCTTCGCATCGATTTCGAACGTTTCGCCAAGATTGCCAAGGAAGTGGGCGCCATTTTCTGGGTGGACATGGCCCACTACGCCGGGCTCATCGCGGCGGGCTTTTACCCCAACCCGGTGCCCCACGCCGACGTGGTGACCTCCACCACCCACAAGACCCTGCGGGGCCCCCGGGGCGGCATCATCCTCATGAAGGCCGAGCACGAGAAGGCCATCAATTCGGCGATCTTCCCCGGCCTGCAGGGCGGCCCCCTCATGCACGTGATTGCCGCCAAAGCCGCCTCTTTCAAGGAGGCCGCGACCCCCGGCTTCCGCAATTATCAGGAGCAGGTGATCGCCAATGCCCGGGTCATGGCCCGCGTGCTGGGCGAAGAACGTGGCCTGCGCATCGTTTCCGGCCGGACCGAAAGCCACGTCTTTCTGGTCGACCTGCGGGCCAAGCAGATCACCGGCAAGGTGGCCGAAGCGGTCCTGGGTCAGGCCCATCTGACCGTGAACAAGAACGCGATTCCCAAGGATCCGGAGAAGCCCTTCGTTACCTCCGGCATCCGGATCGGCTCGCCGGCCATGACCACCCGCGGCTTCACCGAGATCGAGGCGGAAAAGATCGCCCACCTCATCGCCGACGTGCTGGACGCCCCGGAAGATGCTGCCGTGATTAGCCGGGTGCGCGGTCAGGTCGCCGAACTGTGCCGTCGCTTCCCCGTGTATGGTGCCTGAGATAGTCCAATTTTTCGGATCCCGGGTGGGGGACTTCCCCACCCGCGCTGACCGCCCGACATCATGAGGTGCCCATTTTGCGGCGCGGTGGACACCCAGGTGACGGACACCCGCCTCAACGAGGACGGCGACATCGTGCGACGCCGACGGCGCTGCCAGGGCTGCGAAAAGCGCTTCACCACCTACGAGCGGATCGAACTCAAGTTCCCCCAGATCATCAAGCGCAATGGCACCCGGGTGGAGTACGACCGGGACAAGCTCCTGTTCAGCCTGAAATTGGCGCTGCGCAAGCGCCCGGTCACCTCGGAGGCGATCCTCGCGTCCGTGGATCGGATCGAGGAGAAGCTGCTTGCCCTTGGCGAGCGGGAAGTCTCCTCGGAACGCCTAGGCGAGCAGGTGATGAGGGAATTGCGCAGCCTGGACAAAATCGCCTACATCCGCTTCGCCTCGGTGTATCGGAATTTCGAGGACGTGGACGAGTTCTCCAACGCCATCAAGGAAATCCAGAAGCGCCCGCGTGGCCGACGCAAGGGCGAACCACCCCCCGAGAATGACCTTTTCGGCCCTTGACCACGCCCACATGGCCCAGGCCTTGCGCCTGGCCGCCCTCGGCCTGGATACCACGACCCCGAACCCCCGAGTCGGCTGTGTGCTCGCCCACGGTGAAACGGTCGTCGGCGAAGGCTGGCATCGCCGCGCCGGAGAGCCCCATGCCGAAGTCCATGCTCTCGCCCAGGCCGGCGAGGCTGCCCGGGGCGCCACGGCCTATGTCACGCTGGAACCCTGCAGCCACCATGGCCGCACGCCGCCTTGCGCCGATGCCCTGATCACCGCCGGGGTCCGCCGCGTCATCGCAGCCATGGCGGACCCGAACCCCCTGGTGGCGGGCCAAGGGCTTGCCAGGCTGCGCGCCGCAGGCATTGACACCGAATCCGGCCTGCTGGAGCTCGAAGCCCGGGAGCTCAACATCGGCTTCGTTTCCCGCATGACCCGAGGACGCCCCTGGGTCCGCCTCAAGGCCGCTGCCACCCTCGACGGCAAGACCGCCCTGGAAAACGGGGTCAGCCAATGGATCACCGGCGAAGCGGCGCGGGCTGACGGGCATCGCTGGCGGGCGCGAGCCTGCGCCATCCTGACCGGCATCGGCACGGTCCGGGCGGATGACCCCCAACTCACTATCCGCGCCGTCCCCAGCGAGCGCCAGCCCCTACGGGTGGTGGTCGATGCCCGCCTGGAACTCTCCCCCTCGGCACGCCTCCTCGATGGCAAGCCCGTCCTGGTCGCCTGCGCGACGGCAGACGCGGCACGGGCCGCAACCCTCCAAGCCCGCCAGGCTGAGATCGTCGCGCTTCCCGACACGAAGGGTCAGGTGGACCTCGCCGCGCTCCTCACCGAGCTGGGCCGCCGCGGCATCAATGAACTGCACGTGGAGGCCGGGCAAGGCCTGAACGGTGCCTGGCTCAAGGCCGGCTGGGTGGATGAAATCCTGCTTTACCTCGCACCCACTCTTGTCGGCGATGCCGCGAGGGGCCTATTTCGCCTCCCAGCCCTGACTGACCTGGCCCAGGCCCATCGACTTCGGTTCCACGACGTCCGCTCGGTGGGGCAGGACCTCCGGATCCTCGCCCGCTTTCTGCCTAGCGCCTAATGCGGGCCCTCGCCACCCTCGCTCGGCCGACCGCACACGCTGCAGCTGGGATCCCGCTCAAGGCGGATGCTCCGCCACTCCATGTTCAGGCCGTCCAGCAAGAGCAGCCGACCAACGAGGGTCGTGCCACACCCGGCCAGCACCTTGAGGGCCTCGGCCGCCTGGGTAGCGCCAATAATGCCCGTGAGGGGCGCGAACACCCCCATGACCGCGCAGCGCAATTCCTCGCCCGCGGCATCTTCCGGAAACAGGCAGTGGTAACAGGGACTCTCGTTCTTGCGCAGGTCGAAGACCGAGATCTGGCCATCGAATCGGATCGCGGCACCTGACACCAGGGGCGTTCGCGTGGCGACGCAGGCACGATTGATGGCATGCCGGGTGGAAAAATTGTCCGAGCAATCCAGCACCACGTCCGCCAGCCGGACCTGTTCGACCAGAGCCTCGCCTTCCAGGCGGGTCTGCAAAGCCTCGATGTGGGCTTCAGGATTGAGCCGCAGGAGCGTCCGCCGCCCGGAAAGAACCTTGGGCGCACCGACGGACTCCGCATCATGAAGAATCTGGCGCTGGAGGTTGGTCAGATCGACCTCGTCGCCATCGCAGAGGACGATGCTCCCCACCCCGGCAGCGGCGAGATACATCGCAGCCGGTGAGCCCAGCCCCCCTGCCCCCACCACCAAGGCCCGCGCATCGAGAAAGGCCTGCTGGCCCTCGATGCCGATCTCGTCCAGCAGAATGTGGCGGCTGTACCGCAGGAGTTGGTCGTCGTTCATCGCCGACGGCCGTGACTACTTGAAGTCCCGCAATTCCACCGGGGTGTCGTCGTGATCCCCATGGGGATGGTGCTCATAGGCCTTGATGTAGACCTCGTTCGACTGCTTGAGGAGGCGCTCGGGGGACAGGAGATTGTGCCGCTGGGTCTCTTCGCAGAAATGGACAAGAGCGCGGCACAGCTTGAGGTAAAGGGAGCTATCGAGGTGAAAGCCCGCCGTCGCCAAACCCTCTTCGAGGGATTCCAGCGAGTATTGAAGGATGGAATAGCGGACCGTGAGGGAACGCGGGTGCGTGCCGGCCTCGACACTCACCCCCGGGAGCTCGGACAAGGCCGCCCACGCCCGTTCGGTCTGATTGGGCGGAAGTGCACGGAAACGGAGTTCCCGAATCTTCTCCATTCCCGCCGCCATGGCGTCCCGGTGTTCATGGCGCCGCCCAGCAAGCTTATAGGCAGTTTCCCGGCGCATCATGATTCCAAACCCTCTGTCTTTCCCTACTTTTTATTCTGGACGATCTGCAGGCCCTTGAGAAGGTTGAGAGCCTGATTGAGCTGGTAGTCGTCCTTGCCGGCAATCTCGAACTTCACCCGCTCCTCGGGCTCGTCGTCGTTGCGGTTGCCGTCCTTGTCCTTGTCCCGCTGAGTTTTGCCGCCATTGGCCGGTGCGGCCTCCTTCGGCTTGGCGACGGCGGTTTCCGGATCCTTGTCGTTGTTGAGGTGCCCATCCAGATCGGCTTCACGCAGACGGTGCTGCGTCAAGCCGTTGGACTGCTCCTCGACCTGGATATCCGGCTGGATGCCCTTTGCCTGAATGGACCGCCCGCTCGGCGTGTAGTAGCGTGCCGTGGTGAGCTTGATGGCCGTGTTGTTGTTCAAAGGCAGGATGGTCTGCACCGATCCCTTGCCGAAGGTCTGGGTGCCCATCACCACCGCGCGATGGTGGTCTTGCAGCGCGCCGGCCACGATCTCGGACGCGGAAGCCGAACCCCCGTTCACCAGGACCACCATGGGGACGTCCTTGGCACCACCCGGCAATTGCTTGAGGAAGTCTTCCCGGGAACCCCTCAGGTAGTCGTCCGGAATGGCCAGATACTTCCGCTTGGCATCCTCGGCCCGCCCGTCGGTGGACACCACCAGAGCGCTGGGGGGCAAAAATGCAGCGGCCACGCCGACCGCGCCATGGAGCAGACCGCCCGGATCGTTGCGCAGATCCAGGACCAGCCCCTTGAGGGGCCCCTGCTTGTACAGGCGATCAAGGTGCTGAACGACCGACGCTGCGGTGTTCTCCTGGAACTGAACCACCCGGAGGTAGCCGTAGCCCGGCTCGGCGACCTTTGACTTGACGCTTTGCACCTTGATGACCTCCCGTGTGAGGGTCACCACGATCGGCTTGGTCTCGCCCTTGCGCGCTATGGTCAGGGTGATCTGGGTCTTTGGCTTGCCCCGCATCCGCTTGACTGCCTCACCGAGATTCATGCCCTTCACCGGGGTCTCATCGAGCTTGATGATCAGATCGCCGGACTTCACCCCGGCACGAAACGCCGGCGTGTCCTCAATGGGAGAGATCACCTTCACGAAGCCGTCTTCCATGCCGACCTCGATTCCCAAGCCGCCAAACTCCCCCTGGGTACCCACCTGAAGATCCTTGAATGCCTCGGCATCCAGGTAGGCGGAATGGGGATCCAAGCCCGTCAGCATGCCGCTGATGGCGTTGGTGATGAGCTTCTTGTCCTCGACCGGCTCGACGTAGCCCTGTTTGATGGCGTTGAACACCTCTGCTAGGGAGCGCAGTTCGTCCACCGGCAACGGCGCAACCGTGGCGCGGTCGGCGTTGGCCGAGAAATTCAGGCTGATCAGGACCCCGGCGCATAGACCAGTAAAGATCAGTCCCAGTTGCTGCAACTTGCTACGCATACGCTCTCCACAGACGAGCCCCAACCCGGGCCATCAATTCAACCGGATCCACTTCAGAGGATCCAGGGCCTGCCCTTGGCGGCGAATTTCAAAGTATAAGCCCGATTCCCCGGCGCCACCGCTAGCGCCCACGCTGGCCACCGGCTCACCCACCGCCACATGCTGGCCATTGGTGCGCAGGAGGGCGTCGTTGTTCCCGTAGATCGTCAGAAAATCGGCCCCATGATCGACGATGATGAGGTTACCGAATCCGCGCAGCCAATCC
>JAEUNY010000156.1 GCA_016791005.1 Zoogloeaceae bacterium
CTCGGCACCGCCATCGGCCAGGGCGCGCGCGCAGTCAAGGGTCAGGGCCGTGTCGCGGACCCCGAGGCGCATCTTGGCGGTGACCGGTATTTCGGCGGACACGGCGCGACGCACCGCCTGGGTAATGGCGTGAAGCAGTTCGGGTTCTTCGAGCAGGGCGGCCCCGCCGCGGTGACGATTGACCGTGGGCGCCGGGCAACCAAAATTAAGATCGATGCCCGCCGGACCCAGCTCGGAAAGGCGCCCGGCGTTATCGGCGAGACAGCTGGGGTCGGAGCCGAGGAGCTGCACGCGCACCGGGGTCCCGGCCGCGGTGCGGGAAGACCGCTCCAACTCCGGGCAGATCCGGCGAAAGGCCCGTGCCGGCAGGAGGGTGCCCGACACACGCACGAATTCCGTTACGCCCCAATCGTATCCGCCGATCCGGGTCAGAATGTCCCGCAGGACGTCATCGGCGAGGCCCTCCATCGGCGCAAGCAACAAGCGCATCCACAACGCCCTGCAAAAGGCGCCGATTCTACCCCACGCCGTTTTGGAAATGCGGGACGGCAATTCGTCGAGAAGCCCGTCCTGCTTCAATCTCGGCTCCCACGCCCCAAACCCGGAAAATGTCGCAGTGCAGCTCAAAGCGAGAGTTGACAGACACTGTTGGCATGGTGAGACTGCAAAAAAACGACGGGCGGGGAGACTTCACCCGTTGGGACTCGTGCCCCAACATCAAGACCCGGATCCCGCGCGAATGCGGGCCCTTGCCGGATTGCACCATTCGTTACATTTGAGAAATGGTCTGGCAAAGCTTCATCCCTAAGCTTGCGAGCCAATTCTGAGGAGGAGATGGCGCTTGGTATCGACATCACGGTATTCCAACGACCCCGTTCCAAGCCACAAGGTCGGTGGTGGTCAGACGTCGATTTCCAGGCAGTTTCTTCGCAAACCCCAGGCTGTGTCATTTCCAGGCTTGGGCGTTGGCCGACCTGTCGTGCGGACGCCTGCCGAAACGGCGGAAGCTCGGCTGCCTGGAGCCGGGGGCGCCGCGAATCCCCTCAAACGCAGTCGACTTCGATGATCTGGATGCCGATCTGGCCTTCCCTTTCCTGCCCTGGGCACACACCTGATGAGCGAATTCATTCTTGAAACGGCGGGCCTGACCAAGGAGTTCAAGGGCTTCACCGCCGTCTCCAACGTGGATCTGAAGGTCCGGACGGGCCACATTCACGCACTGATTGGTCCCAACGGCGCAGGCAAGACGACGGTCTTCAACCTGCTGACCAAGTTTTTGCCGCCGACCCGGGGAACGATCCGTTTCAACGGGCAGGACATCACCCACGAGGCCCCCGCCGTCACGGCCCGTCGAGGCCTCGTCCGTTCGTTTCAGATTTCCGCGACTTTCCCCCACCTCAGCGTGATGGAGAACGTCCGCATCGGCCTCCAGCGAAAGCTGGGGACCGAGTTCCATTTCTGGAAATCGGTGAAGAGTCTCAACGTGCTGAATGACCGGGCCATGGAACTTCTGGCGGCGGTGGACCTGACCCAGTTCGCCGACACCATCACCGGTGAAATGCCCTATGGCCGCAAACGGGCCCTGGAGATCGCGACCACCCTGGCCCTTGAGCCAACGATGATGCTGCTCGACGAGCCGACCCAAGGGATGGGCCACGAGGATATCGAGCGAGTGGTGGCCTTGATCCGCAAGGTATCCGCCAATCGGACCATTCTGATGGTCGAGCACAACCTCTCGGTGGTAGCCAATCTTTGCGACCGCATCACCGTATTGCAGCGGGGCAGCATCCTCGCCGAAGGACCCTACGAGGAGGTCTCCAAGAATCCGCAGGTTCTGGAAGCCTATGTCGGCTCCAGCGATATGAACGATGCCCACCACTGATCCGAGATCCGCTCCATGACCAGCGCCTTCAACCCTCGTCCGGAAATGTTGCGGATCCTTGATCTGCACGCCTTTTACGGTGAATCCCACATCCTTCATGGCATCGATATCACGGTGGGGCGCGGCGAATGCGTCACCCTGCTTGGCCGCAACGGCGCCGGGCGAAGCACCACCCTGAAATCGATCCTCGGGCTGGTGGGGCGACGCAGTGGCTCGGTGATGGTCAATGGCAAGGAGGTCATTCGCGAGCCGACCCACCGCATGGCCCGCCACGGCGTCGGCTATGTACC